>JAUYQG010000008.1 GCA_030695645.1 Legionellaceae bacterium
ATATTACTAGGTGAAATCGATCTATTTTATGAAAACAGTTGCATATAGTGTAATTAATGAACTGGTTGAGAGTAATGGATCTCAAGTTTCTTGGACAGAAAGACATGAGGCTTTTTTCATGTCTTTTTGTCCAAAGTCCAACTCTCAAACAACGCCAGATAATTCATGATATCACTGAACCGAGTGGTAGACATGATGGAGGCATTGATTGGCAGGACGATATCCGAAGCAAGCATACTCAACTTCATCATGCGCTTGCATACTGCTTTAGCGCCTTGGGAAAAAAATACGACTATCCAGTTGATGACATTCCCTTCGATGCATACCGATGAAACATCGTTGCGTGTGGATAAGCAAAATCATTGGATTCACGTGTATTCTGCCGGCGATTTAACATTGAAATTTCTCCACCGCAAACGAGGGAAAGAAGCGATGGACGATATTGCTATCATTCCGAGTTATGGTGGGGTCATGATCCACGATTGTTGGGCTTCTTATTTATCTTATAATCATTTGAAGCATGGTTTATGTGGTTCTCATTTATTACGCGAACTGGCTTTTATTATCGATTCCAATGGTTATCGTTGGGCAAAAAAAATGAAACGATTATTACAACGCGCTTGTAAAAATGAAAAATCGTGGCTTCAATCCCTTGATTGCTATCAATATGGCATTAAATGGGGCCATTCCCGAATAACATAATCCTTGATTCTCTCATGCCCGTTTGACGCGTAGCGGCGAATGGGTATGAGCAGTTACCAATTTAAATTCAATCAATTTGGCCATGATATGGTTTTATTGCATGAGTTCGACATCCGCAAAGCTAAAAACGAGTTTGTAATACTGATTAATGAAGAGCGGCGTCATACGTTTATGGGAGCTCTTAATCAGCTCGTCAGCGAATCGCCGTTTACTGTCGTGAGTGTCGTTATTAGAAAAGAATTGTTAAAAACTCATTATGCAGATCCTTCAAATCCCTATCATTTGGCATTAGGCTTTGGACTGGAACGCATTTACAGTTTTCTCAATGAAAAGCAACAAAACCAAAAGCGTACTCATTTTGTCTTTGAATGCCGTGGTAAAAAAGAAGATAAAGATTTAGAGCTTGAATTTAGGCGTGTTTGTGATGGTGGAAATCGGTCGGGTGTATTGCCTTTCGATATAATCCTTGCAGATAAGAAATCTAATTCCTGTGGCTTACAGCTAGCTGATCTGATTGCTCGACCAATAGGAAGATATCTACTTGATCCTACGCAGGATAATCGCGCGTACTCGATTATTGAAAAAAAGATCTATTGTGATGCGAATGGCAAAAAAGAAGACTGGGGTATAAAATGCTTCCCCTAAAAAGCGAAAAGCCCTGGTATTCACCAAGGCCTAGACGCCGACTGGGATTCCCCAATCCACTTAACTAAAGTTTACTAAATTGAGATATAAAAGTCAAATTAAAATAGTTCAAAAATAACTCAGCAAGGACAATGCTTCTCAACAACCATCAAGTTTATCAATTCTCGTCTGAGTTAAAACGATAATTGCCTAGCACAAGAAGGCTCAGTAATTTTTTGATGGGCTAAAGTGGTCAAATCTGTTTGTATATGGAGATAAACATTGAAGGTTTAAATATAGGTATATAAACAAACTTGACCCCTTTCATTATCGGCAAATAAACGACAGGTTGATAATTAACGTTTCATTTTTCGATTGACTGATGATTAAAGTTTACAATAGTGGGTTAATTATGATACAATTTTGTTTCATTGTATTTTATAGGTGAGATTATGTTATCAAATAGAGATGGTTTAGTAGAAACAAATCAAGAGGTAGAAGTGCGCTCTTCTTATAGTCAAATTAATGCACTCATACCTAGAGAAAGTGCTCAGCAACAAGATGACATTGTTTTGCGTTCTCTGAAGGCTGTGGGGCTTCTGCCTGCGAGCGCAAAATGGCATGATGATAGTCAAAGTACACGAACCAAACAGCAATTAGCATACAGAGAAAATGCTCATCGCATACCTGAAGGACAAGATGGTTTTATAACAACTTTTTTGAAGCAAAGAGGTTCTTTGGATTGCCGATCTGAGTATGAGGGATGGGGCACATGGTCTAGCAGCGAAATCAGCATGTTCAGTGCCACTCAACAAACTGAAGATAATGGTAGAACTGTCACAACATTTTTAGCTGCGGATGATAGCGATGGTGAGATGAAAGTTCGACAAGGGTTGCAAATTATTAATGAAACGGCTGTTAAGCAGCTCAGAGGAGATAACGAGAGCCGAGTTGAAATTTTAGAAGACGAGGAAGAAGAGGTATCTTCTGCATTAACAAATAAATAATAGCCCTAATTCATTCTGGCTTAATGTAACAATCCATTTACATTAAGCCGGATTTTCTGACAGGTACTTTCTTTTTATAATCATCATTGTAATTAACCTTCTGAGTGACGTTCGTGATAAATGTGATACTTCAGGAAACGTTTTTATTTAAGTAAGCTGTCGATGAAGATCATTGCATTAAACTGACAACATATGGCCGACAAGCACTTAACAACGTGAACGGAGGAACGTTTAGAGGAACGTTTTTAAGAATATAGAGAAGGGAATTTTTTATTTTCGCCATATAACCCTTACTGCATATGGCTCCCCGGGACGGACTCGAACCGCCGACCTAATGATTAACAGTCATTTTTTGTCTGATTTCAATTAATATAAAATGATATCAATCACACCTCAAAACCCTTTGTACACATAGATAAAATACCATATTGCTATTTAAATCGCTATCATTTACTATCAATGGTAAACATAAAAACAGGTACCAAGATCGGTACCAAAAATATTAAGGTACCAGATGAAGTTCATTGATAGCTACCTCAAAAATTTAAAGTCTGAGAAAAACTGGTATGAAACAACAGAGTCTAGTGGATTAGGCATCCGTGTAATGCCCAGCGGCAGTAAATCATGGATCTATCGATATACGCTGAATGGTAAGCGACAAAAAATGACGTTAGGCAAATACCCTGCTGTCAGCCTTAAGCAAGCAAGAGATTTTCTATTAAAAGCACAGGAGCTAAAAGAACAAGGCATTAACCCTATTGAACATCAGAAACAGGAACAATCGCGGGAAATTTATACTGTAGAAAAATTATTCACAGACTGGTATCACGCTTACATTGTGAAAAATCGTAAACGGCCACTGGATGTAAAAAAACAAATCGATGCTGATATTATTCCGTTGCTGGGACACAAGGCGCTTGAAACACTGCAAACCATCGATATCACGCATGCCTTAGATGCCATTGTGAAGAGAGGCGCCCCTATTCTTGCCAACAGGATCTTAAGCTCATTAAAACAAGCCTTCAATTATGCGGTGAGTCGCGGTAATATTCAGCAAAATCCTGCTGCAAGCATTCGAGCCAAAGATATTGGCGGTACTGAGCGTCCCAGTGAACGGTTCTTAACGTTGGATGAAATTGGAAAAATTTGGCAATTCTTGGATAGCAGTCAATGCCAGATGTCGTTCCAGACAAAGAGCGCGATTAAAATCGTTGTTCTCACTGGGGTTAGAACGGCAGAGATACGTTTAGCCCAATGGCATCATATGGATTTTCCCAATTCACTTTGGACAATTCCACCTGAGCATAACAAAGGAAAAGTGACAGTGAAAATTCATTTGTCGCATTTAGCAAAAGCCGTACTTGAGGAATTAAAAGCGGTATGTGATTCATCATTTGTATTACCAGGGTTGATTGAGAATAAACCGCTGGATGAAAATGCATTACCCAGGGCGATTCGGCGCATGCAGGACAAAGTGGGTATTCCAGAATGGACGGCGCATGATCTGCGTCGCACATTTGCAACGCAACTTGGTGAAACACTGAATATCGATCCTGTTGTCATTGAAAAATGTTTAGGGCATAAAATGCCGAGGATTATGGCAACTTATAATAAGAATGAGATGCTGCCACAGAGAAAGGATGCTTTAGAGCAATGGGCGCAGTGTATTGAAAATGTATTACGAGATACAAATTCAGTTCATGACAATTTATCACCGATTGAATAATATACAATGCTACAAACTAACCGGTGACAATGTGTCACCAGTTACAAATAACAACAACGAGTAATCATGAACATCAGCGAACAAGAATTATTGAAACTCATACAGGGCGGAGAAAGTTTAACGCTTGAATTTAAAGAGTCTAAAACCAGTGTTACTCGCAGCGTATATGAATCGGTTTGTGCGTTCCTCAATCGCCACGGGGGTACCATTTTACTCGGTGTGGAAGATTCTGGCCATGTTCAAGGCATTGCTCCAGATGCGATTGAAAAAATTAAAAAAGATTTTATTACGAACTACAGTGGACCCCATCGGTGAGACAGGAAGTGGCTTGATTTAAGATAGAAGATCAATTACTCAATCTATCCTTTGGATCCTATCAAATAGTCGGCGAGTGTGCAACGCACACGAGACGACAACGCTAAAAAAATAAAAATT
>JAUYQG010000009.1 GCA_030695645.1 Legionellaceae bacterium
ATTGCTTTGCCTGTGTTCCGGTATTTTATTAAAGCAAGACGATAACATCGTCCGCATCCCACTAAATCCCAAGTGTTTCTTTGGCTTCATGCCGATTACAACCTTCTACATATTGTTTTCATATAAGGGTGGGCACGCTACAGCATTGGCCTTATCTATTTACCCAGAATTGCTGTTATGGTAACTCCCCACTAAACTTATCCATAACCTGGGGAGTTGCGAATTATGCATATTTTATGTAAAAATTGTGTAATTCACATTGACATTGGGATTCACATAATACAATCTATACAACATTTTATTAACGGAAATTGACATGGGCTGCAAAAACTCCACGAGTAGACGACAAATCGATCCGCACTTAAGCGCCATATCAGATGACACAGAGCAGTTAGCCGAACCCGGCGATCCTCATTTTATCGATCGATTTATTAACACGCCATGTTTACAACCAAGCTCATTGAAGTTTCTTAAAAAACTACAAAACAAAAATAAATCAGTTTACGATGCCTTAATCAATCATCTCAATTTGCTATGCGACCCTGCTAAAAAACTTTTTTTAAAGGCACATCATTTTGACACAGTCATCCATCATTTAGACATGCAAAACAAGCTGGAACCAAACATCATTTCTATGCTTAGAATCTATCTGACTACCGAAAATCCAAACATTCGAAGTATCATTAAAACGCTACGCTCATCACATCTTCCCGATATTATCGAGCAAGCGGAAACGGCTCACTTAGTCCATCACACATTAAAACACGCCTCTGAAATGAAAAAGCGTGCGATGCGCGTGATAACTGACGACCACGGTCTTTTTGCTAGCGAAGACGACCCAGTAGATATTTTCATTCGCAACATCATCAGTGTTTTCATCGAATGCCATGATTACGAACAAACAAATCCCGGTTCATGTGCCAGTGTGGAACTAGCCACTGCTGAGCGCGTGACTGAGTGGTTAACCACACCACCCCATGGACTTCGAAACTTACCGATTGAAATAGCACAGCTAATTCACTACATAGCGGGGTATATTATCCCATTGGGTACCACAATGGTCTACAGCCCCATAAGCACGATGGATCTATCTGCTTTATATCAGTTATTTGAAACGGCGTCCGTCCAAGCAGACATTCCAATTTGTGATCCATCCAATGCCGAGTTGATCAAAAAGATTCAAATTGCAGCAATCATTACGGGTGTTTGTGATAAAACCCCAGCAGCTATTCTGAATGTTGTTAAACGACAAACAGACTGCGAAGAAACGAATTCGCTGGCGCATCTCGAACAATATCAAAAATTGAAACCACATCATCTAGAGCAGCATGCAGATAAACCCCTCATGCGGGTTTTCTTTGAAAATACCAAGCACCCATTTCAAGCTTATTATCCACATGAAGAGGACCGATACAATTATCAGGCTTTTTTATTGGCACTCATTCCAAAACTGGGTATGCAAATTGAATTTTCCGTAGCTAAATCGAAAGAACACGATCAAAGAGAGGGCGATCCTGCTACTACATTGGGTGATTTTATCAAAACCTGTCAAGGGGAACATAAAAATCGCGACAAAAATCACAAATCCGACCTTGATTTCTTGACTGACTTTGAGCTTGAGTTTGAACGAAACAACATCGCGCACATTGTTGAATCGTTATTTTTTTCTGAAGATAAAATTAATAAGGAACGAGAGTTCTGCTTGAGTCAAGTAGATGGTCTTTTGCAAGCAGAACATCAGATTATCGATTGTTTACAATCACATCTTATAGCCTGGGAACAACAGATTATAAACCCAACCGCTCCCATGACGGACGCGGAAAACCTTGAGGCGCTCTATCAATTTTACTTAAGCCTCAGTGTGCTTGAGAAAAAAAGATTCATTCAAGAAATCGCGTTAAATATGATTCTTCAAGCCGGTGCCATTTATCTTGAGCAGCCCCATCTTCAGGCCAGTCGATCGGAATCCAATACCCCTATCAACACGCCCAGGAACCAACCACATCCAAACCAAGTCACAGACTATTCTTCGCAAAACAGTAACCTCTCGGTTGCGTCAATAAACCACTCCATTCCACAACTTAGCACATTGTTCGTATATAACATCGGAGTTGAGCGCATTGTTAGCAGTGATGATGACGAAGAATACAATGGACTTAATTTTGATCGTAAATAGTACATTGACAGCCTAACTATGACCGTTAGGGAGTGAGTAGTTACCTTTGTTTAAAAGCAACAACCCGTGCATAAGACTCATTAATTCGTGCTTCGCTAATGACTCCCGATAGCACATCGGTTTCAATCCTATCAATAATCTCTCGGGGATCTTGCGGTTTATCAACCAATTGATTTCCAAAAATAAACATATCGGCACCGGCATTTAGGGCTAATCGTAATGACTCAGCTAAACCAAACTGATCAGAAATAGCCTTCATTTGCATATCATCGGTGATAATAATTCCATTATAATGCATCTCATGACGTAACAGCTCCGTGAGCATTTTATAAGACAACGTAGCCGGTAAACCCGACTCATCCAAATGTCGGTTGATGATGTGAGCGGTCATGATCATGCGGCACTCATCTGAATTACTCAACAACAAACGATACGGATCCAATTCAATCTCCTGCCACGTATCCGTTACATCTACAAAACCTAAATGCGAATCGGCTTCTGAACTACCGTGTCCTGGGAAATGCTTATACACAGGTTGAATCCCGTCTTTCGCCAATCCTGCTGCATAAATTCGCCCAAAACGCGCGACGTCTTTGGCATTATCTGCAAAACAACGACCTAGCTTACCTAATATAGGATTATCAGGATTCACATTCACATCAAGCACTGGTGCAAAATTTAAATTAAAACCAGCATCGTTTAAGGTATGAGCCATAACAGAAACAATGTGTTCAGCCGTCTCATGACTCCCCTGTCCAACGACATCCGCTGCTATCGTTTCAGGAAAACCATACGATGTTTTCAACCTATTTACAGCGCCTCCCTCATAATCCACGGCAATTAATAGAGGTAGATCGGGGCGTTGATGCTTGGCGTTCGCAAGGGAATTAAAGTGTTGTAAATCGGCATTTAATGCTCGCACTTGGTTTGGACTTTCAATATTTTTATCAAAGGTTTTTGATGGAAAATGATAATCAAATAAAATAACACCGCCTAAATAGCAAGTATCCAGTTGCTTAACAATCAACGCATCCGCTGTGGCATGTTTTCCATCAAAACCAATAATCAACAGTTGGCCAATTTTATCTCGTAAACTCACATCACACGGGTTCTGCATGCTCTAACACCTCACAAATTAAACGCCCTCTGGCTAATCGTATCTGAACCACATCACCGACTCCAGCGTCCTTACTATCAAATAATAATCGTTGGTTATGAGTCACAAGAGCATAACCTCGATCCAACGTCGCTAAAGGACTAACCGCGTGCAATGTCACCAACTGCGAATGAAACCGCTGTTTTATTATTCGCAAATAATTGTTCATCGCTTGAAATAACTGATTTTCTAATCGGCTGATTTGTGTCGTTGCTTGCAGAAACAACAACTGCGGATTCTGAGCCTGCAAACGCGCTATCATAAGATGCAATCGATGTTGTCTCTGTGTGAATGAATACTGTACGGCTTGAAATAAATGGCGCTCCAAATAATCCAAAGTTTGCCAATACGTTGCGATCAATTGACCCGGTGAGGTTATTTTTTGGATTTCATGACGTAATAATAACACCCTATGCTGAACGCATCGTTGCATCACCGCCAGTAAACGATCACACATCGTTTGAAAATAACTCATTAACTCCAGTTGGTCAGGGGTCACCGCTTCGGCTGCCGCGGTGGGCGTTGCTGCTCGCAAATCAGCAACGAAATCAGCTAGGGTAAAATCCGTTTCATGCCCCACACCTGAAACAATGGGAATCAAGCTTTCGGCAATGGTATAAGCCAATGTTTCATCATTAAACGCCCACAGATCTTCGATACTGCCGCCACCACGCGCCAAAATAATGACATCACAGCGTTTTTCAATATTTGCGCGTTGGATAGCCGCTACCAACTGAGGTGCCGCTGATTTGCCTTGAACATCACTAGGATAGATCAACACACACGCTTGCGGAAAACGACGTGCTAACGTAGTCAAAATATCGCGCAACGCGGCTCCCGTTGCTGACGTGATAACACCAATACTGTGTGGAAATCTGGGTAACTTTTTTTTACGCGCGGCCTCAAACAATCCGAGTGCTGCCAATTTCACTTTAAGCAATTCAAACAACTGATTTAAATCACCCTGACCCGCTTCACGTAACTCCTCAATAATCAGCTGATAATCACCTCGCGCTTCGTATAAACTTAATTTACCTCGCGCAAGAGCTAACTGACCATTTTGAAGACGCGTGTGCCCACTCGTATGACGATTACGAAAAAACACACATCGAATCTGGGCCGTAGCATCTTTCAAAGTAAAATAAAAATGACCCGATGCGGGTTTAGTTAAATTGGAAATTTCACCTTCCACGCACACTTCACCAACATCCTGTTCTAGAATGTTACGAATATGGCGATTGAGTTGCGTTACGGAAAGAATGTGCACGTCCACTATCCAACCACACTATAACCAGCATCCACAAACAGCGTATGTCCTCTGATCATATCGGCCTCAGGCAAACACAACAAATACACAGCATTAGCCACATCGTCCGGTGTAAGTGCTCGATCTGACAAAGCATGCGCCTGATATTCGGCAAGCAACTGTTCGCGATTGGGAAAGTGTTTCAAAGCATCCGTATCAACGACTCCAGCAGAAACCGTATTCACAGTCACTCCCAACTCGGCTAATTCTAAACTCAATGAGCGCACCAACGCTTCCAGCGCCGCTTTCGAAGCACCAATAAACGCATAATTTGGAATGGCACGATGCGCACCCAAACTGGATAAAGCGATAACGCGTCCTCCGGACTGCATCAACGATCGCCCTTCAGTCACCAGGTGATTCAACGCCAACGCATTCGTTTCCATGCACCAGCGCCAATGTTTGGTTGTCATCGTCATTGCAGGCTTAAGAACACCACTGGCGGCATTGCTGATGAGAAAATCCAACCGATCAAAATGCTGCCGAAACACCGTAAACATATCCTTCACGGATTGATGGTCAGCCACATTCGCTTGAATGGCCAATGCTTTTCGTCCTAACCCTTCCACGTCACTGACTAATTTGGCTGCCTCATCCGAACTATTATAATACACAATCACCACATCCGCACCAGAATGGGCCAATTTTAAAGCAGTCGCCCGCCCAATTCCTCGCGCTCCACCGGTAATTAAAGCCACTCTATTAACAAAAATTGGGTACATCCACATCTCCTACATCGTTTCATAAACTCCGAACTGGGGTTTTCAGAGTAAAGCCAAAATATTGGACTTTGGACAAAGTCCAACAAAATAACAAAGCCACACAATCAATACAAGATATCGTGGCATATGATTTTCTATTTGTATACAATCCACACTCCAGTCTTTCAAGTGAAACAGTGTTCAATGAAACAACCTTGGCTAAACAATGCCCTACCCATTGCGGCTATATTATCATTCCGTATGTTGGGTTTATTCATGCTGATTCCAGTATTCACCGTCTACGCAACTCAATTAGTAGGAGCAACACCCACATTACTGGGCATTGCATTAGGAGGTTATGGTTTAAGTCAAGGCATCCTACAAATTCCATTCGGCATGTTATCTGATCGATACGGCCGAAAACCTATATTAACGCTAGGCTTAATTCTTTTTACCGTGGGCAGCGTGTATGGTGCGTACACTCACTCAATATATGGCATGATTTTTGCAAGAATACTACAAGGTGCCGGAGCTATTGGCAGTGTATTAATTGCCTTACTAGCTGATTTAACGCCGGATAAGCATCGCACAAAAGCCATGGCCGTTATTGGCGTCACCATCGGAATATCCTTTAGTTTGGCCATCGTGTTGAGTCCGATCATCACGCGTCACTTTGGGTTAAGTGGTATTTTTTATATCACCGCCGGACTTGCAATTCTAGGATTGCTCATGATTCACACGATGATCCCCACCCCCATTCATCAAACATGTGATGCTAACGCAACCGTGAATGCCATTCGATTTAAAACCGTCATAGGTAATCACAATCTGCAACGATTGGATCTCGGTATATTTTTTCTACACCTTATTCTCACGTCCACCTTTTATGCGATTCCCATGCTCTTACAACAGCAAATCAAACAAGGTGATTTAAGCGATTCGTGGCATTTTTATTTACCACTCATGATTGTTAGTTTTTTAGCCATGGTACCGTGTATCGTTTTTGCTGAAAAAAAACGTCAAATGAAACGTGTTTTTATAGCATCCGTTGCTGTCATTGGCTTATCTCAATGGGTACTTGCCTTTTCTTATCATTCGCTGTTTAGCCTATGGACTTTCATGTTCACGTATTTCGTAGCATTCAATATTCTTGAAGCATGTCTACCCTCACTCATTTCAAAACAAGCTCCTATCCACAACCGGGGTTGTGCCATGGGCATTTATTCCAGCAGTCAATTTTTAGGAATTTTTGCAGGAGGCGCTTTATCTGGCATCCTATTTCAAAACTTAGGTTACACAGGAATTTTCATAATGAATGGCAGTATTGCTTTATTATGGTTTTTCCTTGCTCGTTACATGCCGAATGATCGAGATCCCTAAACCTCACACTGCTGAGCCCAAACACGCAACATAGCATTACCCTTAGGCTGCAAATGGTAAGCAACATCACGCACCTCAACACCATAATTAGCTTGATGTAATTTTAACAAAACCGGGCCAAGTATGGGAGAGGGTACGCCATTGACATCAACCAATGGAAAAATACGGACGTCTTTAGCAACGCGTGCTAATTCTTGAATCACCTCGATATGATAATCGACTGTCTGATGATCCAAATCCGCAAATAAATAGTGCGTACTCAGCGCAAAATCAAACGCAAAATCACTGAATGGCAAAACCGTATCGGTCACGGGCAAATAACGCTTATCTATACGCCCTTGGTCATAGTCAGCTAAAAATGTTGCTATGCCCTCTCGACGATAAGCAATCAATTTTTCAAGACTGCCGTATCGACTCACATCAAACACCTGGTTTTCCGCTTTAAATTGATGCAATCTCGCTTCGAAATTCGTATTTATTTCGGTTTTTAACGTGTTTGAGTCGAGATAAAACCAAGGATCACAACTAATGCATTCTGAAGCAACATGTTGCAGTTCAAAATTAACAGCACTAGCACCACTACTGTACTCTAAAAAATGCTTTGTCAGATCAGACTCCGACAACTGAAACATCTCACGATATTCATCAATATGGTGTCCCCACAACACTAATCTTCGCATAACCAATACTCCATTAAGATGACATCTTCACAATTATCTTCTTGCACTGTATAGTCTATCAAATATTAAAACCAGTATATCTTAATTTTTTTGCAGCTTACCACTGAACTGATCCCCTCTCCCCTCAAGGGGAGAGGGTTAGGGTGAGGGGTGATTAAAAAAGTGTTTACTTTCTATAAAACCGTACATCGTCTGAGGACAAACGCATGAATCCTAACGACATCGTCATAGTAGCTGCAAAAAGAACACCGATTGGTGCATTGCTTGGTACACTGGCTCCCCTATCAGCGCCAGAATTAGGTGCCTTCACACACCGTGCGGCAATCCTTGAGGCAGGAATCACCGCAAACGACATTGATGAGGTCATTAGTGGTTGCGTCCTACAAGCCGGCATAGGCCAAGCTCCCGCAAGGCAGGCAGCCATTGGCGCGGGTATACCCGTTTCGGCAGGCGCTACGACCATCAATAAAATGTGTGGATCAGGCATGAAAGCCGTCATGTTAGCCCATGATTTAATTAAAGCGGGCTCGGCTCATATTATTTTAGCCGGTGGTATGGAAAGTATGACAAACGCCCCCTATTTGCTAAGCAAAGCCCGCGCAGGGTATCGTCTTGGTCATGGTGAATTAAAAGATCACATGTTTCTTGATGGTCTGGAAGACATCTACGAGCCTGGAACGCTCATGGGTCGTTTTGCAGAGGCCACCGCGCGTGAATATCATGTCACCCGCGAACAACAAGATGCGTTTGCCATACAATCGATGACACGTGCCTTATCGGCACAACAAACAGGCGCCTTTACCGATGAGCTTACCCCCATAACCATCAGCAATCGCAAAGGACAAGTAACCATCACCGACGATGAAATCCCAGAGCACGCAAAAATCGCAAAAGTAGAACAACTGAAGCCGGCATTTGATAAAAATGGCACCGTAACGGCTGCTAGTTCAAGCTCCATTGCCGATGGTGCTGCCAGTTTAATTGTAATGACTGCAGCGAATGCTGCAAAACGAGGCCTAACCCCGCTTGCAAAAATTGTGTCGCACGCAACGCACGCACAAGAGCCCCAATGGTTTACCACAGCACCCATTTCGGCCATTAATCAAGTTTTGCAGAAAGCGAACTGGAATCTGAGTGACGTGGATTTATTTGAAATTAACGAAGCCTTTGCGGTAGTAACCATGGCCGCCATCACGACGCTCAAATTAGATCCTGACCAGGTTAATATTCACGGTGGAGCCTGCGCGTTAGGACATCCGATTGGAGCTTCCGGAGCACGTATTTTGGTAACGCTCATTCATGCACTAAAATACCACCATAAAAAACGTGGTATTGCGGCATTATGTATTGGTGGCGGCGAGGCCACTGCCATGGCTATTGAACTGGTGGATACTCATGCTTAAATCAACGTTTACGTACATAATCTATCTGGTCATGAGTGTGGTTGTTATTTTATTTGCTCAATACACACACATCGTCGCCGCTTCTGCGATCAAATACTATGTTTATGTTGACTCAGCTCTCGAGATTTTTTTTACGCATTCACATACAGCTTTAAAACTACGTCACATCACGGCGTTATTCATAAGCCCTTTGATTCTAACTGGCATACCCGCGCTAACGTATCACGCTATCAAACACAAATCATTGCCCTATTTCATAGAAATCACATGGTTTGTTTGGGTAGTCATTGCACTCAGTAATATTCTATAAATTAAGGGACTACGTTATGGCAAAAATCATCAGTCAACTCAATCCCGCTAGTGATGACTTTAAAGCAAATCAATCGGCTATGCATAACCTAGTCACTCAACTTCAAGACACGGTTGCAAACATTTCGTTAGGTGGCGATAAAAGCGCGCGCGATAGACACCGACAACACGGCAAACTGTTACCCCGTGAACGATTACAACACTTACTTGACCCAGGCAGTCCTTTTTTAGAACTATCACAATTAGCCGCTTTTCAGGTATATCCTGATCCCGTACCCGCAGCAGGATTGATCACAGGGATCGGTTACGTTGCCCACCAAGAATGCATGATTGTTATGAACGATGCCACGGTAAAAGGCGGAGCCTATTACCCATTAACAGTAAAAAAACATTTACGCGCTCAAGAAATTGCCGCAGACAATCACTTGCCATGCCTATACGTAGTCGACTCCGGTGGTGCGTTTTTACCACTTCAAGACGAAGTTTTCCCCGATCGAGACCATTTCGGCCGTATTTTTTACAATCAAGCCAATTTATCCGCGCAAAACATTCCGCAGATTGCGGTGGTCATGGGGTCATGTACGGCAGGTGGTGCCTATGTACCTGCTATGGCAGATGAGTCCATCATGGTACGCGATCAAGCAACCATTTTCTTGGCTGGTCCACCATTAGTCAAAGCAGCAACCGGTGAAGTCATTAGCGCAGAAGCGTTGGGTGGCGCCGACATTCATTGCCGTCAGTCTGGCGTCGCAGATTACTATGCTGAAAACGACGCTCATGCCTTGCAGCTTACACGGCAAGCTGTTGGTCATTTAAATCGCATCAAACCTCATGTATTGCATCGTATCACAAGCCGTGAGCCAGCTTACGCCATCGATGAATTGGACGGCATCATTCCAACCGATACTCGCAAACCATTTGATATCCGAGAAATCATTGCACGCTTGGTAGACGGATCAGACTTTGACGAATTTAAAGCACTCTACGGTACAACTCTGGTCTGTGGGTTTGCCCATTTATATGGCTATCCCATCGGTATCGTTGCCAATAATGGCATTTTATTTGGTGAAAGCGCCTTAAAAGGTGCTCATTTCATTGAGTTGTGTACGCAACGAAATATCCCACTGATATTTCTACAAAATATTACTGGATTCATGGTTGGTAGCAAATATGAAGCAGGTGGCATCGCTAAGCACGGTGCAAAAATGGTCACTGCCGTTGCGAATGCCAATGTGCCCAAATTCACAGTCATTGTTGGCGGCAGTTTTGGTGCCGGTAATTATGCGATGTGCGGCCGTGCCTACTCTCCTCGTTTTTTATGGTCATGGCCCAATGCTCGTATCTCAGTCATGGGAGGCGAACAAGCCGCTAATGTCTTAGCACAAATCAATCGTGACAAACATACCAAACTTCATACGTCTTGGGCAGCCGAGGAAGAGGAGGCATTCAAAGCCGCATTACGAGAACAATATGAAGCCCAAGGGAACCCTTACTATGCCAGTGCTAGACTATGGGATGACGGCGTTATTGCTCCTCAAGATACCCGTAAAATTTTAGGCTTAAGTTTATCGGCCGCCTTAAACGCGCCCATTAAACCGACTCGTTTTGGTATCTTTAGGATGTAACGCATGAATGAGCTCAATCTATTAATTGAACAACAAGGACATATACTATTAATAACCTTTAATCGTATTGAAAAGCACAACGCGTTTGATGATGTCTTATTGGCTGATTTACAAATTGCGTTGGATGCTGCCCAAAACGATGCCGAAATCCGTGTTATTGTTCTGAAAAGCAATGGACGCCACTTTTCCGCTGGAGCTGATGTAAACTGGATGAAGCGCATGGCTCAGTTCAGTGAGCAAGAGAACCGAGAGGATGCTCAGGTGTTAGCGCGTCTTATGTTTACATTAAATCAATGCTCCAAACCAACCATTGCCATGGTGCAAGGGTCCGCGTTTGGCGGAGGAGCCGGTTTGGTTGCAGCATGCGATATAGCCATAGCCGGACAATCAGCACGATTTTGTTTTTCAGAAGTGACATTGGGTTTAATCCCTGCCGTCATTAGTCCATACGTCATCAAAGCCATTGGAGAGCGAGCGGCCCGTTGGTTATTCATGAGCGCTGAGGTATTTGATGCACAGCGCGCTTATGAACTTCAACTTATTCAACATTGCGTAACCGATGAGGAACTACTCTCCTATACGATAAACTATGCACAAAGCATCGCACAATTGCCGCCCAATGCCGTGTGTGACGCCAAATCATTAGTGCACCAAGTTGCTGGGTGTCCTATTGATGAAGCGCTTCAAACCAAAACCGCCGCGTTGATCGCTAAAAAAAGAGTGTCTGTAGAAGGACAACGTGCGTTACAAGCGTTTTTAAATAAGGAAATCATACCTTGGTAAAACGACATCAATTGCAGTCTATTCTGAGTCTTGTTGATAACAGCACCATATTTTCTATCATCATTATCAGCACGATGACTAGCCTGATGTTTCTTACTATACCGATTGCCGCACAAACTTTGGTTAACTTTATTGCGTTTGGGCACTTGGTGCGCCCGGTTGTTACGCTGAGTATTATTGTCTTTACACTCATTGTTTGCGCAGGGGCATTAAGCATATGGCACACCATTCTCATTGAAATTATTCAACAGAAACTCATCGTCCATGTTGCATTTCGACTCACACGGCATTTTTCAAATGTATCTCAAACCATCCTAGCGACTCAACACGGGCCCGAGTTAGTTAATCAATTTTTTGAAATTTCCAGCATCATGAAATCGTTATCTAACTTATTAATGTATGGTATTAACACAGGACTTCAGATCTTTTTTAGTCTTATTTTACTGGTCTTATATCATCCGTTTTTTCTTCTTTTTGATGTTTTTGTTATCCTTTGCTTGTGTTTAATCATCTACATTCCGTATCGCACGGCTCAAATCACTGCTGAAGAAGAGTGCTCTCGAAAACATGCCATAGCCAAATGGTTTGACGAAATTCTTTTAAATCGTTTTTTATTTAAATTTAGGCACTATCCCGATTATGTGATCGAACAAACAGATGAACGACTGGCTGGTTATTTAATAGCTCGTAATCGTCATTTTAAACAAATAATCAAACATCAAATCGGGTTTTATGGACTCGGGGCCATTGCGAGCAGTTTGCTTTTGGGCTTAGGGGGGTATCTCGTCATCATCAACCAACTGAGCCTTGGACAATTAGTTGCCTCTGAAATCATCATGAGCGCCATTCTCTACGCTTTAAAACAATTAAGTTCTCTTCTTGAAGATTATTATGATCTCACAACATCGACTCAAAAAATTGATCACATACTCAGCTTGCCACTCGAATGCGCCGTCCCCTTACCCAATGAAATTGTATTTTTTGTTCAACAATTGAATTACATTCACCTGGCTTGGTCTCACCCTTCTCGAATTAACGCATCACCTAAAAAACCGTTGCTCATTTATTCCATGCAACGTGAACGAATTCAAACTATGATGACTGCATTAATCGGACTTGTTCCGGATTTATCTGAAAACATCACATTAAATGGCGTACAATGCACTCAACCTCTATTAATCGCACTTCGCCAACAAACCATTCTTATTCAAGAGCCGCAATGGTTTGCAGGAACTATTTATGACAACATCGCATTGAATGCGCACAATGTGGCATTGGAAACCATCTTGCAGCATATCAATACGCTTGGGCTCACTAACAAAATAATGAGTTTTCCCGAAGGATTGGACACCTATGTCTCACACTGGAAAAAGCAATTTACCCGATCTGAAATCACGCTCATTATGATCTTACGTGCCATTATTGCAAAGCCGTTATTGATAATCATTGATCAAAGTTTAGATGACGTCGATGTTCCCTTGTTAGAGACCGTTGTAGCACTCTTACTGGAGATCAAAAAAACCACTCTAATTATCGCAACACAACGAACGGATTTTCCTGGTATTTCTAACCGATGGACGCTGTCATGACCGCTCTTAAAGCCCACACTCTGTTGAAAAAACTTCCGAAACCACAAAAAGTATTTTACATCACCTTAAGTTTATTTATACTCATTATTTTGGTTTTTTTACTCACTCCATGGCAACAGTTCGCACTCGGTCATGGGCGAGTCATTGCCTTTTCTCCAACGGAACGGCAACACCCCATCAACGCTCCCATCAATGGTCGAATCCACAAATGGTTCGTTAATGAAGGATCGCGCGTAAAAATAGGGGATCCCATTGTTGAGTTGAGCGATAATGATCCGACCCTTCCGACACGTCTGAAACAGGAAAAAGAAGCCATACTCATGCGTATTCAGGCAGCGGATCAAGCACTTAAAGCAGGCGAGTCCAACGTAAATCGTCAAAAAAAGTTATTTGAAGCCGGTATCAACTCGAAGCGCCAATACGAGCTAGCACAAATTGAATACGCCAAATACCAAAATGATCTGGCAACAGCCAACATCAGTCGAATCAATATCGATGTCCAGCTTGCAAGACAACGAACCCAACGAGTTACAGCCCAGTCCCCAGGCATCATATTTAGACGCTTAACCGGACAAGCCAGCATCGTCGTTAAACGAGGAGACGTGTTAGCTCAAGTTGTTCCCATTACGCCTTCAAGAGCTGTAGAACTCTGGATCGACGGCAACGACATTTCATTTGTTCGTGTCCGCCAAATCGCTCGTTTACAATTTGAAGGCTGGCCCGCTATTCAATTCCGCGGATGGCCGGCAATTGCTGTGGGTACCTTTGAAGGCGTGGTTTCTTTTATTGATCCAACAGATAATGGAGAAGGTCAATTTCGTGCCGTGATTACTCCCAGAGAACCTTGGCCCGATTTTGTTTTTTTAAGACAAGGTGTCCGCGTTCATGGATGGGTACAATTAGGTCAAGTTCAATTATGGTATGAATTATGGCGTCAACTCAATGGCTTCCCACCTGAAAGCGCCCAGAAAAAGAACGACAATCCATCAGTCTATGGACAAAAACAGTGAATACTTTAGGTCGTCTGCTTAATCCAACACGTTTTTTCATAACCTGGATTGTTCTTTGCCTAATGTCATCGTTCTGCTTTTGCCAAACAACGCCCTTATCGTTAGAAAGGGTCTTGACCACGGTAAATTGCAGCTATCCTCAAATAGTCAACGCTCGATTTCAAGTGGCAAAAGCGCGAGGCGATTACATCACGGCTTTAGGCCAATTTGATCCAAACTTAAAGATTAAAACACGCTCACTCCCCGAAGGAGGATATGTCAGTAATTATGCAAATAATGAAATTAGTCTTCCAACACTCACCAACGGAATACGGCTCTTCGGCGGCTATCGAAACGGTGGTGGGAGTTATCCTATTTATTATCAAAATTACCTGACCAACTCAGGAGGTGAATATCGAGCCGGTTTCGCATTACCACTTTTGAAAGATCGGGCTATTGATAAGCAACGTGCGGACTTATGGACTCGCACAGCAACCATTGCCATCACCCAAAACGAAGTCACATCAACGAAATTAACCGTCTATCAAGAAGCCATTAAAGCCTATTGGTCCTGGGTGCAAACGGGCTTGCAATTGAAAACATTCATCAAACTTTTAAAACTAGCCGAACGTCGACAAGCGGCCATTGAACAACAAGCTCAACAAGGTGATTTACCGCGTATTGCCGTATCTGAAAATCAACAAATTATCATGCAACGAAGACAATGGGTTAATCAAGGTAACATGATGCTCGAGCAAGCGTCCGTTGCTCTAGCCATGTATTACCGTACCCCCAAAGGAAAGCCGCTTCGCCCCCGACTTGATGAACTTCCATCAAGAGTACAACCCTCAAAGCTCATACTGACAAAAGACAAACGAGAAGTACACTTAGAGCTTCTCAAACATCCTAGTCTTTGTAAATTGGAGCGATACTACGGCGTTGTAAAATTACAACAAACGCTAGCAAGAAACGAATTACTCCCCAATTTAGACGCCACGGCATTTACATCAAAACAATACGGAACCGGCGGATACGAGCGATTGCTTCCACAAGCAACCCAAATTGGTCTTAATTTTAAGTTTCCAATCTATCAACGCCAAGCTCGCGGAAAGATTCTCAGCACAACCAGTGAATTAAAACAGGTACTAACCCAAAAAAAATTCGTATATGAGCAGCTAACCAATCGACTCAGTGGGTTATGGATTGCATTAAACCGTTATCAAAAACAAATCAATCTTATCCAACACGAACTAACCCTAGCCACCCGGGTCGCTAATGCCGAACGTCGAAAATTTCATGCCGGAGACAGTTCTTTATTTCTAGTCAACCAACGAGAACAAACCTCGACGGAGGTACGTCTTAATTTAATTTCGTCCGAAATAAATTTACAACAAACCCAAAGTTTAATCCAATTTTTTGCATCAACAACGATTTAGGAACGGGCCAGCAGTTCCCGCCATTAAAAAATCTCGAGTAAAACAAAGCAGTCGCACAATAGAGCAAGCCGATGCCAAACGTTTGCTTGAACTCAATCGTGGACACTGGGCGATTGAAAATCGCTGTCATTATGGTATTGGACAGAAAGACATGAGGCCCTTTTCATGTCTTTTTGTCCAAAGTCCAATATGGTATTGATTGGAATTTTAATGACGATCGAGATCGCATTCGAACAGGGCACGGACCGGAGAATATCACGCGTCTACGTCGCTTTGCTGTTACTGTCATCGCACGCGTTTCTGATAAAACAAAACGTGTCGCAGAGCAAATGCGGCGTTTGCAACGAAATACTCGCTTGGTCTTCGATTATTTGCGCATGACTAAAAATTCAGCTGCCGCAGCTATTTAAAAATTAAAACACGCGCGC
>JAUYQG010000105.1 GCA_030695645.1 Legionellaceae bacterium
TTTTAGAGAGATCCCCCAAATAATGATGCTCTGCCATCAGCGATCGATAGCGCAATTCATCACCTTTTTGTATTGGGCAGACTTTAAGTGCGGATAAATTTATGTTCATCACGACGTTATACACGAATTTTATAGAAATAACCAGAATTAATTGCTTGCGCCTTTATCTACATAGGATGCGTCTAAAGAACAAATTCACCGTGTACTACTTATAGGGTCTGTTGACAATTCATCGCTCATCAGCTTACGTCCTGCGGTCAAATCGCGGGACGTAGGCATTGATGGATTCTTGACCACAATATGAGTTGTCAACAGCCCTTAGTTTTTAGGGCGGGTAGTGCTTAAATTTTCATCGAGAGTTGGATCTTCTTTTTTGTTAGTATCCTGGATATTTTTTAATACGCTACAATGTTTCTCTCTTATCTCTCGCATTGTTTTCATTGAACGATTTTCGGGCAAGAGCGGTCTTGAAACAGACGTTGATGGGGCCTTTTCGCTCGCACAAAAACGTTGGATACATTTGGTGATAAAATTTGAAAGATGTTGTAACACACGCCCAACCAAACCTCGCTGAATTCCTAATGCCGAGTTAATAAATTTGCTTTCAGCATCTTTCCACGTTGAGTTAAACGTGCTCGTACTCTCATTGGTTTTGCTCGATGCGTCTAAATAGTCATGAGCGGCGATAAAAACTGAACGCTGGTATTCCCGTTGGCTATTATCAATGCATTGCGATTTTTCTGATGAACGATCGTCTTTTGTCACGAAAGCTAAATAATTACAATGTGATGCAACTTCGTTAACTAGGTCCACAAATGCCTTGCCTTCTTGTGAGTTCTTTAACACAAGAGGGTATAAACTTTTTTCTAACACACCGTCCTGTAATGATAATTGAGATATTGCAATAATAGCGCTGGTTTGTTCCGTCGTTAAATTTTTGATTTCAACATTTTCCACACCACTGAGCACACGAGTGGCCTCATCTGTTAGATATCTTGAGTAGTATGGTGAGGAGGCAGGGGCATCGTTGCCAATAGTATATATCTCCTGCTTTAAATGAGTTGGAGTGAAGCAGTAATCAGCAAGATTGCTCGTATACCAGGACTGTATTTGTGTAGCATATGTACCGGTGTGTTTGCTGACAGGAGATTCTTTTACAAATTTGTGACTTGTTAATGCATCTTTTGCATATAAATCCTGTACGTTTACGCCGTTGGTGGGGTCGATATGATGGCTCTGAACAGGTAATGTGTAATTTTTAACCTTGGTTTCGCTATTAAATTTTGCAATCATCTGCTTATAAAAGTTATTGTATAGGAATCCTCGCTCCCGATTACTTGATCCCAATAAAGTAGTTGCCGAGGCAATATTAGAGCATTGACTTAAATCGCCATAGCTTGCGAGCTTCTCTTGTGATGGATTAATCCATCCTGGTACAGGTTGATGAGCAACAATATGAATTGGAATGTTTAAGTTATTCAGTTTTTTCGCGGCAACAAACGTACTCACCGCCCCTCGACTATATCCCTCTAAAGCAATGGTATCAATCTCATACCTACCGTCCTCGGAGCGTGGATCTACACAAATAGCAAGAATGCCACTACCAAACTGGTTTTGAAGATTCTTTGTATCGAGTATTTTATTTGTAAAAGACTGGTATAAATGATCCGCTGCAATATTTAAATCAGGTAACAGATAGCCGCCACCTACATTTTTTTCCTGGCATCCTTTGATGTACACACGAATAACATCTTCATTAAATATGTCGTCGTCTTCTCTGTCCTTTTGAAACGTCTTGCCGTCCTGCCCTGTTCCAGCAAAAAAAACATATAATTTAGTCATAATGCAACTATTCCCTGGGTATGCACTCTTTTAATTATAACACAACAGCATAGAAAAACCCGATAAAATAGAACAGATAGTAACATATTGACGCATTTGAACGCGGGGTTACAAAGAATTTGTGATCTATTACTCTCAACTGGTTCATTAATTACACTGTATGCAACTGTTTTCATAAAATAGATCGATTTCACCCAGTAATATATGTCTGTCTGTACATTTCACAGATCTGAAATTATTTGGACGGAATTGCATGCGTTTTTTTGCATGCCGTTTTGTCACTTTCAAAAGACCTCTTCAATGACATATACTGCGCTCGGCCACAAACGTACGTTTTAATTCTCGTGTTGACGTGTGAGGTATGTGCACGTAGCTTCATCAGTTAGCGCGATCTGCCCCCTCCGCGACGTGAAGTTGGCAAGAAAACCGGTGTTCTTCGCGGGAGGTTGGGGAGAGGGCTTTATACATGACCTCGATGACGCGTTTTGTGTTTATACTATATTGGACTTTGGACAAAACCGCATGCAAAAAGACGCATGCCGTTCTGTCCAAATAATTTTAGATCTGTGATATTTATAAGCTTAAAATACTTGACACAACCGGCTTTATTTGTAAGAGAATATACATTCAGGATAATTAGTAATCTAATTTAGAATAACAGATCTCAAATTTCTTGGACAGAAAGACATGAGGCCCTTTTCATGTCTTTCTGTCCCAAGTCCAATTACATGGACGTCAGGAAATTTATTGAAAAGCGTCAAGATAAAGTTTGTTTTTATATTTATTGACATATTCATCACAAGGTAATAGACTTTAACCTGACATAACATGAAAAGGATGGCTTATGAGACCCTCAGAAGCATTACAATTACATCGCAAAGAGATCCGTTTTATTGTTGAGCAGCATCATGCCAAAAACGCGAGAGTATTTGGTTCTGTACTCGATGGTGAGGATACAGAATTTAGCGACTTGGACCTGTTAGTGGATACAACGGATCAAACGACGTTGTTCGATATTGCAAAAATACAAAATCAATTACAAAAACTCCTTCATGTCTCTGTGGACGTATTAACACCGAAAGGACTACCCGAGCGTTTCCGCGCAAAAATATTACGAGAGGCCAATCCTGTATGACAAAAAAAGACGCCATGCGGATCTCTGATTATTTAGAGCATATATTGGAAGCGTTCAAACGGATATTTGATTATGTTGAGGATATAGGTGAAGTAGGCTTTTTAACAAATGCCTTGGTACAAGATGCGGTTCTTCGAAATTTAGAAATTATTGGCGAAGCCTCAAATAAACTGGTTCGTTACCATGATGAATTTATCAAACAATACCCTGATGTGCCTTGGGAGGACATGTACTGGATGCGAAATCGCATTTCCCACGGCTATTTTAGCATCGATTTTGAAATTATATGGAAAACAATTGAACAAGACCTGCCGACATTAGAGGAACAGATTCAGACTATTTATAAAAAAATAGTGACGCAACCATCATGACAGGCCAAAGGATTGGGTATATTCGCGTAAGCAGTTTTGATCAAAACACAGACCGGCAACTTGAAAATATTGCTGTAACTAAGGTCTTTACCGATAAAGCCTCCGGCAAGGATACGCACCGACCGCAGTTGATTGCACTCATGGAGTTTATCCGAGAGGGAGATACCCTGGTTATTCATAGCATGGATAGATTGGCTAGAAATCTGGATGATTTGCGTGGGATTGTCGCACGTTTAACTCAAAAGGGTGTAGCGATTGAGTTTATTAAAGAACACCTAACATTTACTGGCGAGGCAACGCCAATGGCTAATTTAATGTTATCTGTTATGGGTGCATTTGCTGAATTTGAACGCGCGTTAATCAAAGAACGTCAACGAGAAGGTATTGCGATCGCTAAATTGAAGGGGGCTTATAAAGGACGGAAGAAAGCGTTGTCTCCTGAACAGATAAATGAATTAAAAACATGTATTTTAGGCGGCGAAAAGAAAGCGCAACTGGCTAGAAAATATGGAATTAGCCGTGAAACGCTTTACCAATATTTGCGCAATTAGAAATTTAATTGGTGAAATGCACCGAAATATCCCAACTTATTACAATTGACTTAGTGCTTCATTGAAGTTGTCTTCTGGTATCCATTGATGAGGACTTCTGATATTGAACACGTCTTATTTGGACTTTGGACAAAACGGCATGCAAAAAGACGCATGCCATTCTGTCCAAATAAGTTTAGATCTGACATATTTATAAGCCAATAATATCAACGACAATCGGCTCGTTTTGTAGAAACATTTACAATCAGGATAATTAATGATCTAATTATGAGGGATAGATCTGAAATTTCTTGGACAGAAAGACATGAGGCTCTTTTCATGTCTTTTTGTCCAAAGTCCAATCTTATGAAAGTGACGTTTTTGTCCAAAGTCCAATATGAAAAGACACTATTTTATATTGATCTAAACAAAAAAAGAAAAAAGTGTTTCATTAAAACATAATACGATCTATAATGACCCATATTTTTAGTTGGAGAGGCTGATGTATTCTTTATTTGAAGGTCCAAAAATAAGAAAAAATAAAACGTTAGTGGCTGCTTCTGCGGTTGTGGCCGATTTTGATAAGCTACAGTCCGCTTGTAATCTGGAGCGCAAAGAGGATAGACGTAGTCTAGCAAAAAGGACGGAAGAAATAGATGATCTAAAAAACAGCTTAAAGGGTAGTATGGAGGCACTTTCATCATCGTCTTCGAGCTCTAATTTATCGATTAATACGCATGCAGACGCATGCAACCTGCTTCGTCAAAAGATTGAAGAGCTAGAGACAGAGGTTGTACGTGAAAATGAGCGTGTTAAAAAGATCACGGGGGAAATGGAGTCGTTATCATTAAAGATTAAACAGCTGCGAGAATTAATAAACGACGCTTATACTGGCCCTCGCACACTCCACTCTAACTGGGCGGATCCCACACATTGTGTCATCACAAAGATGACTTATTTGATTCGAGAGATATCAAATACATTATCACCACAAAAATATCAAGTGCCCGCATCAATCGTCCGTTACCGTCTAGCGGAACGAGCGGAATTGCCGGGTGAGTGGCAATATCATCAGCTGAACTTGGCGATAAGCTTAGGGGGGTACTTGATTGGTACACTTTTGATAGCGAGTGCTTTATTTGCCTTATTGCTTTCATCATCGTCTGCGGGCATATTTTTTCTTACAGTTGTATCCACAGGAGCCGGATTGTGGATGATAAATGTATTGGCAATAGCTGCTTGTACTTTCTTTAAAGTGCATCCAGCAAAAACACTAGCAGTTCGATTATTAGGAACGTTTCAGGATATTGGGGAGATTAATAATAAGCTTGATTTGTTTACAGACAAATCAAGCTTGGGTCATACTGCAGAAGAGGTTGAATACCTTACTGTCAAAGATAAAAATGTACAAGAATTAAGTGACGAGATCCACTATTACTGTCCTAATTAATCGTTTTCGTTCAAGATGCGCCAAATATGGCCGTTCCTTGCTACGGAGTGAGTAGTTACGATTTTTGTTGGTCTTCTTTAAGACCTGGACTTTGGACAAATAAGATCTGATTTGTCCAAAGTCCAGTATAATGTGGTAGGAATTAAATGATTTCTTTCTACCAATTTCCATTAAATTAATTATATATCTTTGATTTAATTAAGTTTTTCATGAATTAAATTAACAAATACAATTTATTTTGTTAATTTAAGCGTTTGTTTATCAAAAAATTTAACAAAAATCATTTTAGAGAGCTTACACGAGCCAATAAAGTTTGTGTAGCAGTTAACAAGTCTTTCAGTAGTTGTTCATCAATTTCAAAGTATCCTTCGTATTCAGCAACATTGCGGCAATCGTGGCATTTAGCCAATACGCGCCAAACTTCTGGACCAACCCCAATGGTATGAGGTAATACTTGAAATACCAAATAGCGATTACCTGACCGATATCCATGCCAACGTAATGCAGCAAGAGATAGTGAATGAGCTGCATTATAAGCCAGATCAAATTGACTTTCTGCAGCAAGAGAGGGATTGGCTGCGTCGTGTAGGCGTGCTTCACCCGAACGTAATAAACCAGAAAACTCTAACTGATTCACGGGTTCTACTTTTAACTGGCCAGTTTTTACCAGGTTATCCAAGTTTGGTAAGCTCATCCTCACTTCCTATTAGAAAAATTTTGGGTTGCTTTACTATTTGTGCTAAAAAATTATTATTTGCTTGGTGTTTCCGCGTCCATTCTGCTGGAGAGTAAAAAGTCGGGTGTATAGGGCGACCTAATTTTACTTGCACCTCTTCAAGCAATTTAAATAAATCGGCGTAAGTTAAATTATCACATACCAACATTAAATCAACATCACTGGTAGCCGTATCTTCTTGCTTAGCAATAGAACCATAAATGAAAGCGATATGTATTTGTGAGGCAATGGGTGTAAGTGCTTCTCTAAGGAGATCAGCTAATCCAAATGTTTTTAATACAATACTGCGTAATTCTGTAAATAAAGGCGAAGTACAATTAGCCGTGTAATGTTTTTGATTGCCAATAGATTGCGTATTTATTAGTCCCACAGCGGCTAATTTTTCAAGCTCTCGCTGAACCGCCCCGGTTCCTGAATGAGTCAATCGGATAATTTCGTTGGTATGAAAGCTGCGACCGGGCTGACCATAGAGTAAGGCAAGCACACATTGTCGTACTTTAGAAAAAAGCGCATTTGAAAGGCTAGGCTGTATTGTTCTCATAACGGGTATTCTAATACCCAATATAGGTATGATCAAGACTCAAATATAGATTTTTGCCAGATCAGTGCCGGAGCTAGTTTGACTTTTGTTATAAATATGCCTTATAATTGAACAAATTTTTTATGATTATAAAAACAACTTCGATTTTGATTAAATACTATTAGGGATCTCAAATTGAATAACATACCCATAATGGTAGAACGTAGGGTGGGCAAAGCGGTAGCGTGCCCACCCGTTCGGAGCCGGCAGGGGATATTTGATGTAAATGCTCAATATGAGGTAAAATCCATCCCATCTTTAAACTGAAGGAATGAAAGG
>JAUYQG010000076.1 GCA_030695645.1 Legionellaceae bacterium
TAATTACACTATATGCAACTGTTTTCATAAAATAGATCGATTTCACCTAGTAATATATGTCTGTAAATTTCACAGATCTGAAATTATTTGGACGGAATTGCATGCGTTTTTTTGCATGCAGTTTTGTCCAAAGTCCAATTATTAATACAGCGGGTCTTTGCATTGTTCAAGATCTCTGGCTCCCGCTTCGGGATACGATGTCTGACACAGTCACGGGTGAGGCCCGTGCTGCTTGTCGTGATTTATGTCCGAATTTAGACATTCTTTCTTGCAAAGATAAAGGCTTCTCGGTCGCGTCGTCTTTTTTGATATCAGCGAGATTTTTGGGTGCGTCAAGTTGAAGAGCACTCTCAATTGGTTCATAGGCATTTTTATCGGAATTAAAATACTCAATGTTTAGATTAAAATGGATTGCTCGGTGTATAAATTCGGATTCACGCCCCTTATAGGATTCCAGATCAACAAAATAAACCACGTCATTTCCTTTTTCTATTCGAGTATTTGGTGACAGGAATGACTTTAAGGGTTCCGTATTGTTTTTTTTGTCGACAGTGATTTTTAAACGATGTTTTTGATTTAAGTCCGATATTATTTTATTGGCAGAAGAGTCGTCTGTGAGAAAATATTCGGGTCGAGCTTCTTCTCGCAATTGAGTGAGCAGAGCCTGAAACGTACCGTTAGTTACGCTTTCTGCAGGAATAACGATATGGTGTCCTTTGACGTAACGACAATCGGGATCTTCTATAAACACGTCTTTAAAAGCTTTTTCAAAATTTTCGCTAACGTCAGCAGGAAGCAATAAGTTGATTTGTATCGGCGCTAAAGCCGTTAACGTTTGGTTGGTTAAGTCTATTTTATGTTGAATGAATTGTTTTTTTGATTTATTGGATTCTGAATTGATTATTGAAAAGTTCGAGCTTGAAAAATTGTGCTGATCGAGCACGGTTATAAGCGATTTATCCCAGACATCAGCACTGAGTTGGTATTGGTTATCATTTAATTTTCTGAAAAGAATACCGTTCGCGGTTAATAGGTCTTCAAATTTTTGTTGTTTACCAAGACTGTATGATGAAAATGTGATGTTAAGTGAGGGGATTGTCTCTTTAATCGCTCTCTTTAATGTCTCAGTAAATGAAAGTGAGTAGGTTTTTAGCTTAAATAAATTGCTAAATAACCCGGTAGGTGGATTAATAGCAGTTTGCTCCACATGATCACCAGTGCTATCTTTTGACGTGTTTTTATCTGACAAATATTGGGCAAAATTTTCTATGGATGATTTTATATTTGCTGCAATTTTATTTTTAAACTCAGTTTCTTCTTTTAAAACGGTGTTTACAGCAACTTGGATTTCTTCGAGTATGAGATCGCTTCTCTCATTATTGGTAGGACGTTCGTCTTCAGCCTTTTCTGCTTTAATGGATTCAATGCGATGGGCGAACTCAGCGATTTTAGTGTTTATTTCGTTTCGTACCTCTGGTTTTGATTCGATTAAAAAGGTATATCCAAAAGCCGTTTCTTGTCGTGTAAAGTCAAAATTATCACCTAAATACTGCTCTACTTGTTGAATAAACTCTGCGTTTTTAGTATGAATTTGGATTGAATTTTCACCGTAAAGATTGATGGTTGTTTTTTGGTCTGTATTGTATTGAAATTTATCTTTTAATTTTGTTGTGATATCGGGTATTGAGTTTGGAGCGGTAGCATTTTCTTTTGCCTTAACGTCATCCGCCACCATCGTATCCAGGGGTATTATATTTTCCGCTACGGTTTGCTGTTCTAGTTGTTTTTCTAATACGGCGGGGTTCTTGGTCTGTCTTGTTTTGAGTTTGGGTATGTCAGATACATTGTGTATTAATGGTTTCTTGACTGCTGCATTTGGTGATGGAGTTGGATCAGGTACTTCGGGTTTATTCTTCATCGCTTCTAAATGATTTGTAATGGACGCTTTGATTTCGTTTACTACCGTCTTATTCACCTTCAATTCCTGATAAAAATTAGGGGTTAATAATTGATCTAGATCCAGTCCAAATTTATGGAGCTCTTTATCCAGTTCAAGACTCAGTGCCAGTAGGTCTGTGCTTGGATCTAATTGTTGTACCGATGTCAACGTGGCCAGACGCAGTGCTCCGAATGTATCGTTGAATATTTTACTTGCAATTTGTACTGGTGTTAGGTTTTCTTTAAGCATATGAACGAACGTTTGTTCGTCAAAAGGGAAGTTTTTTGAGAACTGTAACGATGAAATATCCAATCCACGCCCTTTTGCTTTTTGGAAAAATTTTATGGCTATATTTTCTGAAAATTCCTTTGGGATTGGATGTTGTGGATCGGCATTCAGCTCAGTTAAAACTTCGTTATAAATCGTATCGATACGGCGGTGAAGTTTTATAGTATCAACCATTTTTTTGTAAAAAAACTTGTCAATTAAAAGGTCGTGCTCATTTTTAAAATGCACATACAACAAATCGTTATCTTTGAGGTGTTTAACCATTTCTTCTACCAGTCGACTTTTTTCATTGGTGGTTAAGGGGGTGGAGTGGCTTGGTTGAATTGATGTATTGGGTACTAAAGCAAAGAGGTTTGCCTTGTTATATAATGTTTTTACGGTAGTAATCTGTCCATCCGTAGCCAGTTGGACATTGTTATCTAAAAGGACCTCTTCCGTTTTTTGTATGGATGGAGGCTTCTTGTTAGCTTTCGATAGTTTAGTTTGCTCCAAGTCTTTTATCTTTTGTTTTCTGTTCCTTTTGATTTGAGTTTTAATTATGGACGCTAAATAACTGGGTGAACTTCTGAGTTGCGTAGTATCTAAATCAGGGATTGTTTCAAAAGCAACTGGTTTTGGATTGCTCTCAACTTGTAATGTCCTCAGTTTTACATTACTGAACCCTCCAAATATACTTTGAGTGCTTGAGTTGCTGACGCGCGACTGAAGTAGAATGTTTTTATTTTGTTGCACTAAGGATATTAAGCTCATAAGTTGCTGATTTTTTTGCTGTTCGGCCGATGTTTTCATAGCTTTAATGGATGTTGTGTCTCGAGATAGTAAACGAGATAGCCATGATGTGGAACTGTTTGATATTTTTATAAATTTCAGCAATTGAGCATTTGCTTCATCGTAGTCTTTCTCTTTTATTGCGGTATCTATTGAACTAGATAGGGCCGTTAGGTTGCTTTTTTTTATTCCTGAAAACCAACTTAAGCCTGCTATCGATGCCTTGATTGATGTTTGAATGCTTTGGTGATGACTCTCTTCGTCATGCATAGAAAAAATGGCATCAACTTGTACCGAATCTTGTGTTTCTGTCGGTTGAATTTTATTTGATCTAAAAAAACGCCACCCACTTTCTTTGGCCATAAACCTGCTCAAATAAAACAATAGTGTGTTATTCTATTATAGAACAATATGGCCATATTTGAGGTATTTCTGCAACGAATTTAGCTTTCTACGGGCCTATCTTGCTGGATTTGGTTAATGACATACTGAGTTAATGCCGCAGTAAAGGCCCGTGCCGCTTTATTTGCAGCGATAACACCTCCGTAAGGAGTATCTGTTGGGCAAGGGATTCGCTCATTGAATGTGCGTGAGGCGACTACACGTCTATCGCTTACATGCGTAAGTACAATTTGCACACTGAATTCGAGTATGCTGGGTTTTACAAGAAAATTTTGTTGTAAAGCAATAAGTTGTGTATCAATGCGGTAATTTGTTTGATCCGCATTAGGACCTGCAGCGACAGCGGCAAAATAATGGCTGTGTTGTAAACTTTGTACAATTAGTGGCGTAAGCATATTCGCAGGAGGACTAATCCAGCTGCTGTGAGCAAACGAGCTCAATTGAAATGGCTTATCCGTATAAAGCATTTGTTCTGTTTGGTAGCCCGCTATAGCATCAGGTTGTGATATTAATATAGATTTGGACGAAGGTGACGCCAGTTCTTTTTTGGCGCTATAGGATGTTATTTTGTATTGATTGGTAACTGTTGGTTTAATGGGCGTACATGCCGATAATAAACACAATAGAACGATATAAAATTTATTCACATTTATTCTCCAGGACCAGGTTTCGGGGGAGCTGAACCCCGGATAATAATGGATGGGTTTTGTCGTAATTCAACACTGACTTGTTCAAGATTAGCCGCAATTAAGTCTAAGCGGCGCAATAAGATAACGGCCGGGGGTATGGCTTGTTGCGAAATTTTATCAATGGCACCTCGGCCTGCTTTCATGGTCACATTCAGTTGTTTCCCAGCAGCGGCTACATCATGAGACATCTCACTAAATCGCCCAACACTGTCTTTAACTTCAGTAAGAAGTTCTGGGAATTGCCGCAAAGTTTGATTGAGAACCTTGCTGTTTTTCGCAAATACATCAGTGATGGTTTGTAAATTTTTCAGAGCTAGGGATAGATTTTCGGCATTGTCTTTACTGAGAATTTGTTTCATGCCCACACTGACTTCTTCAATGGTTTTTTCCAGTTGATTGAAAAAAGAAGATTTGTAAGGGATGACAGGGTATTGTTCGCCTGGTTTTCTGATTAATGGCGCGGTTGTCGGTGATGTTGCGGTTAAGCCCAAATAGGTAGTACCCGTAATCCCTTGGGAAATCAGTGTGGCTTGAGTGCTGATGGAGATTGGCGTACCTTCTTGAATTTTAAGTAAAATTTTAACTTGTTGCGGGTCAGCCTGATTCAGTTCGATGGTACTGATTGAGCCGACTTTAACGCCATTAAATTTAACTAAGGAGTCTTCGTTCAGTCCAGAGACTGCTTCTTCCATGTATACTGCGTAGATGCTGTACTTATTCTGATCAAATCCAACAGATAGCCACAATCCTGCGGTGATAAGTCCCGCCAGTAAAATTAAGACGGTTAAGCCTACTATCGTATAATTTGTTTTTGACTCCAAGCGATTCGCTCCTTTGTACTGGCATCGGTCATGGTTTCGGTATCTTTTGCCAGCGATTTTGAGCTTTGCTCGTATGAGCTAGCAAAAGATGCTAAAACCATGACTGATTCCGTCTACTTATCACTAAAATAATCAGCAATCAACGGATGAGGATTTTTTATCAACTCCTCGATTGGCTCAATACTGATTACCTTTCCTTCTCCAATAAAAGCCACCCGATCCGTTGTGCGACGTAGTGACTCGATATCATGACTAACAATCACGATTGTTAGATTTAAAGCATCTCGTAAAAAAACGATTAAATGATCAAACAGTTTTGCACTAACTGGATCAAGGCCTGATGTTGGCTCGTCTAAAAAGAGCAGCTCAGGATCCATCGCAATAGCACGCGCAGCAGCTGCTCGTCGTTGCATACCGCCACTTAATTCGGATGGAAATTTACCCGAAGATTCCTTGGGTAAACCAACCAACGATATTTTTAACATGGCCAGTTCTTTCATGAACTGCTCATTTAAGTGCGCGAGCTCATGCATGGGGAACATGATATTTTCAAGTACCGTCATCGCTGAAAAAAGGGCGCTATGCTGAAATAACATGCCCCAACGTCTGCGCAACGCATTTGCTCCCTGTTCATCAAGGGCGGATATATCTTGCCCAAAAACACGAATTATCCCAGATGTTGGTTTCAAGAGCATTAAAATACTACGTAAAATTGTGGTTTTCCCGCTACCACTACCACCGATGATAGCAAAAATTTCTCCCTTGTTCACTGTGAAATTCACATCGCTGTGAACCCATTGCGTACCTAAGTAGTTTTTTAAGTTATTTACTTCAATAATGGGTTCGCTCATTTATAGTCCTAACCAACTATAAATCACAGAATAAGTGGCATCGGTGACGATAATTAAAAACAAAGCTTGGACTACGCTGCGAGTGGTTTGGCTCCCAACGCTATCAGCACTTGCTTGCACTTGAAACCCTTGGAAACATCCAACTAAGGCAATGAGAATAGCAAATGCCGGGGCTTTATATAAACCTAGCATCATTTGTTTAAAGCCAACGGAATCCTGTAATCGTGCTAAGAAATCATAGTAGCCGACATGTAACATGAATTTTGACATGATCATAGCACCTATCGTACTAAAGAAATCAGACCAAAAAATGAGGAGAGGGAGCATGATCAGCAAGCCTAAAACTTTAGGTACTACTAATAATTCGGTTGGTGATAGTCCCATAGTGTATAATGCATCGATTTCTTCATTAATTTTCATACTGCCAATTTGTGCGGTAAATGCTGAGCTCGTTCGACCGGCAACAATAATAGCTGTTATTAATGGAGAAAATTCGCGAAAAATAGCCATGCCCGATAAATAAGCAATAAAAGAGGTGGCTCCATAGGTTTCTAATTGCAGCCCCATTTGATAGGCAAGCACCACACCGATGAGAAATGATAATAGAGCAATAATGGGTAACGCATATAAACCCGTTGAAGCCATATTGGACGCAATGCTTGGAAATTGAAAGCGATGCCATTGTCCACAAGCCGCAAATAGCTTATCGGTTAAATCGCCTATTAAAACCAATAGGCCATCAGCTTGTTTTATTTTATGAACTGTTTCTTCGCCTATTTGATAAAGAAGCTCTCTTTTTTCAGGTGGCGGCGGGGAGTAGCGTAAATCCTCTCCTTTTTCGTTGATCAAGGATAGTAAGTCTTGTTGTTGTTTATTGAAACCCGTTAATTCAACGTTGAGGCCGGCTGCTTTTAATACGTCAATGCACTGTGTCAATGTCAGTGCGCCAGCGCTATCAAAATTAGTCAACTTTTCGCCATTTATGGTTAATGTTTTTAGCGTGGGTAAGGTTGATGATTTAAATGCGGTAAAAAGGTCATTCAAATGTAAGATTGTCCAGTTACCTTGGCACCAATAAGCGTTGGTTTTGTTGTCAAAGATAAAGTGGGTATCAGTCATAATGCCTATCATCTTACACGAGAAATAGGTACAGTGTCTATTTGTCATTATCAATAGGGAGCATCAGGTTACAGGGTCTTTCGTTTATGGTAGAATCTGATTCAAATAGCAAAATCAAAATCCTGGAAACAATATGTCAGGCGATTACAGTCAGTTTGAACAGCGTAAACAAGATCATATTGATTTGGCCCTTATGCCGGCTAATCAGACTGACGAGTTAAATACATTCGATCATGTCTCATTGCGGCATGATGCTTTGCCCGATTTTAATTTCAGGGACATAGATATCACGAGCGTTCGATTTAGTCGTGCGGTTACTACGCCGTTTATGATCAGTTCTATGACAGCAGGGCATCGTGATGCAATGGATATCAACCGTCATTTGATGGAAGCCGCGGCACAAAGTGGCTGGGCGATGGGTGTGGGTTCGCAACGTCGCGAACTTACGGATAAATCCGCAGCGGATGAATGGCGGCCTTTACGGCAAGATTATCCCGATGTATCGTTATTCAGTAATTTAGGAATCGCTCAATTAATTACCACTTCTTTTGAAGAAGTTTGCCGTTTAACGGATGCTATTGCGGCGGATGCTCTGATTATCCATTGCAATCCATTGCAAGAATGCATTCAACCTGAGGGAACACCTTTATTTAAAGGGTGTTGGCATGCGCTTGAAGCATTAGTCAAAAAACTCTCTTTGCCTGTCATTGTCAAAGAAACCGGTTGTGGTTTTTCGCGAGCGACGATAAAGCGATTAGCAGATATTGGAGTTGCTGCCATTGATGTGAGTGGGTTAGGTGGTACTCATTGGGGACGAATTGAAGGACATCGTGCCTTAGAACAATCATTGCAGCAACGAGCCTCAACAACGTTTCGCAATTGGGGTATCGATACCGTGACTAGTGTTGTGGATGCTTCTGCACTCAAGACCAATGTTGAAATCTGGGGCTCTGGCGGTGTGCGGCATGGGTTAGACGCAGCCAAACTCATTGCATTGGGAGCTTTGACGGTTGGTTATGCCAAACCATTACTTAAAGCGGCTTTGGTGTCTGCAAAACAAGTATTTTCTGAAATGACGACTATTGAGTATGAATTGAAGGTTGCCATGTTTTGTACGGGTAGCCGTGTTTTACCTGAATTAAAGGAGGCGCTATGTCTTTAGCGAAAAATGCTAGCCAACTATTTCAGGGGTTTTCAAAGTTAACGCGCGAAGAACGGTTTCAACGGTTATTCGCTATGGGTGCGTTGACCACGGATGATGTCACTTATTTATGTGACGGTGGGTTAGATGATATGAATTTGGCTGATAAATTAATTGAAAATGTCATTGGTTATTTTCAGCTTCCCTTAGGTGTTGCCACTAATTTTTGTATTGATGGGCAAGATTATGTCATTCCGATGGCAGTCGAAGAAACCTCCATTATTGCTGCTTTGTCAAAAACGGCAAGGTGGGTTCGCCAGCAGGGTAGCATTACTACGTATGTAGTTGGAGATTGCATTCTTGGTCAGATTCAATTGGCGAATGTCCGTGATTTTGAACGATTTTCAATAATTTTTTATGAAAACAAGCAATTTTTGATTGAAAAAGCGAATGAAGACGTTGCCGCAACCATGGTTAAGCGTGGTGGTGGTGTCGTTGACTTGCAGTTACGTCGACTTCAGCGTACGGATGGTGGCGATATGGCCATTATTCATTTAACGATGAATAGTTGCGATGCGATGGGTGCCAATATTATCAATCAAGTTTTGGAATATTTAAAGGCGCCCATTGAAAATCTGACCGGTGAACAAGTCAGTATGTGTATTTTGTCTAATTTAAACGATCAAAAATTAACGACCGCTAAAGTAGCGATCCGAGATGTTTCACCAAATTTGGGTGAACGTATTCAAGAGGCATCGTTTTTTGCCGAAACGGACCCCTATCGCGCCGCAACCCATAATAAGGGAGTTATGAATGGTATCGATCCGGTTTTAATTGCGACAGGTAATGATTGGCGTGCCGTGGAGGCTGGCGTACATGCTTATGCCGCCCGCACAGGACAGTATCAAGCCGTTACGCGTTGGCGTTATTTGGACGGTGAGTTAACAGGTGAACTCACAGCACCGATTATTGTTGGAACCGTGGGTGGGGTTACTTCGCTGCATCCAACGGCACAATTATGTCTACGTATGATGCATATTAAGTCAGCCAACCAGTTGTCGAGAGTGATTGCCGCGGTTGGTCTGCTACAAAATTTAGGCGCAATAAAAGCATTATGTACGGAAGGAATTATTCAAGGGCACATGAAACTGCATCTTGATAATTTATTGATGGTCGCAGGTGCTACTGATACGGAAGTTCCTGTCTTGAAAAAAAGATTACAGCATTATTTAGCGCGTCATAAACGAGTTAGTTTAAATAATGCCTGTGAATTACTTGCTGAAATACGAGGGGGACAGTTCGCATTATGAAGTGGACTATTCCCGCTAAGACATTTTTAGTTGGAGAATACGTTGCATTGTCCGGTGGTCCAGCAATCGTATTAACCACGTCACCTTGTTTTGAAATCACGTTGACTGATCACGCAGGATTGCAGGGGATTCACCCTGAATCCCCTGCGGGGCGCTGGTGGGCACAGCACGATATTCAGCACGCTGGTTTAGAGTGGCATGATCCTTATCAAGGATGTGGCGGAATGGGTGCTTCAAGTGCGCAATTTCTTGGTGCTTATTATGCTAGTCAGTATGTGGAGTCCGTGATCGTTTCGACAAGTTCACCCGAGCAACGTTCAAACTCGCTGATTAAACAAGCCATAGATCAAGATAAGATGTTGGATGCGTATTTCCAAGTGGCTTGGCAAGGTGTTGGTGTATCGCCTAGTGGCTATGATGTATTAGCTCAAAGTATGTTTGGCTGTGTTTACTTGAATCGACAAAAAGCCAGCTATCAGACGTATGTTTGGCCGTTTCAAGATCTTGCCTTTATACTGATACATACAGGTGAAAAATTAATCACACATCATCATTTACATGACTTAAATCGATTGGATGGTATTGATGTCTTAGAAGGCATTGTAGAATCGGCGCGAATGGCTTTTGATCAGAACAATAGTACGCAATTAGTCGCTGCCGTTCGAGCCTATCATGAGCAATTGTTGGTGATGAATTTGGTTGCAGCACACAGTGTTCAGGCTATTGAATTACTGAAGCAACAACAAGATATTCTTGCTGTGAAAGGGTGCGGTGCTTTGGGCGCGGATGTTTTACTATTACTTGTGCCTGCGTTGAGTTTGGCACAACAAGTACAGAAATTATCTGATCGGGGAGCGGTAATTCTCGCAACCAGTAGGGACAGCCCTGGGGATTTATTGTAGCAATTCTGGGTGAACGAGGTAGGGTGGGCAAAGCGGTAGCGTGCCCACCGTGCGACCGGTATGGTCAATATCGAGTCGGTGAAAGTCCAACCAAAGCCCTGAAAGGAGGGAATTAGTAGGCAATAAAGCAAGGGTGCCTGAAGAAACCACACTAAAGTAACTGGGCTATAGAACTTAACTCCACGGAAGAAAGGAGACTGAAGAAATAGTGCGGCCAATGATGGATCTGA
>JAUYQG010000077.1 GCA_030695645.1 Legionellaceae bacterium
CTATCCGGTTGCCACTGTGTGAAGTAGGTGGGCAAAACGAAGCGTGCCCACCATGCCGGCTCCGAACTGGTGGGCACGCTACCGCTTTGCCCACCCTACGTTCTACCATTATGGGTATGTTATTAAATTTGAGATCCCTAATACATCAAATGATTATTGAGGCAGAGTCCAATGTTTGGCAGCAGGTAAATAACACGCTTATTCGTTTGTATTGGTCAATTGGGCAATATGTTTCAAATAAAGTAACGGCAGAAAGCTGGGGAAAAAATATTGTGGAGGCTTTATCCGAGTATATATTGTCACAAATGCCTTCAGTTAAAGGATTTTCAGCCCGTAATATATGGCGAATGAAACAGTTTTATGAAACATATAATGCACATGAAAAACTGTCAACACTGCTGACAGAAGTTAGCTGGTCTAATCACCTGCATATATTATCAAAAACAAAGACATTGGAAGAAAAAGAATTTTACCTCCTGCTTGTGTCTAAAAATCATTATTCAGCCCGTGATTTTGCGCGGATAATTGATAGTTCAACATATGAACGCACTTTGCTCGCCAATGAAAAACTGCCAACAGCGTTGACAGAATTTCCAGCTGCAACGCAAGGCATATTCAAAGATAGTTATGTATTTGAGTTTTTAGGGCTACCTGATGATCATAAAGAAAAAGATTTAAGACGCGCGTTAATCACACATTTAAGGAAATTTCTACTTGAGCTAGGCCCGGATTTTAGCTTGATTGGTGAAGAATATCCCTTGCAAGTGGGAATGAAAGACTTCCGGGTAGATTTATTGCTTTTTCATCGCGGGCTTAACTGTATGATTGCAATAGAATTAAAGTCCACAGAGTTTCACCCGTCACATTTGGGGCAATTGCAATTCTATTTGGAAGTACTTGACCAAGATATTAAAAAAGCACATGAAAATCCAACGATAGGTATATTAATTTGCAAAACCAAAGATGAAGAAGTTGTAAAATATGCATTGAACAGACATGCTTCACCAACCTTGATTGCCGAATATGAAACAAAATTGATCAACAAAACTGCTTTACAAAATAAATTGCATGAATTTGCTTTGTATTGGGAAAGTACTAGTGATGAAGGTTGACTCTAAGCATTCAAAAACAGGGCATGTTCCTGTGTGGGCATAGAGAGGATTTCTTGACTGGGTTTTGACTCATGATAAGTAAGGAAAAATGGGAGAAGTTGGCAGAACGGATGGAGAAGCTTCAAGTTATCGAAGCCGATCTCGTCGAAAAATTCATCCTAGGTAGTGGCAAGGGTGGGCAGAAGTTGCATAAAACTGCTTCAACAGTTTACTTAAAACATTTGCCATCGAGCTTGGAAATCAAATGTCAGTACTCTAGAAGTCGTGATGATAATCGTTATTTTGCGTGAGAGCGGCTTTGTGACAAATTGCAGGCGATAGTCAGCGATGAAAAAACAAAAGAGCAGCAACGCATTGAAAAGTTAAAACGCCAAAAGAAACGGCGCTCAAGACGATCAAAGCAAAAAATGCTGGATGAAAAATCCAGGCAAGGACAACTAAAGGAATTGAGAAAAAAACTTGAAAATTGATTTCAAATCAATTTGGAATGAATGATCAAATGAATGATCATGTTGTTTTTTTGTTGATCTATGTGATATAATTGCGCCATCATCCAACCACAAGGAAATATGATGTTTTTTAGAACAACTGAGTATCCTAAAGCTTATGAGGATAACTATCAAACTTATTGCTTTGAAAAAGCTCAGATTGATCGATTAAGTCAAACTTGCGCTCAATCCTCTAAGTACCGAAATACACTTGCCTCAATTCATCCAAAGTATTCTATAAGCTATCCAAATCCTGCGAGGCGCCCACTCCAATCGCTTACTCAAGATCATCAAAAAAAGATAAAAGAAGAAATCAGCTTGATGCGGATTATCAATGCAATTGAGGTAATACATCAAAAATCTTTCTTGCTATGTAATTCCTCCGAGTTATCCAATAACGGAAAAATGAAAGCAAACTGTATTTATTTGTATAGAAATGGGGATGTAATTGCTTATTCTCTTATTGCAGCAAATGGGGAAGAAATTCGTCAACAGTCCACTGCTATAAAGCCAAGTAATTTTATAATGACCACTCTTTTCACGCACAAAGAAGATATTTTAAAAGATGCGCAGGATAAACGGTATATTTTACCACTCAATACACGTACTCAAGCTGAGCTCACTGCATTAGATGAGCACATTAAAACATTACAAAAAATTCATGCTCGTTTGAATTCTGCATATGTGGGTTATGCTTATACCATGACTTATGGGCTCATGGCGGCAAGTGCTATAGGTTCTTTGGTTGTGGTTGTTATGAGCCTGATTGGTATGGCCGTCGGTTTTTCCGCATTTCCTTGGGCTCCATTGCTATCGCTGACCTTTTTGCTTCCAGCAATATGCTGTGCTTATTTGGCATTTAAAGCGTTAGACCATGGTTTAAATATCAATAACTATGAAGCGCCACTGAAAAATCAGTTGGGATATTATATTCAAGATAATAAAGTGCTATTGGAGACATATAGAGAAACAGCACTTACTGCTTGCAGAAGCTCTAACTCTGACTCATGTGCTGTACTTCAAACTTGAAGGGGCCAAGCGTTTTTGGGAGCATAAGAACAACTTTGTACCTGCATTCAATGCAAAATATGATGTACACATACTTGTGTATTATGAAATTCATAGCTACATACTTGATTCCGCAGTTTTTCAAACTGACAATATCAATAATAAACCAATTAGGCGGCTTTTTGATACTTCAGTGAGGCTGCAGGTTCCAGCCTACCTATATCTCGTCCCGCAAGATGCTTGGATGACTTTCGATCTGGCA
>JAUYQG010000109.1 GCA_030695645.1 Legionellaceae bacterium
ACTTGACACAACCGGCTTTATTTGTAGGAGAATATACATTCAGGATAATTAGCAATCTAATTTAGAATAACAGATCTCAAATTTCTTGGACAGAAAGACATGAGGCCCTTTTCATGTCTTTCTGTCCAAAGTCCAATACAAATAAACGATGATATTCGCTCATGATTAAAGCTCGTCCATGATTGGTTGGATTAGGGTGGGCACGTCGCAAGCTCCTTTAATTACCTCGTGGGCGAGCTTATCTTGTTGATCAACTACAACGTGCTGGCACCTCTATCCCCTTTAACATTGCTGAAGGTGCGAGAGAATATTCAATGCCCGAAAAAAATAGATTTTACCGTATTGCCAAACGTTCTACGACAGAATGTGCCGGTATACTGGATGTGTGTTACCAGTTAAAACTGCTCGAGGAACCGTTGTTTCAGGAAGGACGTCAGTTACTGTTACGTTTAGTGGCTATGCTAACCAAATTAGCAAGAAAAAACACTGCTATTACATAGAATTGTGGCGTAAGTGAGCAGCACTACTAACGACTTTTTCGCACGCGGGCTCGCACTCGGGCTCGTTTACGTAAATGAGCGCTGCGCGCGTGTTTTGATTTTTAAATAGCCGCGGCAGCTGATATGGACAATACTGTGCGTAATGAATGTCTTCGTCCTTGTGTACGGCGTGGATCTGGAATGTTGGCAAAAAAAGAAGGCAACATCGCCATTTGTTCAGCGGCAAGTTTCATTTGAAGGGGGCCAGTTTGATAGGTAGGGTTTAGAGTCGGTGCGGACAAATGGGCTCGCGCATCGGGTGCCAGTGGATAAACAAAAACAAGTTTTTGGGTTGTTAATTTATTGGTGTAGCCTTGCGATGTTCGACGAAATCCCTTCATTAGGCCTAGGCAAGCCCAATTTGAAGCACGGTAAGTGGCCAACTCACACATAGCTAAAGTTGTTTTACCAACTCGAGTAGGCGTGATACAACAAAAGCATCCCAAAAATGAGCAACACAACACCAAGAATTCGCATTTTTCCAGGGTGAGTAAAAAAAGCTCGCCCCAACCTCATTGCCGTATCAGGAAAAAGCAATCGGACTAAACTATTAAACAATATAAACCAACCCAAAAGCGTAACAATCACTGGCCAACCCATCACCCAGATATTGTGACCGGTCACGAGTATCAATCCAAAAACCAACGTAATAACCGAAAAAATAAAAAAGAGTCCAGGATGCATATTAATGTCCGCCATAACTGCTCTCATATGGTCAACCTTAAATAATAAATGCAGGCTCATTACAACCAAAAACCAACCCATCACAGCACCTAAAGAAATACTTCCCATCATCCATTCTCCTTCCATTTATACTCAAGTTTAGTTTACTGGACTTTGGACAGAATGGCATGCGTCTTGTTGCATGCCGTTTTGTCCAAAGTCCAATAGATTACTCTATCTTAATTGCCGTAACGTTTTGTAATCCTCGAGGCAAGCGGTTGCCTCGACGACCGCGCTCACCTTGATAATGCTGCAGATCAGCGGCTTTCAGTGTAAAATGGCGTTTGCCAGCAAACACGGTCAATGCTTCACTTGCTGAAATAATTTGTATGTCAATAACAAACTCCTCGCGAGGACTTGTTTTAGATATCGGTATATGAATCAATTTATTACCCTTGCCGCGCGCTAATGAAGGTAATTCGAGCGCTGAGAAAATCAGCAATCGTCCCGTGTTCGTAACACAAACAACGTGCTGCGTTTCATATGATATCATGATTTTAGGCGCTAGAATTTGACTCAGTGCTGGTAATTTAATACACGCTTTACCATTCCGATTTTTAACATACAACGTTTTTAATTGGGTCCGGAAACCATATCCTGCATCATTGGCTAACACAATCCAATCGTCCGGTTCACCACACACCAACGCTACAAATACGGCCCCATCCACGGGATTTAGCTTACCCGTCAAAGGCTCACCTTGCCCTCGTGCTGAAGGTAAAACATGTCCAGGTAACGAATAAACTTTTCCTTCGCTATCAAAAAAAACGACTTGCTGATTACTGCGGGCATTGGTTTGAGCCTTAAATTCATCTCCGGATTTATAACCAAGCTCTCGACCGTCAACATCTAATCCTTTGGCCGCACGAATCCAACCTTTGTGTGACATCACAACGGTAATAGGCTCATTTGGCAAAATATCTTCTTCTTTTAACGCTTGAGACTCTTGTCGCTCCGTGATGGGTGAGCGACGAATATCACCATATAAATCCCGATCAGCGATAATTTCTTCTTTTACTAAAGCTCGCAACAGCGCCTCATTACCTAAGATTTTTTGCAACTCATCTCGTTGAATGGTTAATTCATCAATGTCCGCGCGTAATTTCATTTCCTCAAGCTTGGCTAAATGACGTAGTTTCATATCCAAAATGGCTTCCGCTTGACGCTCGCTCAAATGAAATCGCTGCATCAATACGGGTCGTGGGTTATCTGATTCGCGGATAATGGCAATGACTTCGTCAATATTCAAATACGCAGTCAATAAGCCTTCCAAAACATGCAATCGATCTAATATTTTATCTAATCGATACTGTGAGCGCTTCGTAACAGTGCTTAATCGAAAAACCAACCACTCCTCTAATATGCTTAACAAATCTTTAACTCGCGGCCTACCATCCAGTCCAATCATGTTAAAATTAACTCGGTAACTGCGCTCCAGATCGGTGGTTGCAAACAAGTGCGACATCAAACCCTCGACATCCACGCGGTTTGAGCGAGGCATGATCACCAATCGCGTCGGATGTTCATGATCAGACTCATCTCGTAAATCCTCAACCATGGGTAGTTTTTTCTGCTGCATTTGAGCAGCAATTTGCTCAACAATTTTTGCCCCAGACACCTGGTAAGGCAATGCCGTAATGACAATTTGATGTTTTTCTTCCACAAAAACGGCACGCATTTTAACGGAACCATTCCCAGTTGCGTACATAGTACGAATGGCTGCTTGGGAAGTAATGATCTCAGCTTGCGTTGGAAAATCAGGACCTTTTATATAATGAGTGATCTCATCAAGTGTTGCACTAGGATTATCCAGCAAATGCACACAAGCATCAGCAACTTCTCTTAAATTATGCGGCAAAATATCCGAAGACATGCCTACGGCAATTCCTGTCGCACCATTTAACAAAACATTGGGTAATCTGGCCGGCAACAACGAAGGTTCTTGTAAGGTCGCATCAAAATTATCCACCCAATCCACCGTGCCCTGTTGTAACTCAGCCAGCAGTAAATCGGCATACGCCGACAAACGGGCTTCCGTATAACGCATGGCAGCAAACGATTTAGGATCATCAGGTGACCCCCAGTTTCCTTGCCCATCCACAAAAGGGTAGCGATACGAAAATGGTTGCGCCATTAAAACCATGGCCTCGTAACAAGCCGAGTCACCGTGCGGGTGAAATTTACCCAACACATCCCCCACAGTCCGAGCGGATTTTTTATGTTTTGAGGTGACTTTCAGACCTAATTCCGACATGGCGTAGACAATCCGACGCTGCACCGGTTTAAGTCCATCGGCAATATGTGGCAACGCACGGTCTAAAATGACGTACATGGAATAATCCAGATATGCCTTTTCCGTAAACTCAGTCAGCGGTTTACGCTCAGTCGCATTATTCATGGTCAACTCACTCATCACTATAATTTAGAAGTATTCTAACAGACTTGGACTGTAGACAAAACGGCATGCAAAAAACGGCATGCAAACTGTCCCAAAGGAGGAGTATACTCACAAACATCACTCCAGTGAGGTACATTCTAGCTGTTTTGTCATACTACGAAGCATCCAACATAGTGCTTCCATAAATAATCGATCATCTTTGCCGTGACGACCTTTAGGTTTTGGAAGCAATTTTTCTAAACGAGACCACATCTCATCATCAGTAACCATCCGTGACATTCCCTCTCCCCAACATCCCGCGAAGGACATTATCATACTACTCAAACTCCTAGCGCGTAGCAATTCTGGGTGAACGAGGTAGGGTGGGCAAAGGAGCTTGCGACGTGCCCACCCTACCTCGTTCACCCAGAATTGCTATTGTCACATACTCGTCATTGCGAGGGAGCTCCAATACATGTCATAATCCAGGAGATCCCTCAGCAGTTACTCTACGAATTATCCAAGCAGCCAATAACAAGGTTATCAGTCCACTTAAATATACGCCGTATGTATTTTCCCAGTGTTCACTCACTAGACGCCAAGCATCAGGGCTATGTAACATGGAAAATGGAATAGCGAGCAACACATCCACTAAGGCAGAGCCTGCCACCAAACCACAAGCCACCCGAGTGCCGATTTGCTTGCGTTGATTTTCTGCGGTTTTCTTCAATGCCTGTTGGTTTAAACGCTTTTGGACAAACCAAGCGATCATTCCACCTAAGAACAGTGGGAATGACGAGGTTATGGGCAAATACATACCGATTGCAACACCCAATATCGACAGACGTATAAATCGTTGCCACTTAAACACGTGATTGCAGACAATAAGAGTAAAAATAAAGCACGCTCCCGCAAACATCATCATCCACGGTAAATTATTGCGAAAGACAGCACCCGTAATTGCGGCCAACAATACTGCCGTCGGTGCGGGTAGCGACTGACTGGCATCCATGCCCGCATGTGGCATAACGCCTGCGATCCCATACACATCAAACAGCATTTGCATAACAGGCGGTATCACCAAAGCCGATACGATAACCCCTAACAACAACATCAGCTGTTGTTTCCAGGGAGTAGCTCCAACCAGCTGCCCCACCTTTAAATCTTGGCTATTATCATTTGCAATGGCCGCAATCCCTGTGACAACGGAGGCAATAATGATGATGATCGCTTCAGCTGACGCAATCTGTCCTGGACTTAAGGGTAAAGGTACAAAGGACGAAATAGCACGCAACAGCAACCAGGCGGCAAATAAAATGCCCGCAATAACGACAGAGCTACCAGGACTCGCCGTAACACCTACCATGCCAGAAAAATAAGCCGTAATAACAGAGAATAAAAAACCAATAACCAACACGTACATTACCGCACCACACACGATACCTGTGGTCAGTTTCGCGCTAAATCCAACTTGCTCTACGGGAAATATATAATGAAAAAATGCAAAAAGTACCCCCGCCATCAAGACCACCGAAACCAAGATAAAAGGTAAAGGGATATCTCGATCGGTACGTAACAATTGAACGTTACCTTGTTTTTTTGTGGAAAACTTAGATAACGAAAGACGCATGCTATGGCTCAGCGGTCTGATTAATTTGATAAACGTCCACACTCCTGCAAACAACATGGCACCAATCCCGAAATATCGCAATTCGCTTGTCCATAATAAGGAACCTGCATTTGCTGTCGTATTATGCAATAAAAATTCAGGAAAAAATTGACTGGCAACAGGTAAGGCAACCAACCACGCCATCACTGCCCCGATAAATATACTACATGCCATGTCATATCCAACGAGATAACCAGCACCCAACATCGTCGCTGAAAAACCGGCACCAACACAAACTATTGAACGCTTAATCGTAAACCAATGGTTCCAACTATTAGCCACAACCTTAAAGCCCACTTGTACTAACTCAAGCACTCCACCGATGAGACTGCCATAAACGATATCACCCAATCCAACTTTTTCAGACGATGACTTCAAGACTTCGGCTATGGCGCGCCCCTCTGGAAACTGTAAGGCGTCATCATGAACCAACACACGTCGCAATGGAATGGAAAATAATACCCCTAAAATTCCGCCAGACGCTGCTATTAAAAAATTCGTTAGATAATCAAAGTGATGCCAATATTCAATGATAATTAATGCAGGAATCGTATACACAATCCCACCCGCTACGGCCTCTCCAGCAGATGCCGCGGTCTGCACGGCGTTGTTTTCAAGAATCGTTGCATTCTTAAATAAACGCAGAATACCCATGGAAATAATAGCTGCTGGAATGGACGCCGATGTCAAAATACCCAGCTTTAAAGCAAGATAGGCATTTGATACAGCCAAGATTACAGTGAGGAAAATACTCAGTAAAATACAACGAATTGTCAGCTCTGCCACATTGGAATCTGCTGAAATAAATGGTTTAGTCATATTATAGTCCTCAATTTACTCAAATTCGGGCACGACATGTGGCGCACTCAACCAATCGACATGATGCGTTTTATCATAAATATCCCACTCCTGTGATACAAAGCGCGCCGTATCAATATCCAGTAATAACCAACATAAAAACAGTGCAACCGTCTCGGGTGACAGTAACTGATCGGCCTCTTTTAAATGCTTAAAAAATTCGAGCTTCTCAGCATTCATGTGACACGCTTTACGAATCTGGGCTTGCATTTGCGTATCAACAATACCAGGCATGACACTTGCAAACGCAACCGAATTTGACTCCAACTGCCAACAACGAGTGAGCATCGCCAACGCCGCTTTCGATACACAATAGGCCGCCCAACCCATAATTGGAAAATGAGCGGCACCAGAACCAATATTCAATACTCGTCCATTGAGTAATTTGTCATACAGCATTTGATTCAAGAATAATGGTGCGTCCAAATTCGTCGCCATACAGGCACGCCACGCCTCATTCGATAGTTCAGTAATCGGCACGATGGGATCAATGATGCCGGCATTGTGGATCAATCCTTGAATACGTGGTGTGGTGCTTAAATACGCGACGAGGCGTTCACGATCACCTGTCGACGTAACATCAGCACATAAATATTGAATATTCGACGAAAATGAAGCCGTTTTTATCAATGCTTTCTCAGACCGACCAACAATCAAAACAAGCTGACCTCGCGACGCCAGAGCACACGCTAAGGCACGACCTAAACCACTCCCACCACCTGTCACAATATACATGACACATTCTCCAAACAATATTGTGCGCATAATACCAGACATGGTAGGCTTACGATAATTAATTTATATAAATAAGGACTATTTCCATGCGCAAAACATTACTAGCCAGCTCCCTGCTGATCCTATTGAGTTCTGCAACCTATGCTGACAACGAGACAACACCAGTCGCAGCACCTGCGCCAGCAAAGACTCCTGAAACGACTACTAAACTTGCTGCCGTACCGCCCATTATCGATTGTCATCTCCAAATACCGCCAACCTCACCAGTTCCGATAGACGTTGTGGCATCCTGGTCAGAAAAAGCAATCCTGCAAGCATTTGACTACAACAACACCAATCTAGACGCTCAAATGAACGAACTTAAAACCTGTTTTACTGACCAAGGCTGGCAAGGATATAACGATGCATTAACTCAATCAGGAAATATGAAAGCGGTTAAAACCCAAAAATTGACCGTTAGCGGGCAAGCGCAGGGAAAAGCACAAGCCAGTCTCGTCAAAGGCAAAGAGAATCAATGGACCGTCAATATGCCTTTGCAAGTGGTCTATCAAAATGATACTGAGAAATTAACACAAATCTTAAAAATCGACCTAATAGTAACCAGAAAAGTATCTGGCGAACTAGGTATTGCACAAATAATTGCTGCACCGCTCGGTAGACCCGATGCAAAAACAATGTAACTACTCACTCCGTAGCAAGGAACGGCCAGGTTAGGGTAGATTAAATCGTTACTGATCAACCGGTTCGGCTACACTTTGTAGCCAATCGCCATCACCATTTTCATCTTCATAAGACAAAACAATGACTCGTGTACCAATCGTTATAAATTCCTCATTTAACCATTTAGCAGCACTCGGTAAAACACGTACACAACCATGACTCGAGTTATACAAAGGCACTTCATACGCAGCATGTATGGTAAAGCCCTGGAAAAAATACATGCAGTATGGCATTTTTGCACCACCCTCAGTCTCTACCGGATACTCTCCCGACTTACAATCCATTCCTCGTTTATTATAAACATGAAATGTCCCCGTCACGGTACGGCACGGTTTACCCACGTCCTCACACATATCCCGCCCACCTGATGCACTGCCTGTCATCACGCGATGTCCTTCAGCATCATAAGCAGCCCATGCCCAAGCCTTGGGATCAAATATAAATAATTTTTCGCCAGTGGCTCGTATCTGCAGAGGAAAATAAGCGCGCCCACGTTTATCTAACAAATAGTGGGTCGTATGATGAACATGACCTTGATCATCCATGATATAAGTGGATTCGTCATTCTGAATACATCCAACACACCCAATACTGCACAATACAATCAATAACAACAACTTACGCATAACATAACACCTTTTTTATAAATACTATTGCAATCGCCGATATCTAATTCTAGATGGATTATTTGCATTATCTCCAAGTCGACGCTTTCTATCGTCCTCATAATCCGTATAGTTACCCTCAATAAAGGCAACTTGCGAGTCCCCTTCAAACGCCATGAGATGCGTACATACTCGATCTAAAAACCAACGATCATGCGATATCACAACAGCACAACCTGGGAAATTTAAAATCGCATCTTCCAACGCTCGCAAGGTTTCCACGTCCAAATCATTACTCGGCTCATCGAGTAACAGCACATTACCCCCGCGTTTCAGTAATTTCGCTAAATGAACCCGATTACGCTCACCACCTGATAACTGCGACATTTTCTTCTGCTGATCAGGTCCTTTAAAATTAAAGCGACCAACATAAGCACGCGAAGGCATTTGGAAAGAACCCACTTGAATCAGATCATGCTTATCTGCGATCTCTTCCCAAACCGTTTTATTATCATCTAAGTGATCACGCATTTGATCAACATAGGACAAATTAACCGTATCACCTATTCGTATTTCACCTTGATCAGGCTTCTCTTTCTGCATCAACATTTTTAAAAACGTTGACTTTCCAGCACCATTAGGGCCGATAATACCTAACACCCCACCTTTTGGTAAACTAAAATTTAGATTTTCAAACAATAAACGAGACCCAAACGCTTTTCTTAAATTAATTCCTTCTAGAACCAAATCACCTAAGCGCTCTCCAGGTGGGATGTACAACTCATTGGTTTCATTACGTTTTTGAAATTCTTTTGAATTCATTTCTTCAAAGCGTGCAAGCCTCGCCTTATTTTTAGCATGCCGTCCTTTAGGCGAGGTTCTGACCCATTCTAGTTCTGCCTTAATAGCCCGCTGATGCGACGCTTCTTGTTTTTGTTCACGCTCCAATCGCTCAGTTTTTTGCTCCAGCCACGCAGTATAATTACCTTTGTAAGGAATACCTTCACCTCGATCAAGCTCCAGAATCCACTCTGCTGCGTTATCAAGAAAATATCTATCATGCGTGATCGCCACCACAGTTCCTGTAAATTCTTCCAAATATTGCTCAAGCCAAGCGACACTTTCAGCATCGAGATGGTTGGTTGGTTCATCAAGAAGCAACATATCCGGGTTTGATAACAACAAACGACATAATGCAACACGCCGACGCTCGCCACCCGAAAGCGTACTGATCGCGGCATCCCATTCTGGCAAACGCAATGCATCAGCAGCTACTTCCAAACGACGATCCAAATCCCAGCCACCGCCGGTTTCGATATCATGTTGTAACTCGCCTTGCTCAACAAGAAGAGCATTCATCTCATCATCACTCATAGGCTCAGCAAAACGCATGCTGATGGCATCAAATTGAGCTAATTTCTGCTTCATATTAACGACCGCTTCTTCGACGACCTCACGAACCGTTTTAGACAGATCAATCTCAGGCTCTTGTGCTAAATAACCTACACGAATGCCGGGTTGAGCTCTTGCCTCACCATCAAATTGTTTATCGACACCAGCCATAATGCGCAATAACGTTGATTTACCCGAACCATTCAAACCCAACACACCAATTTTTGCCCCAGGCAAAAAACTCAATGAAATATCTTTAAGAATAACGCGTTGATTTTCTACGATTTTGCTCACGCGATTCATAGTAAATATGTACTGTGCCATAACGACTCCACAAAGAAAGTTTGGCGAATAATAGCAAATTTTCTACAAAAAAACAGGTGTTATCGTTTTGAACGAATAATCCTATGAAATTTATGAATTCTTGCTAAAATAGCTCCAACACTTTACGCTATAGGTTTCTCATGAATACTCAAATTGCACGTGTCAATATGATCAAGCAACAATTGCGCACGGGAGATGTGCTCGACGAATCCATCCTAGAGCTGTATCAAAGCATACCTCGTGATGCGTTCGTGCCGGCTAAGTTTAAAGACTTTGCGTATTCTGACATGCCAATTGAACTACCTAATAAACAACTGATGATGACACCATTAGAAGAGGCCCTCATATTACAAGCACTTCATCTCACAGGTCATGAGGTGGTGTTGGAAGTGGGAACTGGCACAGGATTTTTAACGACCTTACTGAGTCGTTTGTGTAAACACGTAATTAGCATTGATTATTATGAAGAATTCACTGCTATGGCACGCAAAAATATGGAACCCTATTCCTGTAACAATGTGGCGTTAATAACCGGTGATGCCAGTCAAGGTTGGGTTGATAAAGCTCCCTATGAAGTGATTGTATTTAGTGGTGCGCTTGAGGGAATAAGTGAGATTCAACGACTACAGCTATTACCTGGTGGGAAATTAATTGCTATCATAGGCAAAGCGCCCGTCATGCAAGCTATGTTACTTACGCTTGATCACGACGGTATATGGACAGAGCAAATACTGTTTGAAACCAATCTCCCCCCGTTGATCGATAAATTTAATCAACAACGTTTTGTTTTTTAGGACTTTTCATGACTCTGGCTAATGATACAGGATTCTTTAGGGGGCTATACGCAATACAGTTTATATTGACCTCCATTAACTCGTGTTTTTTACGCAATCTTGGCCTAGTATTCACGCTGATTTTTTCGTCACCAACATTTTCTGCCGATTTAATGGATGTTTATCATCAATCATTGGAAAATGATCCGACATTTAAATCCGCTTACAGTAATTTTTTATCACAAAGCGAAGCACTACCACAAGCCTGGTCTTACTTACTACCGCAATTAACCATAGCCGCACTAGCCGGTCGAAATGGCCAAATTGTAGACACGGGTTCGTTTACCCTTAATCAAAGATACAACGGCGACCAGTGGAAAGTGAATGCCAGCCAAGCTTTGTTTAATTATCAAGCCTGGGAAAAAGTACAACAAGCAAGGGCATCGATTAAATCGTCATTAGCTACATTCAATAATGCTGCTCAGGATTTAATTTTACGCACAGCCGCGTCGTATTTAAACATACTGCTTGCAAAAGACACGCTTAATTTTGCTGAAGCAAAAAAGCGGGCGAATAAGCGTCAATACGATCAAGCACAGCAACGATTCAACGTAGGATTAGATCCTATTACATCAGTATATGAAGCTCAAGCCGCCTATGATCAATCCGTTTCGGAAGTGATCTCAGCGCAAAATCGTTTCATTAATCAAAATCAGAATTTAAGTAAATTGACCAATCATCTCTACGAACATGTTGCACCCCTACGTGACAACACCATTCCACTCATTCATCCAGAACCTAACAATGTGGATGACTGGGTTGCTGCTGGTCTTAAACAAAATTACAATTTATTTGCTGCCAAATACAGTTTGCAAGCTGCTCGAGAAAACATTAAGTCCGCATCATCCGGAAACTGGCCCGTATTTTCGTTACAAGCTACAACGACCGACACCCATTATGATACTGGTGTTCCTCCTGCTACTGCGTCAAGTTCAGCCAAAACTACGGGCAATGATTTAGTGAATAATTTATTTATTCCCAATGAGCAACGCATTTCAAATGTCGCCATTACTATGAATTTTCCTATATTTCAAGGAGGATTAGTCGCATCTCAAACACGCCAGGCAGAATATAATTACCAAACCAGTGGTCAACAACTGGAAAAAGTGTATCGCGACGTCATTGTGAACAGCAACATAGCATTTAACACGATTGTTGATGGCATCAGCAAGGTAAAAGCCGATAGACGCACCATTATTTCTCAACAAAACTCATTAGATAGTGTTTCGGCCCAATATGAAGTCGGTACACGAACGATGACCGACGTGGTTTTAGCTCAACAGCATCTCTTTCAAGCACAAGAGCAACTGGCATCCGATCAATATAATCTCATCAATGCTATTCTTAATTTAAAATATTTAGCGGGCACATTGAATGTGAATGATCTTGAAGAAATCAATGCCTGGCTCGATACAAAACGCGTTTCAGAACTTGCGCCAGGAAAAAATAATGGTGTGTGTTCTTTAACATTAAAGAGTAAGCAGCTATTAAAAAACGTGCAACCTATTGCAACGCCGTAGTAGTTTTTTCCCTGCCTATCCGGTTGTCACTTACTCGTCACACTATGTGACAACCGGATAGGCAGGGTTTTTTCTTACCAACGCTAACCTATAACGTGGACTTTGGACAGAACGGCATACAAAAAGACGCATGCCATTCTGTCCAAATAAGTTTAGATCGGACCTATTTATAAGCCAATAATATCAACGACAATCGGCTCGTTTTGTAGAAACATTTACAATCAGGACAATTAACAATCTAATTATGAGGGATAGATCTGAAATTTCTTGGACAAAAAGACATGAGGCTCTTTTCATGTCTTTTTGTCCAAAGTCCAATATAACCACCGACCATATAAATGACATTTACAAGTCGGTAAGTTTATGGGTTAGGATCAGATCGTCATCAACCGATGTTTCCGTTTTTTTAGGGAAAAATCCATGATACGCTAAAACACCACTTCCAACTCCTCCCACCGCGCTTGGAATTGCAATTTCCAACGCTGTAGCCGCCAGCGCATGAATAATAAGCAATGCCACATGATTACCAGCAAGCGCACTGAAAGCGATACTCGCCGCAATAACGCCCACAAAGAATAAAAACGTAAAACCATATTTTGCGATCGGATGTGACAATATTGCCGAATAATAAACTAGGACTCAAATCATAATCTTTTTTAGCTACTAACAAACGAGCAACCTTCCTAGCCTCTTCACTAGGATAAGCAACTTCGGAGTATTTACGAAGCAAAATGCTGGGGACAGGAAAAACAATATGTTGATCATCACAATCTCGAATATAACATTTAAATAACTCAGGATCCGCTGCGACTACAAATTGCATCCATTGATTTTTCAAATTTTCTGCTATCAAAAATAATTGAGCCAAGCGCATAACGTCTTCGCGTTGTAGTAATGTTTGCGCATTAGCTTCTGTAAAAATACGAGACCTATCATTAAAACGTCGTTGACGGTTCGGTTCATCGGGTTTCTTAAGAAAATAATCAAAACGATCCCGGCTAGCATCCAGACCCAACAAATAATCCAGCGTTTCAGCTACAGCGGATGGCCCGCATGAAAGTGAATTTTGATTATAACGAGACGGCACTGGGTGATAGTTAACTACTCCAAAACCCGCATCATTAGCCGCTGCGATAACCATCACAACACTAGGATCTCGATACTCTTGCGAATACGTACCAACTCCCTGAGAATTTTTATGAAATAAATTGAATTGACCACGTATACTCGGATCAGGACTCAGTACAAAAGATTCAAAATGTCCGATGTCAGCAGACTTGTCTGGGGTCATAGTAGTACAGCGTGTGTTCAAAACAATACTAGCCCCAGAATGTTTATGGTAAGTTTCCCAAGCACATCTCAAGGCTTCGGTTAAATGCTTATAATCAAATACGGCTTGATTGCTTTGTATGATTTCATCAATCGCAACACAACCCACCCATATGGCGTTTGCCGATTGAACATATACAATTTTATCGTCACCGGGAGGACAACCGGCAAACTGCTCAAGTCCTGCTCGCACAATCAAATCAAATTGATTTTGTGGTTCGATGCTACTGATCGAGTTAGTATTTCCGCCAGAATAAGCACCCGGGACACCTAACGTAATCACCAGTTCGGCTCGCGTTGTAGTATCCAATTTTTTTTCTAATTGCTGATATATTTCTTCAGTTGTTTTTGCATTTAGCTTATTTTGCCATTTCGCTAAAAGTGTCAAAAGAACATCGTCATGCTCAGATTGAGATAATGTACTTATTATTTGTTCAACATAAATACTCTTCGATAAATCTAGGGCGTGGCTTAAAACCTCAAAAATAATGTGTGACAACCTTTCCAAGTGACTTCTTTCGTTGCTACTCAAGCCATCTAATTTTGTTGGATCAATAAGGATATCACCCGATAATGCCCGACCAACAAGATTATCTAAACGTTCCGTAGCCAATTGAGTAATGATATCAAGATGCGTTGCGATATCAAACGTTCTTTCAGATTGTGTTGCATTATATTCTCTAGCCTGCTCTATCGTTACTTTTATTTGAGCACGAACGTCCTCAAATCTAGCCCCGTCGAAGCGTTCAATCACCTTTTCGTCAATATTTTGCATTTTCTCTCCGAAATCACATTGATCGACACATTAAATAACACCAGTTCGGAGTTATTTTTTACTGGTTACTAGGGTCTGTTGACAATTCAGATTCCTACGTTCCGCGGCTTGTCCGCGGAATCCAGTTAGATCTGTACTAATACAACAGGTCTTTGCATTGTTCAAGATCTCTGGATCCCGCGGACAAGCCGCGGGACGTAGGGCTTCTGGAGATCAATTGTCAACAGACCCTACTGAACTGAGGTTAAAATAATACAGCAATTCTGGGTAAATAGATAAGGCCAATGCTGTAGCGTGTTTCAGCCTCTTTATAAACTATTCTTTCGCACAATTTTGTTATTCTTAAAGTCAGATTAACGATAATATCGCCCAAGTGGATATGCACGCTGTGTTAATGATACCCGCTCGGTCGTAGGGTGGGCAAAGGAGCGCTAGCGACGTGCCCACCACAATCCAACCAACCATGGACGAATTTAAAATCATGAGCGAATATCATCGTTTGTTTGTAAAAGGCGGCACGTATTTTTTTACTGTGGTCACTTATGACCGTCGGCCGCTGTTATGCGAAGAGCCAGCATTAATCCGATTGAAAGCCTCATTACAATCCTGTGAAACATGGCTAGGTGAAAAAGCCATTCGACTGGGATAGCAGCAGATTCAAGCAGCACGTCAAACGAGGATTTTACGATAAGAATTGGGGATGTAATGGTGAATTGGACTTTGGACAAAAAGACATGAAAAGAGCCTCATGTCTTTCTGTCCAAGAAATTTCAGATCTATCCCTCATAATTAGATCATTAATTGTCCTGATTGTAAATGTTGCCACAAAACGAGCCGATTGTCGTTGATATTATTGGCTTATAAATATGTCAGATCTAAACTTATTTGGACAGAATGGCATGCGTCTTTTTGCATGCCGTTTTGCCCAAAGTCCAATTACTTCCTCAAATGCGGAAATAAAATCACATCGCGGATAGAGGGGGAGTCGGTGAATAACATGGCCAAACGATCAATACCTATCCCCTCACCAGCAGTCGGTGGCATGCCGTATTCTAGCGCCTCAATGTAATCGCTGTCATAATGCATCGCCTCCAAATCACCGCTGTCTTTATCTTCCACCTGCTTTTGAAAACGTGCGGCTTGATCTTCGGCATCATTTAACTCGGAAAATCCATTAGCAATCTCACGTCCGGCAATAAAAAATTCGAATCGATCGGTAACCGATGGATCAGCTGCTGATCGCCTAGCTAATGGAGATACCTCGGTTGGATAAGCTGTCACAAACGTAGGCTGTATCAACAGATGCTCAATCGTTTCTTCAAAAATAATCATCCGCAATTTGCCCAATCCATCCGTATCTTTATAAGCAAATCCCAATTTTTTCAACACCGCACGACAAGCAGTTTCACTTGCGATGTCGCTCTCGGAGAGCGTCGGATGATACTTTAAAATCGCATCGGGAATGGTGATGCGTGTAAACGGTTTGTCCATATCGATGATTTGGCCTTGATAGGTCACCTGACGTGTACCCAACACATCATCACACAGAAAATGCAGTAATTCTTCCGTGAAATTCATCAAGTCCGTATAATCGGCATACGCTTGATAAAATTCAACCATCGTAAACTCGGGATTATGCCGTGGCGAAATTCCCTCGTTACGGAAATTACGATTTATCTCATACACTCGTTCAAATCCACCCACAATAAGACGCTTTAAATAAAGCTCAGGCGCAATGCGTAGAAACATCTCCCTATCCAGCGTATTATGATACGTCACAAAGGGTCTCGCCAACGCACCACCTGGAATAGGATGCATCATGGGTGTTTCAACCTCCAAAAATTGTTGGCCATCCAGGAACCTACGAAAGGCTTGAATTAACTTAGACCGAGTTCGAAATGTTTTGCGACTCTCTTCATTCGCAATCAAATCAACATATCGCTTGCGATAGCGCATTTCTTGATCAGCCAAACCATGGAATTTATCAGGCAATGGACGCAACGATTTTGTTAATAATTCAATAGCCGTCGCATGCACAGTCAACTCACCGGTATTCGTAATAAATAAATAACCATGAACGCCAACGATATCGCCTAAGTCCCAATGTTTAAATTGCTCATAGTGATCAGGCAAATCATTTTCGCGCACATAAATTTGCATACGTCCCGATACATCTTGGATATGTAAAAAACTTGCCTTACCCATCACTCGACGTAAAACAATCCGTCCTGCGACGGTGACGTCGATCGATTGCTGAGCCAGTTCGTCTTTACTCAGCTCGGCATATTGGGCATGCAAATCAGCGGCTAAATGCTCGCGCCGAAAATGATTTGGAAAATCAAACCCTTGCCCTCGTAAATCGGCCAGTTTTTGCTTACGGATTTGGTAAATATCATTCTCATCTAACTGCTCTTCTATCACATCACTCATGCTGACTCTACTCCTGCTTTTAAACTAGCTTCGATAAATTGATCCAAATCGCCATCCAATACGGCTTGCGTATTGCTTGTTTCAACTCCGGTACGTAAATCTTTAATCCGTGATTGATCCAAGACATACGAACGAATTTGCGAACCCCAACCAATATCCGATTTGGTTTCTTCTAAAGCCTGTTGGGCCGCATTTTTCTTTTGCATTTCCATTTCATATAATTTCGCACGCAATTGCTTCATCGCTTGATCTTTATTTTTATGCTGACTTCGATCATTTTGGCATTGAACCACGATGCCGCTAGGCATATGGGTAATCCGTACGGCTGAATCCGTTCGATTAACATGCTGACCACCCGCTCCTGATGCACGATACGTATCAATGCGCAAATCAGCGGGATTAATGGCGATATCAATATCATCATCAATTTCAGGCGACACAAACACCGAGGCAAATGAGGTATGACGCCGATTTCCTGAATCAAAGGGTGATTTACGTACTAATCGATGCACCCCAGTTTCGGTGCGCAACCAACCAAACGCATAGTCTCCTTGCATATGAATGGTCGCGCTCTTAATGCCCGCCACATCACCGGCTGAACACTCCACCAACTCCGTAGCAAAACCATGCTGCTCACCCCAGCGTAGATACATACGCAACATCATTTCCGCCCAATCTTGTGCCTCTGTACCACCGGAACCCGATTGAATGTCAACGAAAGCATTCGTCTTATCCATTTTTCCAGAAAACATGCGTTGGAATTCAAGTGCCGCAACTTGCGTCTCAATTTGAGTGATATCACCGGTCACATCGTGCATGGTTTTTTCATCTTGCTCTTCGCGTGCCATATCAAAAAGCTCGGCTAAATCCTGTAATGATTGGCCTAATGATTGCAATTGATGAACCACAAATTCTAATTGAGCACGTTCTCGTCCTAATGCTTGAGCATGTTCCGGTTTATTCCAAATGGCAGGATCTTCTAATTCTCGCACCACTTCTTCGAGGCGCTCACTCTTGCTATCAAAGTCAAAGATACCCCCGAAGGTCTTGGATACGGGTATCCAAATCAGTGATCAACAACAGAATTTGATTAACGTCTAACATTCTTTCTCCAACCTTGCTTTAATGCGGTGCGTGGCTTGGCTATGGATCTGAGACACACGCGACTCCGTCACCCCTAACACATCCCCGATTTCTTTTAAATTCAGATCATGTTCATAATAAAGAGACAACACCATACGTTCATTTTTTGGTAATCCCTCAATCGCATCGGCCAAATGCGTGTTCATATCGGCACGCAGAGTATTCACATGCGGTTCACTAATGAGTCCTGCTGAATCATCTTTCAATACATCATCCGTAACACCTAGATCCTCAAAGCCGTACAAATGAGCGCCGTTGGCATCATTCAACATCTCATGATATTCGGCAAGACCAATACCCAGTTCTTTCGCGACTTCATGATCATTCGCTTCTCGACCCAAACGATTTTCAAGCGTACTGATTGCCGCAGAAATGGTGCGTGAATTCCGATAAACTGACCGGGGAACCCAATCATTACGTCGAACTTCATCCAACATGTAACCACGAATACGAATCGTGGCATACGTCTCAAACGAAGCGCCTTTACTCTCATCGTAGGAGCGTACCGCTTCCAATAAACCCAACATGCCCGCTTGCATCAAGTCATCCAATTGCACAGAGCGTGGTAAACGTCCTGATAAATGATAAGCAATACGCTTCACCAAAAGAGCATGTGCTTTAATGAGCGCTTCTTGCGTCTGTTGCTTTATTTTGCTACTCACTAAAGCGTCCACAGCATCTCCTTATTTGGATTTGGACTTTGGACAAAACGGCATGCAAAAAGACGCATGCCATTCTGTCCAAATAAGTTTAGATCCGACATATTTATAAGCCAATAATATCAACGACAATCGGCTCGTTTTGTACAAACATTTACAATCAGGACAATTAACGATCTAATCATGAGGGATAGATCTTAAATTTCTTGGACAAAAAGACATGAGGCTCTTTTCATGTCTTTTTGTCCAAAGTCCAATTGGATGTCACCGACACTAATTCTCTCATCTTTACAACTCGTTTCTCTAAATCATCCGGAGCAGGACCGCCGCCCTGTGCCATATCGTCTCGTCCACCGCCCTTACCACAGAGCGCTTTCACTAACTCCACCGCAGACGGCACCGAACCCAACAACGATTTACTAACGCCAGAAACCACACTAATTTTATCTTGAGCAACGGCATATAACACCACCACGGCAGGATCTAACGATGATTTCATCTGATCAAGCGTGGATCGCAAACTTTGCATATCCATATCATCATCTAAGCGTCTGATTAACACGTTAAAATGACCAACTTTTTGAACATCATCCTTCAAACTTTTGCCAGAATCTTGAATAGCCTTCTCTCGCAACTGAGTAATTAACTTCTCTTGTGCTTTGATACTCTGCAATTGTTGCGATAATTTATCCAATACATTATCCGGTTGCGTCTTAAGTCTAGCAGCAACTTCATTCAGTTGACGCAACTGCTCATTCACCCAATGTAATGCGTGTGAGCCTGTTACCAGTTCAATTCGCCGCACACCACTGGCCACACCATATTCGGCCACAATTTTAAAAAGACCAATATCACCTGTTCGTTTCGCATGCGTACCACCGCATAGCTCTTTAGAGAACTCACCTACGGATAACACTCGGACCACATCACCGTATTTTTCACCAAACAACGCCACCGCACCATCGCGTTTGGCCTCATCTATGCTCATCATATGAGTATCGACCAAAGAGTTCGCGCGAATGTGTTCATTCACCAACGCTTCAATTCGCTGTAGCTCATTCGGAGTCAGCGCCGAAGCATGAGAAAAATCAAAACGTGCCCGTTCCGCGTCAACCAACGAGCCTTTTTGCTGCACATGCGGCCCAAGAATAACTCTCAAGGCAGCATGCAATAAGTGCGTGGCGGTGTGATTTAATCGAATCGCATCTCGGTTAACACCATCTACTTCCGCTATAACTGGTGCGTTGACCAATAAATCACCTTGAACAAGCTCACCATGATGCAAAACAGCACCACCTTGGCTTTGAGTATCATCTACTCGAAAAATCCAGTGCTCACCTGATAATTGCCCTCGATCGCCAACTTGTCCACCACGTTCCGCGTAAAAAGGTGTCTCGTCAAGCACCACAACCGCTTTATCACCAACACGCAAACGTTCTACTGATTTACCATGGTCAAATAACGCCACGACTCGACTGTGAAATACATCGTGTTCATACCCATGAAACGTAGTCTGAGCATCCCATTGGATGGGCGCGGAATAATCAACTTGAAACTGACTTGCCGATTGAGACTGCTCACGTTGTTGTTGCATGCATTGATTAAATCCTTCGATATCAACGTGCAACCCGTTTTCCCGTGCAATATCAGCGGTCAGATCCAAGGGGAAACCATACGTATCATACAATTTAAAGGCGACATCCCCTGGGATATCCTGCTTGCCCAAACGCTGCATTTGCTCTTGAAGCAAACGTAATCCCTGATCGAGCGTGCGTTCAAACTGCTGTTCTTCTTGCACTAAGATCGCCTCTATTTGCTTTTGATGCTCAACTAATTCGGGATACGCCGTACCCATCACACCCACCAATGAAGACACCAAGGTATTGAAAAAAGGCATGGGTAGTCCAAGTTTACTCCCATGACGCACAGCGCGACGAATAATACGTCGCAACACATACCCTCGTCCCTCATTTCCTGGAATAACACCATCCGCAATCAGAAAAGAACACGCACGAATATGATCGGCAATGACTTTTAAAGAAGGATGTTCCAAATCCAAATGCTCACCTAATTTAGCAATATCACGAATCAAACACTGGAAACTATCAATTTGATAATTATTATGCACACCTTGCACAACCGCTGCGATTCGTTCGAGCCCCATCCCCGTATCCACAGATGGTTTGGGTAATGGATGCAACTCGCCATGTTTATCGCGGTTAAATTGCATAAACACCAAATTCCAAATTTCGATATAACGATCACCATCCGCTTCTGGAGTGCCGGGCGGGCCACCCGCTATATCGGGACCATGATCGTAGAAAATTTCCGTACAGGGTCCGCATGGTCCAGTATCTCCCATAGACCAAAAATTATCGTTATCACCACAACGAGAAAAGCGCTCGGCTGACACACCGAGTTCCTTTAACCAGATATCTGCGGTTTCATCATCATGTTCATACACGGTGACCCACAGGCGTTCAACCGGTAATTTCAACACAACGGTTAGAAATTCCCAGGCATAACGGATAGCCTCTCGCTTAAAATAGTCACCAAAACTAAAGTTACCTAACATTTCAAAGCAGGTATGATGTCTTGCAGTATATCCTACGTTCTCCAAATCATTGTGTTTACCGCCAGCACGCACACATCGTTGTGCGGAAACAGCACGTGAGTAAGGGCGTGACTCTTGGCCTAAAAAGGTCTCTTTAAATTGCACCATGCCAGCATTAGTAAATAATAACGTCGGATCGTTGCCCGGAATCAGCGAACTACTCGGCACGATTTGATGATCGCGGGCCGCAAAATAATCAATAAACGCTTGTCTTATTTCAGAACTATTCATGTGTTATACACTCAAAAACTAAGGAAATAGTAGGCATTGAAAATCCACGATATAACAAAAACTGTTTTTGCTTTTGCCTATCTAAATACGATGCCTCACCGTGCTGTTTGTATTTTTTTCGCCACACATCGGTCGCGTAAGACACCCAATTGTCGCTTTCTGCCATCAATACTTTGTCCACCAACTCACGATCAATATGTTTGTTTTTCAACTCCTGACGAATACGCTCAGGACCATATCCTTGGCGAATGCGAGCGCGACAGACGCTCTCAACAAATCGCTCATCGCTTTGCAGCTCCAGTCGTTGGCATTCGGTCAGCACGTTCTGGATTTCGTCAACAAGATATCCTTTTAATGCTAACTTTTGCATCAGCTCCGCAGCACCATGCTCGCGTCTTGCAAGCATGGCAACGGCACTGACGTACGCTTTACTCATTCATCGACCAATTCGGGCGCGGTTTCAACCACAGGCACCTTTTTCACCAACAACTCAGCACGAATACGTTGCTCAAGCTCACGAGCCACATCCCGATGCTCCTGAAGGTACACGCGAACATTTTCTTTCCCTTGACCAATTTTTTCTTGATTATAGCTATACCAAGCACCCGATTTTTCGATGAAACCCAACAACACGGATAAATTAATGATTTCACTTTCACGCGAAATGCCTTCATTGTAAAGGATATCAAATTCAGCCATCTTAAACGGTGGTGCTACTTTATTTTTCACAACTTTCACGCGCGTTTCGCTGCCCATCACTTCTTCGCCTTTCTTAATCGAACCAATTCGTCGAATATCCAAGCGTACGGACGCATAAAACTTCAATGCGTTACCACCCGTCGTTGTTTCAGGACTACCAAACATCACACCAATTTTCATACGAATTTGATTGATGAAAATAACCAACGTATTGGATCGTTTGATATTTGCCGTTAACTTTCGAAGTGCTTGTGACATCAAGCGGGCTTGCAAGCCAACATGCGTATCCCCCATTTCACCTTCAATTTCAGCTTTTGGCGTCAAAGCCGCTACCGAATCAATAACAACCACATCCACCGCAGCAGAACGAACTAACATATCGGTAATTTCAAGAGCTTGCTCACCCGTATCCGGCTGAGAAATCAACAGCTCTTCGACTTTTACGCCCAATTTTTCCGCATAACCAGGATCAAGAGCATGCTCCGCATCAATAAACGCACACGTACCGCCTGCTTTTTGACATTCAGCAATCACTTGCAACGTCAACGTGGTTTTACCCGATGACTCAGGTCCGTAAATTTCAACAATACGTCCTTTAGGCAAACCACCAATACCTAGGGCAATATCCAAACCAAGTGACCCTGTGGATATGGCTTCAATATCGCGGCCCACGTTACTATCACCCATACGCATGACCGAGCCTTTTCCAAATTGACGCTCAATTTGCAAGAGTGCCGCCGTAAGAGCTTTTTGTTTATTATCTTCCATTATCGTTCACCTATACTTTGAGGAGGAATGCAGGTGAAAATTATCCCACAGTTATGCTATCTTCTCAAATCAAAGTTAGCGATTCCCGCCTTAAAATATTGACTGACGTAGGATCACCCTCTCCCATCACTGGGAGAGGGCGATCCTACTGATCTTCGGTTTTAAGGCGGGAATTGCTGAATCAAAGTTACTCTGTAACATCATTAACAAAGGATATGAACAATGACAAGCCCACTATGGACCCCCAAACATCCTGAAACCAGTAATTTATGGCAATTCATGCGCTTTGTCGCTAATACGCAACATACGCAGTTCACCGATTACATAATACTCCATCGTTGGTCTATCGAAAACCCCGCCCTATTTTGGCAAGCCTTATGTGATTTTTTCAAGATCACATTTGATACGCCGGCGACAAGTGTATTGAATGAATACAGCCATATGATCGATGCCCAATGGTTTACGGGCGCGCAATGTAACTTTGCTGAAAAACTATTGACTCGCAATGATGATCATCCAGCCCTAGTCAGCATGGATGAGTTAGGTCGACGGGAGGTGCTAACGTATAAAACACTCCGTGACCAGGTCAGCCAGTGTGCTGCTGGCTTATTAAAAGCCGGTATCAAGCCAGGGGATCGCATAGCCGCAGTCATGCCCAATGTTGCGTTTACCGTTGTAGCGATGCTTGCAACGGCATCCATGGGTGCGATATGGTCATCTTGTTCACCTGATTTTGGATCAACCACGATCATCGATCGCTTAGGTCAAATTGAACCAAGCGTCTTGTTCATCTGTGACGGTCATGATTACAATGGCAAAACGTGCGATGCAAAAACTAAAATTCAAGACATCAGCACCATGCTTCCAAGCCTAAAACACATCGTGGTATATCCCAACATCCACTCCAATCTTGATGTACAAAACATACCTAAAGCAATGACTTTAATTGATTTTTTAGAACCGACATCCGAATTAACATTTACATCGTTACCATTTGCTCATCCACTTTACATTCTCTTTTCATCGGGAACGACTGGCAAACCCAAATGCATCATACACGGGGCGGGGGGAACCCTCTTACAACACATAAAAGAATTAGGACTACATACCGATATCACTCCACAAGATAATCTCTTGTTTTATACTACCTGCGGCTGGATGATGTGGAATTGGATGGTCTCTACGTTAGCACTAGGAGCCACTCTGACACTGTACGAAGGCTGCCCAACCTACCCTAATGCCATGCATCTGTTTCAAATCATCAACGATGAACAAGTCACTATGTTTGGTACGGGTGCCAAATTTATTTCATGTATTGAAAAAGAAAACATACATCCCCAACAACATTACCCTATGCAATCGCTGCGCACTATCCTATCAACGGGTTCGCCGCTGTTACCACATAACTACGAATACGTGTACAAGCACATCAAAGCCGACGTACAACTGTCTTCCATATCCGGTGGCACAGACATCATTTCCTGTTTTGCCTTGGGCAATCCTATCTTGCCTGTGTACTCAGGCGAGGTACAGTGTTTAGGACTAGGGATGAGTGTTGAAATTTATGATGATGCCGGCCGTTCCATCCAAAACGCACAAGGTGAATTAGTCTGTACAAAGCCATTTCCATCCATGCCCATAGGATTCTGGCACGATGAAAATCATAAGCGTTATCGAGGCACTTATTTCGAACGATTCCCAGGGATTTGGATGCACGGTGATTTCGCAAAAATAACCCCACATCATGGTTTGATCATTTATGGTCGCTCAGATGCCACATTAAACCCAGGAGGCGTGCGCATTGGCACAGCAGAGATTTATCTTCAACTCGAAAAAATTCCTGAAATAATGGACAGTGTCGTTATTGGTCAAGATTATCAGGATGATGTGCGCGTCATACTGTTCGTGAAATTATGCTCCGAATGCACGTTAGATGAAACCCTGAAAACAACCATTCGCCAAACAATCCGCAACAATGCCTCGCCACGTCATGTACCCAGCGTCATTCTCCAAGTAGCCGATATACCACGAACTATCAACGGGAAACTGGTTGAAATCGCTGTGCGACAGACGGTACATGGCGAAAGTGTGAGAAATTTAGACTCGTTGGCAAACCCAGAATCATTGGCTTATTTTAGAAATCGCAGTGAATTGGAGGATTGTTAATTCAGCAAACTGATGTATAATCACGAATGAATTTAGCGCCGATTTGAATCTCAGCTTGCGGGCGCTTAAAAGACTAGACTCTCGATCTTTTATAAATACGGCTAAAGCGGGTAGATTCGATTTATTCCCCGCTTAGATACACTATACTGCGCGCAGTATAGTACAACCATACCTTTGAGTTAATGTGATGATTGAATTAACTGGTTTAAACAAATCTTATGCGGATCACGTAGCCTTAGACAATATCAATTTATTTATCCAAGAAGGCGAAATATTTGGCATTATTGGCCGTAGCGGCGCCGGAAAATCAACCTTACTACGGTGTATGAACTTACTAGAGCGTCCTGACCAAGGTGAGGTCTTGATTGACAATCAAACCATCACTCATCTTCCACCCAAAGCGTTACGACACGCTCGACATAAAATGGCCATGATTTTTCAGCAATTTAATTTGTTAAGCTCTAAAACAGTCTACGATAACATCGCTCTGCCCATGCGTATTCAAGGTATTGATGAAACCACTATTTCGACAAAAATCAACGAACTGTTACCATTAGTCGAATTGAGTGATAAAGTCCTAGCGTATCCTGCCCAATTAAGTGGTGGACAAAAGCAACGGGTCGCCATCGCACGTGCCCTAAGTTGCTCACCCAAAATTCTACTTTGTGATGAAGCAACGTCTGCTTTGGATCCTGAAACGACTGAATCCATTCTCGCGCTACTCAAAAAAATCAATCAGCTCTATGGCATTACTATTGTACTCATCACGCATGAAATGGACGTTGTTAAGCGCATTTGTCATCGTTTAAGCATGATGGAGCATGGTAAGATTATTGAAACAACCGCTCTTGCTCGTGTGTTTTCTAACAAAGACAGCGCGGCACGTAACATGCTGTATACGCAATTAAGTCCACAATTACCGTATTGTCTGAGTCATCACTTATCGACAACGGCTAATGAACGGCCATTATTACGTCTTTTCTTCGAGGGCGAAGGAGCAACGATACCCTTTATCAGTCAAACTAGCCGTGAGTTACATCTTGATATCAACATTTTATTAGCGAACATCGATAGCTTCGATCAGGTTACGTGCGGTGTACTGGTGGTTGAATTAAATGCAAACAATGACTTATTGCAAGCATTCATTCAACGTTGTGAACAATCCAACCTAACTGTGGAGATTTTGGGGTATGTCACCAACGATGCTGTATGATTTATGTATCGCTACAGGTCAAACCATCTATATGGTATCGGCCAGTACCTTATTTGCTGTACTACTGGGCTTGCCGTTAGGGACGATGCTCTTTACAAGTAAACACATTAAACCCAATGCGTTGTTTAATCGGCTATTGGCCGGCTTAATTAATATATGTCGATCCATCCCGTTTATCATTTTACTGGTAGCACTGATTCCCTTGACGCGCCTGATAGTGGGTACGTCAATCGGAATCAACGCAGCGATAGTACCGTTAACGTTGGGAGCAGCACCTTTTTTTGCACGATTAGTCGACAATGTATATCGTAGTCTTCCTCCTGGTCTCGTTGACACAGGGTATTCCATGGGAGCAACAACGTGGCAAATGATTAGTCATATTCTACTACCAGAAGCGCGAACTGCTTTAATCCATGCTGTTACGGTGACAGCCATAACGTTGGTAAACTATTCGGCAATGGCTGGAACTGTTGGTGGTGGTGGCTTAGGCGATTTGGCGATTCGTTATGGTTATCAACGTTTTAATGTGATTGTGATGGTGGCGACCGTGTCAATTTTGGTGATTATTGTGCAGGCTTTGCAAATGGGTGGGGATAAATTAGCAGGGCGATTTTTTAAGGCTTAAGGAGAATATCGTGTTACAATATTATACAGCTCGTCGCTTAGGGCGTCTGATTATCGCATTCGTCGTACTGCTAAGCCTTGCCGCTTGTGGTAACAATCCAGCGCCCAACACCTTAGTGGTAGGTACTATCGCAGGTCCTGAAACCGATCTGGTTGACGTCGCTCAAAAAGTGGCGCTGCAACGCTACGGATTAACCATTAAAATTGTTGAATTTAGCGATTATAATTTACCTAATGAAGCCCTTGACGATGGAACTTTAGATGCCAACGTTTATCAACATCTTCCGTACTTGCAGGCCGCTACGAAAGCTCATGGCTATCAATTAGAAGCCATTGGTAAAACCTTTATCTATCCTACTGGTATATATTCTACAAAGTATAAAACCTTACGCAACATTCCCGTGGGCGGACTCATTGCCATTCCAAATGATCCAAGCAACGAAGCTCGAGCACTGTTACTTTTGCAAAAAGCCGGCCTAATCCGCTTAAAAAATAATCACAGTACCACTCTGACAGCCGTAACAAGCAATCCCAGAAAATTGCGTTTTCAAGAGTTAGATGCGGCACAACTTCCCAGAGTATTAAGCGATGTCGACGCAGCTGTGATTAATACAACGTTCGCCATTCCAGCCGGACTTAGTCCTTCACGCGATGCTTTATTTATTGAAAACAAAGATTCGCCGTACGCCAATCTCATTGTGATTCGAAAAAACAATGCAAAACGAGAACAATTAGACTTATTTGTTAAATCACTGAACTCTGATGAAGTAAAGGAAAAGGCCAAGCAACTGTTTGGCGATGCGGCGATCGTAGCCTGGTAGAAATTGCCCAAAATTTAAGCTATAATATACCAAAGCAAGATTCAATACGGTGAGGATTCCCATGGCTCAAAATAAAGGTGGAAATAAAGGTGGAAAGTCTACTCTCCGCGCAGCATATAAAGGTATAAAAAGAGCTGCCGAAGCAACAGCATATGGTTTAAGCTACATACCATCATCAGCACCCGTAAAACTGGCTAGAAATGTCCTCGCAGGTATATTGACTAATCCCAATGTACCCATTCCCCTACCTGGCGGTTTTCTAGCGCGACGGATCGAAAGCAAAGATCCGACTAATTTATTATCACATACCCCATATGAACAACAAAGAGTTCTGGATAAATACAGTGAAAGCTATGATCTTTCTCGTTATGAAAAATTTGCCGGCAAGGCGGCTGCCAGCATAAAGAAGAGTGCCTCAAATCTGCTTACGGCCACCACCGTGGATATATTACAGTTTGGTGAGTTAGGTAAGGCTATTGATGAAAAATCAAAATCACTCCCTGAAAGAGACGTAACAATTGCTCGGTTACAAAAAATCATGAGTGACGCTATTCCAACTACGAACCTCATGGTAGCAGGGGGAGATCGAGATAGTTTTCGTGCTCTAAAACAGGCAATAAAAGAGAATGATCCCGACTTTCAACATCCGCAAAAAATCATTAATGCATACGGCGAGCTACGCGCTAATGCTGAAAAAACCATAGCCGACGAAAAAAAATCGGCTATGGAACAGATTGAAAAACTATTTGAAGCGGATGCCGTTCCTGGAGAGCGCTCCCCGTTTAAGCAAGATTTGATGTATTTGTTAGATATTAAAGACAGTGTGCTTCCTGACGCCGTCCCCACAGCCGATGAATTTAAAATAACGGACGATCGTTTAAACAGAGAAAAAGCACACATGCTTACTGCGGTTAGGCAATCTTATGAAAAAACAGAAGCTGAGTTGAAAGAAGCATTTGAAGGGAAACCTGCGTCAAAAGACAAGGACAACAAAGATATACCGGAAGTTAGAGGTCTGACGGCTAAAGTTGAGGCAGAAAAAGCACGATGTGAAGCTGATTTAATGATTCGCGCTAAACATCTGGAGAAAATGGAATCACATAGGTACGATTATAGGGAGCTTCAGGCTCCTGGACTTAGTGCAACCATAGGACATGAGACTGATGATGTTTATAGAAAACGATGTCTTAAAGGTAAGACATTGACGTTTTTACTGGATCAAAAACTTCCTGTAAGGATGTATGGGGAAAAAAAATTAACCAGTGAAACAGCCAGCGGAACCGCATTAAAATGTGAACCAGATTCTGGGGGTAAAGCAAAAATATCCATTGACGTTCCTGGTCGATGGTTTCCCTATCACCTTATGGGCGACTTTCGGCTGCAGTCCGATTTTAACGACATGGTCGAGAAGTTCATGGTGGAGAACGCTGTGACTATGGAAGACAAACCGGCCATATCATTTGAGCATAATTACGAAGATGAAGAGCTTAGAAAAGAAGTCGTATTATCGTCCTATAAAGCCGCTCGCGCAAAGGGGTTTAAGGCTACTGACATTACTATGACGGTATTAGGCGGTGATGAGAAAAATACGTTTAAAAACAAAAGCGCCTTAGAGGTTTTACAGGCCATGGGGCTAGGTGGAACCGATGCTAGTATTCAAGCAGATATTGCTGAAATGAATGACCAAAAGAATCAGCTAAAGAGAATACATGCTCCTGGTGAGATCTTCACCAAAGATAGCTTAAACGCGCTAAAAAGACGCAAGCTTAACCCAGTCGATGATAAAGACGATGAGGTTGATAACACAGTCTCTCCAACGAAACTGCCCGGAGGGTGATCTTATACTGCGCGCGGCCACAAACTAAAGTTGGTGGCCGCGCGCAGTATAGTTGGACAGAATGGCATGCGTCTTTTTGCATGCCGTTTTGTCCAAAGTCCAATATTATCGAATACATGGGCATATGTAACTTAACCACGCATATTCCGTTTTTTCAGCTACACGTTCACCTGCCAAGTCTGCTTTCTCCTGAGATTGATTGTTCTCTAATTCATTAAATTTACGGTGATTTTCATATGAGCCAGTCGTGGCTTTTCTATTCCGCTTATCCCATTCATATGCAAGTCCTTTTATAGTACCTTTGCTTGAATATGAACTCTGATTATCGACAACTTTGATCGCTCGCTTATTGGCTCCACTATGATCTGGGCACGACTCTTTACTCTCTTCTTTAGCATCATTGGGTGGATAGGGATCATAATCGTTAAGAACCATTATTGCTTGATTATTAGCGTCAATGTTATCTTGCCATGTGTCTCCATGTTGTAATTTCTGAAAAATTTCCGTTCGTTGTTTGAATAATGCTCTTGCCAAATCTATCCCAATGATCTGTGCCACACCTTTTTCGGGATTTTGCAAAACATTCGGAAGAGAAAGAGTACACGATACGCCACGCCTCATAACAACAGTTTCTTTGCTATTTAAAATAAGAATAATATCTCTGCCTGGACTGGTCGCTTCAAGACCAGAAGGAAATATGGCCAGAGCATAGGTACGATAAGCATTATAACAAGGACTACCAGGATTCCCTAATAATCCACCGATTTCACGATCAACCATTCTAATGGCATCCAAGGGGAGATGCCTGGGCAAATCATCAAGAAGATTCGTTACGGATAGTTGTGCCGAATCTCTCACGTAATTGTTTTTCATACAGCATACCTTATGGTTACTCATGGTTTTTTAGAATATCGTGTTGAATGCTATTAATCAATACATTGGACTTTGGACAAAAAGACATGAAAAGAGCCTCATGTCTTTCTGTCCAAGAAATTTCAGATCTATCCCTCATAATTAGATCATTAATTGCCCTGATTGTAAATGTTTCTACAAAACGAGCCGATTGTCGTTGATATTATTGGCTTATAAATATGTCAGATCTAAACTTATTTGGACAGAATGGCATGCGTCTTTTTGCATGCCGTTTTGTCCAAAGTCCAATTTTAACGTAGGCTGAATTAAATCGATGCTGATGTTTTTTAAGTTTACTTGACGCATCATACCCGGAAGACGAAGACCTAATTCTCTGCTATAAACATTCAAACGCCGCAAGCTATCAAACCACAAATGCATTGTTTCTCGCGCAGGGATTAACGGATAAGAAAATGCTGTTCGTATATTCACGGCAGAACTTTCACAACACATGATACCGCCCTTACGTGTAATATCACTCATCTCTTGTAAGGCGCGTTGTTGCTCAACGACATGGTCAATCACATAGCGAGAATAAACAAGATCGAACTTAGTATCCAATGTCTTCAAATCATAGATTGAAATGTCATAAAATTCGTAACTCCCCAGGTTGTGGATAAGTTTAGTGTTTTCACTGAACACGAAGCAAGCACGTCATCCTGAGCGCAGTCTTTTTGCGCGAAGGATCTCCTGAATTTTGCACAATCTGAGATCCTTCGCGCAAAAAGACGCGCTC
>JAUYQG010000082.1 GCA_030695645.1 Legionellaceae bacterium
TAATAACATTATTTTTCGCAAAATATCACTGAATTCGTAGGGTGAGCAAAGGAGCTTGCGACGTGCCCACCAGCAGTGGTACAACGGTGGGCACGTCGCAAGCTCCTTTGCCCACCCTACCTCGTTCACCCAGAATTGCTAGTGGCCAGGTTTAATGCTTGCTTTTGTCTTCACCCAACAGCCAGCTGGTACTGACTTCCAATTCTTGTGCCAATCGCTTCAGCAGGGCATCGTCTGGCACGGTATTTCCATTTAAAATAGCCTCGGCTTTAAAGCGAGGTGTTTTAAATACTTTGGCAAACGTTTCAATGCGTTCATCGAGACGCTCCGGCATACCGATGGCATTCAGTTCGTTATTGAGTCGTTCGCAAAATGTTCTATTTGTCATGATTATCCCCTGTTATGCTTATGTGTCTTGTTATAGCACAAAGAAATCAGAATGCAAATTTCATGGACATTTAATCCCTTCAATAATCGCTTTAATCCAAAGTTCATGGTCATTTAAACAGGGAATGAGAGTAAGTTGCTTGCCACCTAATTGTTGCCATTGTGCACGAGCTCGGATACCTATTTCCTCTAACGTTTCTAAGCAATCTGCGACAAAAGAAGGGCAAGCAATGGCCAAGCGTGTTATTCCTCGATTAATTAACTCGAGTAATAAGGCATCTGTGTAGGGTTTTATCCAAGGGGTTCGACCTAATCTGGATTGAAACCCGGTGTTGTAAAACGTCAGTTTTAAATCCAGCGCATGGGCGATGGATGCGGTGGTTTGATAACATTGAGCTCGATAGCAGGATTGATTTGTGCTGCGTTCTGTTGTTGATGGACAGGCTTCGATACAGACTTTCTGACAACCGGATTGTTGTAGGTGTCGTTCAGGTAGTCCGTGGTAGCTCAATACAAGATGGTCGTGATCAGTAAGGTAGGGCTTGATAAGGTGTGCTTGTGCTTGAATAAAACCAGGGTGTTGATGGAAATCACGGATAATATTAAGGGATGGGAATACGGTTTGCGAAGCGATTGCTTTTAAAACGTACTCAATTGAAGAACCGGTTGCTGCCGAAGAGTATTGAGGATACAAGGGGAGCACGGTGATGTGTTCACAGGTTCGTAATGAATGCAGTGCATCCAACAAACTAGGATTGCCATATCGCATCCCGATGACAACACGATAGTCCTCACCCAGCTCTTTCTGTAATGTATGACATAATTGCGTGCTATGGTAACGCAATGGAGAACCTTGTTCTGTCCAGATGGACTGATAGGCTTCGATGGTCTGGCGCGTGCGCGTGGGTAAAATAAATCCGTAGAGTAGGGCGTAGCGCAGGGGTAGAGGGAGATCAATCACTCGTTTATCGGCTAAAAATTCGCGTAAATACTGCCGAACCGAGGTTGTGTTTGGATTGTCGGGTGTGCCCAAATTGATTAGTAGTAAACCTTTTGTCATGAATAGTCTCAGTTACAGCAAAACACCCGCTTTTATAACCTGCTGGCAATAATTTATGGATGAGTTGTACACAATATCGTTGATGTTATCAGTAGACCACAAAATTAAATCGGCTTTTTTTCCAATGGCAATGCTACCGATCTCATGGTCAAGATTTAATGCTTGTGCCGCATGGATCGTGACTGCAAGCCAGGCTTCTTCGATACTTAACCCAAACAAAATACAGGCCATATTCATCATCAAAGGTAACGTTAAAAATGGCGATGAGCCTGGATTTGCATCAGTAGCGATAGCGATTGGAATGTTATGTTCGCGAAGTGCTTCCACGGGAGGGCGTTGTTTTTCTTTTAAAAAATAAAAAGCGCCGGGTAATAAAACGGCAACCGTTTTGTTGTTGCGCAGTTTACCGCAATCCTCTGGCGCTAGGCATTCCAGGTGATCAACTGAACTTGCTTGAAATTGAGCTGCTAACAAAGCACTTTTTTGATCCGTTAACTGCTCGGCATGTAATTTTAATAAAAATCCATGTTGCAGCGCTGCTCGAAATAACCGTTCGACTTGAGACGGGCTAAAGGCAATGGTTTCACAGAAAGCATCCACAAACGTAGCTAATTTATCTCGTGCAATAATGGGCATGACCGTTGAAATAATATAATCAATATATCCATCTTTATCGTGTTGATATTCCGGTGGGGTGGTGTGCGCACCTAAAAAAGTAGTGACTACGGAGATAGGTAATAAGGTGGCCAGTGATTGGGCAACGGTTAACAATTTAACTTCTGTTTCCAAATCTAAGCCATAACCTGATTTGATTTCAACTGTGGTCGTACCATGGGCTAGCATAACGTCAGCGCGTTGTTTAGCTGTTTTGGTTAGTTCGTCACGGCTTGCATTTCGTGTGGCTTTAACGGTAGAGAGAATGCCGCCACCTTGATTAGCAATGTCAGCATACGTGGCGCCTTTTAGGCGCATAGAAAATTCATTGGCGCGATTACCGCCGTACACAAGGTGAGTATGGCAATCTATCAAGCCGGGCGTTAGAAGCTGTCCCTCGGCATCAATCATTTTTGTGGCATTGAGTTGCGGCTTATCTTGGGTAATTTGAACGATAAGTCCATCACAAATTGCAATGGAAGCATGGTCTAATTTTGTATGATGTTTATCGCAAGTTGCAATGGTTGCGTTGTTGATAACGAGATCGTAATTCATATGGATTCACTTTGGTGAAATAATTCATCGCGTAAAGCGCTATAATAACTGTATTGTGTGATGACGTCACGTGCTTCACTGATGTCATGTCCTATGTAGCGATCGTCATCATAGAAGGGTACGCGAGCGCGCAGAGCATGAACATAAGGTTGGAGGGATGACGATGTTTTGAGTGGTGCTCTAAAATCAATGCCTTGGTTCGCGGCTAAGGTTTCAATGGCTAAAATCATCAACACATTTTCGGCTACTTTATTGAGCTTTACAGCAGCAAATGTGGCCATACTCACGTGATCTTCCTGGTTTGCTGAGGTTGGTATGCTGTCAACGGATGCTGGGTGAGCATAGGTTTTATTTTCACTGGCTAAGGATGCTGCGGTGACTTGCGCAAGCATAAAACCTGAGTTCAGTCCTGGATTGTTAACCAGAAAAGGGGGTAATCCACTTAACGAACTATCAATGAGTAAAGCGACTCTGCGTTCAGATATGGATCCGATTTCCGAACCAATAATAGCGATCAAATCGGCGCTAAAGGCGGTAATTTCCGCATGAAAATTACCACCAGAAATAATTTGCTTTGTCTCGATGCAAATTAAAGGATTATCTGAAACGGCATTTGCTTCATTCATTAAATGAGTTTGGCTGTCATTGAGATAGGTCCAAACTGCCCCCATAACTTGCGGTTGACATCGCAACGAATAGGGATCTTGCACCCTGTCACAATGAGCGTGGCTCGTTAAAATGGCACTTCCTTGCACGAGATCTTCCATTAACTTAGAAAATAATAGCTGTCCTTTGTTCCGTTTTGCTTGGGCAATAAGTGCACTAAACGGCTTGATGCTACCGGCAGCCGCCTCAAGACTAAGAGCACCCGCAATGCTTGCTATTGCAAAATTACGTTGCATTTTTAAAAGGCCCATGATGGCAATGGCAGTAGAAACCTGGGTGCCATTGATTAAGGCTAATCCCTCCTTTTCCACTAATACTATGGGTTTTAAATGGGCACTGGCTAAGGCTTCTTTAGCAGGTATGCGTTGCCCCCTAAAATAGACCTCTCCTTCCCCAATAAGTGTTAATGATAGATGGGCTAATGGTGCTAAATCACCTGAAGCCCCGACGGAGCCTTGTTCTGGAATGATGGGACAGATGTTGGCATTATAGATAGCGATGAGTTGATTGACTAAGGATTGAGAGACACCAGAATAACCTTGAGCAAGGCTATTGATTTTCAATAAGATGATTAATTTCACCATATCTTCGTCTAAATGCTCACCTACACCTGCTGCATGCGATAAAATAATACGTTTCTGCAATGTTTTAAGTTCATGTTTAGCTATTTTCGTATTGGCTAATAAACCAAAACCGGTATTAATACCATAGATGGTTTGGTCTTGACTTAGCATGTCTTGAACCAATTGATGCGATTTTTCGATGGTGTCATAGGCATGTTTAGCCAATTTAATGGATTGTTTTGCATGTAAAAGCGTGCCAATATCCCGAATGGATAATTGGCCAGGAATTAATTCAAACATGGTATTTTAAGCCCAGTGAGGGTAATATTACGAGTTAAAATACGCCGATTTACAGGATATTTCAATGCAAAAATCAGCTTCATTATATCATCCTATTCAGGATCGCGCGATTTGGTCAGGACGTGCGGACGCGTTGGATCATGACTATTTATTCCAAACAATAGAGTACTTAGATCTAGATAACCCAGACATTTGTAATCAGCGGCATGAAGGGTTTGTTTTATTAGGTTTTGAATGTGATGAAGGCGTCCGTCGTAATTTAGGAAATTCAGGGGCAAAAGATGGTCCCATGGCCTTTCGACAAGCGGCTGCAAAATCACCCATACATCAACCGTTTCGGCTATATGATGCCGGAAATATCAGATGTTTTAATCATGATTTAGAGGCAGCACAAGCGGAATTAAAAAAACGTGTGACTAGGATATTATCGCTGGGTTGCATGCCGATTGTGATTGGTGGTGGTCATGAAACCGCTTGGGGACATTATCAAGGTATTGCAACTCATTATCCCAAAGAAGATATTGCCATTTTAAACTTTGACGCACATTTTGACTTGCGGCCTTTGATAGAGGGTCATTTAGGTAGTTCAGGTACGCCATTTCGACAAGTTAACGACTATTTGCAATCAAAAAACAAACCATTTCATTATTATTGCGCAGGGATTCAATCGTACTCTAATACGAAGCGTTTGTTTGATTATGCTCATCAGAATCAAGTGAACTATCTGCTTGCAGACAAAATACATGCCAATCCATATGACTTAAGTTGGATTGAACGTATTCTTAAGACACATCAGCATCTTTATGTGAGCGTTTGTTTGGATGTATTTAGTGCGAGTTTAGCGCCTGGCGTTAGTGCCCCGCAGGCATTGGGAATAGGGGCTACCTATGTGCTCAATGCTTTGCAATTACTACGAAGTAGTGGCCAAGTGGTCAGTTTGGATATTGTTGAATTAGCACCTAAATACGACACGAACCAACAAACCGCAAAATTAGCTGCGGCTTTATTTATGGCGTATTGCGCGCACTAAAACCCCTATCCCACATGCTCTAAGGATAAAAAATTATGTCGTAGCGTTTTCTTCTTCGGCTACTTTTTCAGTATCAAGCAACGTGATGTTTATGGCATGTAATCCACGATCGCCGCGTTGAAGATCGAAACTCACCGTTTGCCCGGCTATTAATGTTTTATATCCTGTTCCGTTCACGGCTGAAAAGTGTACGAAAATATCTTCACCACCACCTTCTTGTGTGATGAATCCCCAGCCTTTTGTATTATTAAACCATTTTACTTCACCGGTCGCCATATTCCCTCCCTAGATTGGTCAATCGCTTGTCTATTAACGTAACTGCTCGGAGGGTGATCTTAACCCTCGGTGAACGGTCAGATTTGAGTGCAGGTTGAACGAAAACGGTTTCGAAAAAGCGCAGCATACCTAGGTATTTGAGCATTCTCCGAAACCGTTTTCGTTCAAGATGCGCCAAATATGGCCGTTCCTTGGTTCAGAGTGAGTAGTTACCTAGTAACAACATAGCGAAGATCGGTTGGATGCTCAATAGTTTTTTTAAAAAATTAATTATTTAGTTGGAATCCATGGTTCAATATCAGACAGCTTGATGTGAATATCGCGCTGCGGTAGCGCAAATGATATATTGTGTTCACGAAATAGCCGTTCTATTTCAAAGTGTAGCTCGCTTTTAATTTCTGATTTTTTATTCCCATCTTTAATTAAAAACCATAAATGAAAGATAAGCGCATTGTCGCCGAACGCGCGAAATAATACGGTAGGTTTATTTCGTTGTGTTTTTATGATGTCATCATGATTATTGGTAACGCTGAGTAACAGGTCACGTACAAGCTTAGTATCACTACCATAGGATACGCCGACTTCACAATGAATCGATAAATATTTATCCGAATACATATAGTTCGTTACTCGGTGCGTAATCAAATCCGAGTTAGGAATAATAATATCCTCTCGAGCGGATGTTGTGATTTGTGTGGATCGTACCCGGATTTTTTTTACGATACCTTCCACACCATCGACCTGAATTCGATCGCCAGGTTTAATGGGCTTTTCAATTAATAAAATAATGCCTGAGACAAAATTGTTAACAATGCTTTGTAGACCAAGACCAATACCCACTGACAAAGCCCCGGCTACGATGGCTAGTCCCGTAAAGTCAAATCCTGCCACTAATAATGCTGAGATGATTGCAAAGGCAAAACCAATATAGGTTAAAATGGATGCAATGGCTACTTGCGTTTCTTCTTCATCTTCAAATTGTTCATGTCGACTAAGAGCCGTTGAGATGCTGCGAAATAATAGATAAAGCATACAAAATACGATGATACCAGCAATAATACGGGTTGGATAAAATGTAAATGTTGCAAAATGGATACCGTATAAAAATTGTGTGTACGCACTTTCTATATAATAGGTTGCGTACCCCCAGCTTTGACTAATCAGATACAACGCCAGAGCGAAAATAATAACTTGTACTGTTACTTTTAGAATGAATAGTTCGGTTAATGTTTGTTGTGGTTTATAACCAAAAAATTTAACAATTTTGGTGTTGACAGCGCCTGCGTGGGTACATATGTTATAGATTTTGCTTATGGCTTGTTCAATTAAAATGGTGGCAAAAATAATAGCAAACGTAGAAATGCCAGCAAACGTTAAATGCATGGATAACGTATGGTAACCCAAAAAATTAATGACGCCACACGCGATAAAAAGTAGTACGCAAACGCGTCGAATAAAACTGTGATGTTGTTTAATAAAGATAATATGCCGGTGGGCATTGCAAAAATAGTAAATAAAATAAATAGCTGTCGCGAGTACGGCTAGAAGAAAGAGTGAGTCACCTAATTGCCATAGTATATCATTCTTTAGAGTAACGCTTTGCGCAAGCATGCGTGCTGATATAGATAGCGCATAAAAGCTTAATAAAAAAATCATGAGCGATTGAAAAAAATAACTATCCAAAGAGTACCAGCAAAATAGTGCTCTGATTTTTTTGACCTTAAATAAAAATATAATCACAACCAGTCCCAGCGTATAAAGTAACATAGTCGTGGTGAGATGGATTAAGAGATTATTGTCATCGGGCTGCTGAGAGGGTAAGAATTGTAAATAGATCGCTAACGCTCCCAGCGTTAGGCATAATGTGAGTAAAATCAGATGACTGACATGCCATGATTTAAATCGCAAATAATGACGGACTCGCTTACTTTTATACGATTTTAATAAGATTAAACCGGCGAAAAACAGACTTGAAACCAGAAGAGTACCCCAAGTTACAGGGGAATATAATTGCGCTGGGAGAGAGAGCTCTGGTGATGATAATGTTAATTTTTCGGCGGGATCGGTAATGATTTGGCCGATGATGCTCCAGATGGCTAGTCCTCGAGTTAATGCTTCTTCCTGTTTTAATTTGGCAATGGCTGTCTCATAAGCATCAATAGCCTCTTTAGCACGTATGGAAAATAATCGACATTGCGCTTGTTCACTAGCCCATTTTTTTCGTTCGTTTTGAAGATAAACCAAGTCTGCTTCAGATTTATTGGCATCGGAAGCTATTTTACTATCACCCAAAGTTGGTTTGGTTTCTTGTATTTGATCATTGAGGCTACTGACACGTTTTTCATCAATACTGGCGCAATCATCGGCTTTGGCTACCAGTTTCGTGAGCAATTTGACTGCTGCATTTAAATTAACAAGGTTTAAATCTTGAACGGACAGTTGCAAGTTGATGTGATCAAATTGTTTATTTGCATCGGTTACATTGAACGCCGACTCGGCTTTATTTAAAGACGTTACTTTGGGAACATCAGCACATGCTCCATGAACGAAAAAAGAGAAAAAACAAACCATCCATAATCGCATATATTACTCCAGTACTTGGCCGATATAATTGGACTTTGGGCAAATAAGATCTGGTTTTTACGAGCCCGTTCCTAACTGGACTTTGGACAAAAAGACATGAAAAGGGCCTCATGTCTTTCTGTCCAATTCCTAACACAAAGATTCTCAAAATCTCATTTAATTCCCAGTTTTTCCCCAAGGCCTTTCGGTAACGGCCGGCACGCCCACGGGCTCGTATTAGATCGAGGTTTGTCCAAAGTCCAATTATGATGATATCATTAACCTATTATTAGTGTCTCATGATATTGGGTGAATGTATGGAGTTTGTTGTTGATGCGCGTATTCAATCGTCTTGCATTGAGTTGGGTAACTGGCCTCTTTCCCGAGTTTTTTTAAAGAACAATACACATTATCCCTGGTTGGTTTTAGTTCCTCGTCAATGTAATATCCAAGATATTGATCAGTTGTCGGATCGTGATCGACATAGGCTTGTTGATGAAATGAGTATGTTGTCATCCATAGTGAAAACGTATTTTAAGCCAGATAAATTGAACGTAGGTGCTTTGGGCAATATGGTTTCCCAATTGCATGTGCATGTGGTTGCACGTTATACCTCAGATGCTTTATGGCCGCATGGGGTTTGGCAAGCATTACAAAAAGATGCTCCTTATGCAGACAATATACTGGAGCGGTTGGTTTGTGATTTGCGAGTGAAAATACAGCAACATGATTCGTAACTACTCGGGCACGCTCATGGGCTTGTTTTAGCTCGCGGTTTGTCCAAAGTCGCACATCCTAAGATGAGCCTGAAATAATGGTGTATACTTAATGTAGGAGTAACCCTTTAACGGATAGCATGATGACTATTCAAATGTCGTTAGCAAATCACTTGTTGGTCGCGATGCCCTCTCTAAACGACATTGTTTTTTCACAGTCTGTTATTTACGTATGTGAGCATCATGTCCAAGGAACGGTTGGAATCATGATTAACCGTCCTACGGAATATCCATTAAGCTTGGTATTCGACCAGCTCCAAATCAAATCGGCGTTTGAAGACATTAAACAGCGACCATTACTGTTTGGTGGTCCTATACAGCCTGAGCGTGGTTTTGTGATTCATCGTCCGGTTGGTCTTTGGCGATCGAGCTTGTCGGTGTTTGGTGACGATGTAACGATTACAACATCAAATGACATTATTCGTGCTATTGCAGATAACGCTGGTCCTAGAGATGTCTTGGTAGCATTAGGGTACGTTGCTTGGGATAGTCTGCAATTAGAGCAAGAAATTATCAACGATTCGTGGTTGGTTTGTCCATTTAAACCTGAGTTGTTGTACGAGGTTCGTTTTGAAGATCGTTGGAAGGCGACGGCATTAACTTTGGGAGTACACATGGATCAATTGATATCAGGTTCTGGTCATGCATGAGGGGATATATCTTGCTTTTGATTTTGGTTATAAACGTATTGGTGTGGCGGTTGGTCAGCAATTAACGGGTAGTGCCACTCCTTTATCAACCTTGAATGCAACTCTGGGTGTTCCAAATTGGGATCACGTTCAAATGGTTATCAATCAATGGCGTCCCAAAGCGCTTGTTGTTGGTTTACCTACTTGTATTGATGGCAAAGAGCTCTATACAACAGCTGCATCGCGAAGTTTTGCCAAGCAATTAAAAAAACGATTTGCTCTTCCCGTGCATTTAGTTGATGAGCGTTTATCGACAGTTGAAGCACGCGAGCGATTGTATGCAGAAGGCGGCTATCGTAAAATACAAAAATCTGAAGTGGATAGCGTAGCCGCTTGTGTTATTCTCGAGCAGTGGTTGCAAGAAATGTAGGGTTTGTTATGAAACATTTTCTAGAAATCAATCAATTATCGTTTGATGATGCCACGCAACTTATTCAGCGTGCATTGTATTTTAAACAAACATCAAATTACCCAAGTTATGCTCATCATACCGTGGCCACGTTATTTTATGAGAACAGCACACGTACTCGGATTAGTTTTGAACTAGCAGCCACTCATTTGAATATGCACGTGATTAATATGAATATACAACATTCTTCTGAGCAAAAAGGTGAGGTGATGGAGGATACTATTCATACCTTGGCTGCAATGGGAGTTACGATCTTTGTTATTCGTCATAGTCAAAATGGATTGCCTCAAGCCATGGCAGGGGCATTTCCAGCAGGAGTTCACATTGTGAATGCGGGAGACGGAACCCACGCTCATCCCACCCAGGCATTACTTGACTTGATGACGATTATAGAGCAAAAACCTAATTTAGACCGATTGAAGATCGCTATCGTTGGCGATTTACTTCATTCCAGGGTGGCCAATTCTTTGCAAAATATTTGCGCATTACTGGGGGTGGGTGAGTTGGTGCTAGTGGCACCAGAGATTTGGCTTCCACGCGTTGTTCAATATGGACGAGTGACCACGTCACTACGAGATGGTGTGACGAATGCCGATGTGGTTATCGGTTTGCGTGTGCAACGGGAGCGATTATCAAAAGGGGTACACATGGATCTAAGACGCTATCATCGTAACTATGGCATTACCCGTGAGTCCTTGGCGGATGCGAAAGATGATGTCATGATTATGCATCCCGGGCCTATAAATCGCGGTGTTGAAATGGATAGTGATGTTGCCGATGGCCCACGCTCATTTATTCTGAAGCAAGTACAAAACGGCGTCTTCATGCGTATGGCAATTCTTGAGGCGCTTGTCTCTTATTGTACTTCTAATGGGACTTTGGACAAACCGCGATCTAATACGAGCCCGAGCCCGCCCGAACCCGGTCAATCTGATTTTTGAGCCAATTTTGTCAGCATCATGCTGATTCGAATTAATAATTCGCGGCCATTTCTGATAATGGATTTTGGTCCGAATTTCTTGACCCACCTCTTTTTTTGTGCTAATATGAAGCATATTATGGACGTGTGAGGCGTTATGAAACAATCAACTGAAGTTGTTGCTAAGAAAGAAAATATAGTTTGGCCGTGGCTATTACCTGCCTCCTCGGCTTTTTTTTCCGCATCCATTTCACCGCCGTTGCCTGTTATTGGTGCCATTAGTTTAAAACGCTTTCTCAATCTACCAGATTCTTTAGTGCGAGAAATTATTAGCTATTTTCCTTTGTCTGAACGTGGCGATTTGCTTGCGTTCAAACCGAATAACCGGCTTTTTCTGTTTCAGAAAGACCTCCATGCCGAGCTGAATATCGAGCAGTCTATAGACACGTTTATTCATCTTATGACGCTCGATGGCCCTGATAATCAAAATCAAGCTCACGCGATGTTAACCGGATATCCTCTGTTAGCCTCTAAACTGATATCCATGCCAAGAGAAATGCATGAGAATGCGGCACGACAATTTAAACAGCCCATCTCGGCTTATGAATACGCTTGGTGTATCGACGATACACCAATGTGTCAGATGCTAGCGCACCATATGAGTGAGGGCATAAGAGCTAAAATACTGCAGCAATGCGAAGCACGTGCTGTGGAAAAATTCATGTATCTTATTACCAGAGAGGGCGAAGATAATCAAAACAAAGCAGAAGCGATGTTAAAACAATACCCTCACTTAGTGAGCAAGCTCATCTCTTCACAAACCGATACGCGAGATTTGGCGCGACATTTCATTCAATCGATGTCTGCTTATGAATACGCTTATTGGTCTGGCG
>JAUYQG010000085.1 GCA_030695645.1 Legionellaceae bacterium
ATGGAAAAACTCGGGCAAGTGAAGCCCCACAAGGACTTGACCATGATTATGCAGCAGATGCAACGTTAGTTCCACTTGGTATTTTAAACTTAAAAAGTGACTGTAAGGAATTTCGCTTACCAAGAAAGAAATGGCGCAATATCAATCTAAAATTAAGCGCTCTTCAAATTTACCAAAATGGGACGTTAGAATTTTCCCTGCCTATCCGGTTGCCACTGTGTGAAGTAGGTGGGCAAAGCGGTAGCGTGCCCACCATGCCGGCTCCGAACTGGTGGGCACGCTACCGCTTTGCCCACCCTACGTTCTACCATTATGGGTATGTTATTAAATTTGAGATCCCTAATACGTCACCAGAAGATCACTTGTTTCGTATTGTGCCCCTGTTGTTGGCGTATTCGTAGACAATACCTCAGTGCCTTTAGCCTTTTTCCCAAACATAGTCGCATACATCCCCGAAGTGAAACTAAGCTCCGACGCCTTATTTACAGCTTTTTGACGAGTATTAGTAGCATACTGTGTATACGCATTTTCTAACGCCTTATTTGCAGCTTTTTGACGAGTATTAGTAGCATACTGTGTATACGCATTTTCTAACGCCTTCTCCGGATCCGCATCACCTAAGGGATCAAGATCGGAGAGTTGATACAGGTCGTTTGTTTTGACGAAAGTAAACTCTTTGTCGGATTGCAGCTGGCCTTGATTTTGATTTTTGTTCCAAGAACCTTGTTGCGGGGCTCCTTTGGAGTCTCCTTGCATAATATACGGTTGCGTGGCAACGCCGCTGAGGAGCGTAGGCGTGTCGGAAGCGTTGTTGAGGGCGCTTACCGGTATCATGACTAAATCACAGATCGCGGCGACACGCGCCATGTATTTATTCGATTCAAGGTTTTTGGAATCAAGTTCATTAAGTTGTTTTCTTATCTGTTCCTCGTCGCCTGCCAATAGACGCTGCCTCATATGATTATATAATGTTTGTTTTACGCTCGTCACGTCGAAGGAAAAAGATCTGATGTGACTCTGATTTTGCTTACCAGATGGATTAGGCCTATTTTCAAGAGCAGTTTCTACAAGAACCATAGCCTTAAGCATGAATGGATCAGGCTCTGATGTATAAGCTGTAGGTTCAGGATCTATAGAGTTCTCGTTCTCCGGGAGTGGCTTAACATTGTTTGCAAGATCCGTAAGAACCTCTTCAATGTTCTTGACCTTTCCATATTTACTCACCAATAAACCCGTCAACCCTACAAATCCCGCAAAGCATCCAAGTGCGATGCTATAGGGTGCTGAGGTAAAGAAGATAACGGCGACAGAAGCAATAGCCGCAGCAATTGCAATACCCATCAATAATCGTCCTAGTCTTCTCGAACTGTAAGTGCTTCCATGACGAGATAAAAAGCGTGCTAGTTGTAGTGTTTGCTTAATGTTTTCATTGTAACACTGTGCTTGTTTTGAATCATCATCGGTAGGACGATTTAAAATACGTAAAACACGACCAATGGCTTGCTCACAATGCAACATTGCAATGTCATCATCGATAGTCGCAATGTCATCATCGATAGTCTTTTCAAGAGATCTTAACATTGACAGCAAATCATGTAATTGCTTTATCCCCAACGGATTATCTTTAAATATCCTATTATGGTCTTCTAAGCAAAAAATTTGACGTTGGAGTAAATGGAATTGACTATTATTATAGTTGGCATTATCCACATGCGCTGCAACATATGTAAATCGTCCATAGAACATCTCCTCTGGTGTTGCATATGGAACCCCTGCAAAATTTACAATTTCATATCCCGGCATTTTATAGACCATGTTACTTCTCCACAACAATATTAAGTAGGATTATGGGCCTTGACCGCCGTTGCGATCGAGGTCTGATTACTATTGACGCACTAATCTGTTGTCATTATAACAATAACGTCAAATATTATCAATATGTATTTATTTTGGTTTTTATGTTTGATTTAATTCGAGAGCATCACGTTCACGACGATGGTCCGCCGCCAAATAGGTATACATCGTCGGTACAACAAATAAAGTAAAACACGTGCCAATGACGAGGCCGCTTGAAATAACCAAGCCAATGTCAAAACGACTAACCGCTCCAGCGCCACTTGCAATCAAAAGTGGAAACACGCCAAAAACCATAGCGGCGGTGGTCATTAGGATAGGCCGCAAGCGTATGGCAGCGGATTCTTCCACAGCGGCCCGTCGATCAAGATTTTTTTCGCGTTGTAGGTGATTAGCAAAGTCGACGATGAGGATCCCGTGTTTGCTGATTAAACCAATTAGGGTAATCAAACCGACTTGAGTGTAAATATTGATACTGGCGGCACCTAAATTTAGTGGTATCAGAGCACCGCAAATTGACATGGGGACGCTTATCAAAATGATCAAGGGATCACGAAAGCTTTCGTATTGGGCCGCAAGAACTAAATAAATCACGATAATTGCCAAAAAAAAGGCCAAAATAAGCGTGTCGCCCTCTTGAATATATTGTCTTGATTGACCACCAAAATCATAGGCAAATCCTTTCGGTAGTACGTCTTTCGCTTGTTCCTGGAGAAAAGCAAGTCCTTGACCCAATGTATGCCCAGGCAGCATGATGCCTAAAATAGTCGCCGAGTTTACTTGTTGAAAATGGGCTTGCGAATTGGGGCGAACAGTTTTTTTCATCTTGATAATCGTAGACAGTGGCACCATGTTGTTGGTAGCTGTTCTTAGATAAATATTATCCAGTTGTTTGGGAAGGCCACGATAACGACGATCCAATTGCGGAATCACTTTGTAGCTGCGGCCTTGCATGTCAAAGAAATTGACGTATCCACCGGATAAAGCGCTACTTAAACTTTTACCTATGGTTTTCATGTTCAATCCAAGATCGGCCGCTTTGGAGCGATTAATGTCCACTTCAACTTCAGGGTGATTGTATTTAAGCCCATTATCCAAGTACATAAACATACCACTACGTCGCGCTCGATCAATCAGTTTGTTGGAAACGTCCAGTAAGCTTTGATAATCACTGGTTGATTTAATCACGAATTGAATCGGTGTTCCCCCACCGCCACCTGGGAGGGACGGGGGAATAACCGCATACGATTTCAGTCCAGCGACTTGGTCTAATTTAGTTTGTAAGGGTTGTTTTAAGTCAAATTGGCTTTTTGAACGCTGATCCCAAGGTTTTAAGACCACACCTGAATTGGGTGAGCGGTTATTGATTGTAAAATAATGATCCGTTTCAGGAAAACTTTCGTAAATGGCATCAAATGGTTTTGTAAACGCTTCAACGTAATTGAGACTGGCATCCTCGGGGGCTGAGCTGACCACAAAAAAGAACCCCGCATCTTCTTCGGGTGCGGTTTCTTTTGACGTGTGGCCATATAAGTAAGGTAAAATAAGTATTACAACTGCCGAAAAGACCACCATGATGGAACGCGTATCGAGTAGAGTATGCAGTAGATGTTGATAGCGATTTTTGAGTTTATTAAAAAAATCATCAAGAAATTGAACAAATTTTCCTTCTCCAATAGGTAACGAGAGAATCTTGGAGCACATCATCGGTGATAGTGTTAACGCAATGATACCCGAAATAATCACGGAGCTTGCCAAGGTGAATGCGAATTCTTTGAATAATGCGCCCGTTAATCCCCCCATGAAACCGATGGGGGCATAGACGGCTGCCAGCGTAATAGTCATTGCGACAATTGGCATGCCAATTTCCCTGGCACCTAATAACGCCGCATTCAATGGACTTGCACCTGATTCAATATGGCGGTGGATGTTTTCTACCACAACAATGGCATCGTCCACAACGAGACCAATGGCAAGCACAAAAGCCAACAAGGTCAATAAGTTGATCGAATAACCTAAAAATAAGATCAGCGTACAAACGCCAATTAAAGACAACGGTATGGTGACGATAGGGATAAGAACAGAACGCAGCGATCCTAAAAAAAGATAAATGACGACGATAACGATAATAGCCGCTTCAATAATAGTCAGCATGACTTCCTTAATCGAAGCACGAATATAATCGGTTGCATCATAGACTATCGTTCCTTTGAGTGCTGGGGGAAACTGTTGTTGTATGGTAGGGAATACCTCTCGTACGTTGTGGATCACGGTTAAGGGATTAGCCGTTGGTGTGGGTGTAATGGCCATAAAAATAGCTTTTTTACCGTCAAATCGCACCGACGTATCGTAATTTTCTGAACCCAATTCAACTTTGGCAATGTCGTTCAGACGGATGATAGCGTGTTTATTCGTACGCACAATCAAATGACTAAACTCTTCTTTGGTATTCATATTGGTTTTAGCGTGAATATTGAACGCAACGTATTCGCCTTTGGTGCTGCCGGCAGCGGTTAGGTAATTGTTGTTGGCGAGCACGTCGGAAACATCTTCTGGCGTAACCTGGGTAGCAGCCATTTTAATGGGATCAAGAAATACACGCATGGAGTACGTTTGTCCGCCTAAAATATCAACCTGTGCGACACCATCTACCGTCTGCAATTGGGGTTCCACCACGCGCATAGCGTAGTCAGTAATCTGCTGAGGGGTCATGTCGGTACTGTCTAAGCTGATGTACATGAGTGCGGTGGATGTGTCTGATTTTTTGATAATGACCGGTTGTTGTGCTTCCGGTGGCAGTTGATTTTTGGTTTGCTGAACTTTACTCATGACATCAGTAAATGCCACTTGTGGGTCGTAGTTTAATTTGATGGTTAATGTGATCGTGCTTAGACCTGAAACACTGGACGATGTCATGTAATCGATGCCTTCCGCACTGGCAACGGCCGCTTCCAGAGGCGTGGTAATAAAACCGGTAATTAAATTGGCATCAGCACCAGGATAACTGGTGATCACAGTAATCACCGTGTTATCCATGCGTGGAAACTGGCGAATGGCAAGTTTGGTCAACGAATTGAGTCCAAAAAATAAGATCAACAAGCTGACTACCGAGGCCAGAACAGGGCGTTTGATAAAAAGATCAGTTAATTTCATGGATTTTATTGCCCCAATTCCTCAATGTTTTTCACGTCGGGTAACTTAACATCATTATTAATAGTGACGCGTGTACCATTTTCTAGTTTTAATTCACCCGCAGCAACAACCATTTGACCTGCTTTGACACCTTGTTTGATTACGGTGTAATTACCTCGCTGATCACCGGTTGTCACAAAAACGCGCTTTACGGTAAGTATATCTTGGCCGTGTTCATCGGGTTTACCGTCCTTACTTTTTTCGATAATAAATACGGAGTCACCGTACATGGTAAACGAAATTGCTGTGCTTGGTAAAATAACAACGTCTGATATGACGGGTTGATCGACCTCAATTGCTGCAAACATGCCCGGGATAAAATTAAATTGGGTGATGTGGTTTTTTGAATTGATGTCGCTATGACACGTCACGACAATGGTATCATCACTCGCTTGTTGTTTACCCGTCACGATATTGGAGTGGAGAGGGTCTTGAAGTTCGGACGTTGGACAATTGGGTAAGGTTGCTTGAATTTCTACGGTATGGGTATTGGAATCTACTTTTGAGTTAATGGCGGTCACTTTGCCTTCAAAAATAAGATTGGGGTTTTGCTCAATTGAAAATCGTATGGTTTGATTAATTGCTAGCCGTTCCAACAGTTGTTCTGGTAAGTAAAATTGCAGAAATATGGGATCCATGGATTGTAACGACACGATTCCAGTTTCTCCGGGTTGGATGTATTGACCCAAATTGATTTGACGAATACCGAGTACTCCGGCAAAAGGCGTGATGATGTGTTTTTGATTGATGATTGCTTGCGTTTTTTCGACATTCGCTTCGGCTTCAAGCAATTTAGCTTTGGCTTCATCAACCGTGGATGCCGCGGCAGCATTACGTTTTAAGAGGTCTATTTGACGTTGGTAATTTGTTTTTCGCAAGGCTAAATCGGCAAAATTGAACTTCAGTGTGGCTTGATCGACCGTGTCATCAATATCCACTAATGGACTATCTTGTTCAACAAATTGTCCCGAGTTGAAATGAATGGCGGTAACTTTTCCACCCGATTGCGAATTGACGTCAACACCATTAATTGATACAAAGTTGCCAACGGCTGAAATATAAGGTTTCCAATTTTTGCTTTTAGCAACGACAGAAGATACCGTCACGGCAGGGGGTACATAATGTTCAAAAAGATACGTCACTACGATACCCTTGATGATATTGAAAGCAATAAGGCCACCAAACACAATAGACAAGGCAATAATCATGATTTTCATGCGTTTGTTCATAGGTTATCTCTACGTATTAACCGCTGGGGTTGTTTAGGGTTGCTGATATTGTTGGGATACTAACATATTCTGGAGTTTGGACAAACCACGATCTAATATGAGTAGCAATTCTGGGTGAACGAGGTAGGGTGGGCAAAGGAGCTTGCGACGTGCCCACCGTTGTACCACTGCTGGTGGGCACGTCGCAAGCTCCTTTGCTCACCCTACGAATTCAGTGATATTTTGCGAAAAATAATTT
>JAUYQG010000013.1 GCA_030695645.1 Legionellaceae bacterium
TTAAAGATGGGATGGATTTTACCTCATACTGAGCATTTACATCAAATATCCCCTGCCGGCTCCGAACGGGTGGGCACGCTACCGCTTTGCCCACCCTACGTTCTACCATTATGGGTATATTATTAAATTTGAGATCCCTTATCGCCTACACGTTGCAAATTTATTTTGATTTTTCGGGTTACTCCGATATGGCCATTGGTCTAGGCCGAATGATGGGTCTTTTTCCGATCACCCTCATTAAGCTATGCAGTCAGCTATATTTCCGTCCTTTTTGGCATACATAGCCCATCACCAGAACAGGTACTCCCTTGGGGTTACATTTTCAATAATCACGCCGTCACGACACTGCTTTTGGCATCATTGCTGGCTACGATAGTGCCACCGAAACGAGCTTTGCTTTATCCGAAAAAACTAAGCGAAGCGTGGAGTAGCGTGAACAATGGCTCAGGACTCGGCGTTATGAGCCTACAATTTCTTATTTCTTTATGTCTGCTTCTTGTATCAGCGGCAGCGATTATGAGCTCCGATTACACTCCTTTTCTCTATTTCAGGTTTTAAGATATTTGGACTTTGGACAAAAAGACATGAAAAGAGCCTCATGTCTTTTTGCATGCCGTTTTGTCCAAAGTCCAAAAGATATGATACCTATCCAAAAAAAAGCGGGCACTTATTTTTCAATAGTACTGGTCTTGCTATTATGACGTTATGCATAAAGAGGCTTTAGAAAAAGAATATCAAGCTGAGGCCAATCAACTACTGGCCATACAAAATAAACTCGCTGCTCAAGGAAAATATTTTCAAGTGGTTATTGCGACTGGAAATGGTGGACTACAACGTCTATCGAAAACTTTATGGTTTTGCTGATTATTTTTTGACGCACGCTTGAGTCACTCCCGATCACCCGATAATTTGAAGGCTAGTTAAAGCTAATCCCAAATGACGCGAATCAGCGCCCATGCCCATTCCGGGGTCCAAAAAGAAACTTAATACTCGATGATCGAGTACCTTAAATCTCGGTTATGCGTTTTTCAACTTCAATCCTTTTTCGAATAGCTCCTCAAAACTCACCTGGACTGCGAAAAACTGTTTGTAGCTAACCTCTATTTGAGAATATAATGCGAAAGCAAATTTGTTAAATTTTCAAACGAACTATTGGATTCGCAAGTAAGAGTCCCCGTAAGGAAAAGAGGATGAAGGCAATGAATGAGAGAACAACACTATTTCCACTTACAATATTATCATTCTTTGCAATAGCGTGTTTTTATATCCCTATATTGGGTCATCATTATGCTTTCCAGAATGATTACCTCGCATTCGAATACAACGTTGCAAAATCCTTCGTCGGTTATCCTGAAAGCGCATTTATGTTCATGATAGGTCGTCCACTACAATCCGTTCTTCTTAACATGCAGTTTTCGCTTATACATACTATGCAATCGTTTAATATGGTGCGATTATTCAATATGCTGTTGATGAGCGCCGCAGCATCCTGTTTTTTTCTATACCTCAAAAAAAATTGCAATATTAATCGTTATAGTGCGGTCCTACTTACGGTGCTTACCTTTACTTTGCCTTCAATGACAATCAACTCATTTTGGATTGCGATATCCACACAGGGAATCGAGCCGATATTTCTCATCCTTGCTGCGCACGCTTTATTTCAAAAGATTTACACAAATCGAAACATTCAAAATCATTCCACTGCGAGACGATCCCTCGCTTCGCAGAGAATAACACAAGTTTTTATTATTGTTGCCGTCTTCAGTCTTCTTTTAATAAGTCTATTGATCTATCCACCCACTACCTTCTTCTTTTTAACCCTGACCCTCATCAACTTCCTATTTGGTCCACAAAATAATCATCGAGCAAAATTAATGGCTATTTTTGCTGAAACAGTGATGCTGATGTCAACATGCGCTGTTTTTTATCTGAGTATTAAATTGCTCTGGAAACCTTTTTTAATAAAAACACATCTCGGCGGATTTGACTTTCCCCTACTTTATCAAGAGCTCGAGGCTCACTCTCTATATGCATTCACTTTATCTTTCGATGTTGCAAGTAAAATAGAACATCTCCGGGACGTATTTAAATTAGTTTTTTCAGCTTGGTTTGCTCCTATGTGGAAAATAGCTATTCCCTCAGCCTGCCTGTTCACCGGGATTTTAGCATGGGGATCATTATCCAATCCTTATCTTAAACAGTTCTCAGCTTCTCGAAAGATGATCATAGGTCCTGTCTTATTCATTTTTCTCGCCATTTTAACGGCACTTCCTATGCTGGCAACACCGGCCGGATACCCAATGCCATATCGTGGCATTTTCGCATCCATGACGATTGTCCCCACGGCACTTGTATTCTTTATTGATCGTATGTTCATGCAAAATAACAAAAGGAAAAGATTCACGCCACTCGTTGTCATCACCTCCGGAATAGTATTGGCAGCTCTATATGCTTCCTACTACCGTTTATCACTCAATGTAACACGCTTAACTCTGGAGTATGAACATGTGCTTGATGTAGTCCGCCATCAAGATATCGAAAAATACAAGGAAGTTCGAGTTCCCCCTTTTAATTGGCCAAAAAAGTTTAATACACCATACTTGTATGGGGATTTTGGATGGACTGGTCTGTATGATTATACCTCGGGTATGGTACATGCAGCCGTACGAGAAACCCATCGAGACCTCCATGGCTATCCTATACGTTATGATACCTGTGGTCCTTTTTATGAAGCTAAGCTTTCGGATGGGATTCAATTCCAACGAGATGGCTATCCTACGTTTTTACTCAGAATGGCTGGTTTTTCAGGGACGGAAGATTTTGGTCGGTGGACAGACGGTGAGGAAGCTGTTTTAGAGTTTGTACAACCACTTCCTAAAAAATTTACACTGAAGTTTCGTGCGGGATTACTTACCGATTTGGTTAATAAACCCATTGACATCATTATTGGAACAACCCATTTAACCGCCGTATTTAATCAGGAAAAAGCATCAGACATTTCACTGCCTGTGACGACCAATGGACATGCGAAGTCGATTGTTTTCAAATTCCATGACATTAAATCACCGAAAGAAATGGGTTTAAGTGCCGATCCCCGTCATTTAGGATTAGCCATGGTTAATTTGCAAATAATCGATTAAATCAAACAGAGGGCATAAAAACACCCCGGCAATCCCTAAATATTTATGGCGTTCTGTTGGCATCTGGCGGAAATTTTTCATCAATCAACTCGTCTTCATTTATCAACTATCCACCACGTTTGGGCTCTGATAAAGCCTCGCGATACAAATCTAATAATGCTGCAGCACTTTGCTTCCAATCAAATTCCCGAGCTCGCTGTTTCGAAGCAGAACTCATACGCAGACGCTCCGTGGGATTTAACGACAATGCTAACATAGCTTCCGCCCATCCCGATGTATCTTCAGGTGATAATAACATAGCCGCATCCCCCGCCACTTCAGGAATGGATGATGTTCTGGTGGTAATCGTTGGGGCACCGTATTGCATCCCTTCTAAAACCGGCAAACCAAATCCTTCAAACAAGGTTGGGTAAAGACTGGCGTAGCATGACCGATAAAGCCAAATGAGTTCATCATCCGATACGTAACCTGTCATAATAACCTGATCTTCGATTCCCAATGCTTGTAAGCGCTTTTGAAAGTCGTCCATTAGCCAACCATGACCACCCGCAAAAACCAATGGCATGGGCTTGCCGTTTAAAGCCAAGTAACGCGCATAGGCTTCAGCAAGTCGTCGTTGATTTTTTCTTGGCTCAATAGTGCCTACTGATAACCAAAAACCACCTTCAGGGATGTCGTTTAGTGCTTTGGGGCGAACCCCCAATCGATTGGTATCTGCAAATCGTGAACAAGGATATATAACTCGAATACGCTCTTCTGGAAAGTGTGGAAACACCTCTAAATAGTGGTTTCGAGACGCCTCAGAAATCGCAACAATCCAATCAGCGGCTAGAGACGCTCGAAACACACCATTATAGCAGCCAATACGGTTCGTTTCGGTGGTCCAATTCGGATCAACGAGAAAACCCATATCATACAATGTATAAATCAAGCGACTGGTTTTCAATTGCGTTGGACACCAAAAATTATTCGCATGAATAATATCTGGCTTATTCAATTGAGCTTCTACGTTATTTTTTTTCCAAAAGGTACCTGCTGTATCACGGGTTACATGGCGTGGGCCATAATTTCCTTTTTTATAAGGATTTTTAACTGGCATGAACACATCAAAATAAAAATCGCCAAAACTAGGATATAGTGAGTAATGTGTTTCTGGTGAAATGTCTAACATGGCCTGGATTAAGGCGTGAGCATAAAATCCGCATCCAGCTTTATTAGAACCCGTTTGAGACACATCAAAACCGATATGCATTGGATTACCCGATTGCTTAAAAGACATGTTTAGGTCCTTGCTTATTAAAACCAAATAGACCGGCTTGCCAACCAATACTTGCTAAAACAACGCAAGCCAACAGCATCATCATGCCCCAAAAAAGAACAAAGAACAGCGTATTGTGAACAAACACAAAACGAACATCATGTGCACCAGGTTCGACTTGCACCGCTTTAAACGCAAGATTAACTGGAAAAATAGGCTGGGTTACCCCATCAACAGTGACTTCCCAATTTGGATTATAGGCATCCGCATAAATCAACCATCCGGTTTTAGTCGTTTTATTATCCACCAGGACATAAAACTTATTGGAAGAAAAATAACGCTCCGTAATATTGTAATCAACACGTGCGGGAGATGCATCTTGAACGGGATTGAGTGCCCCTCTATCAGGTGGCACATCCTGAAAGAGGGAGGAATCGTTTACATCATGTCGCATAATCACTGGAACATGGTAAATATCACTCGTCCCCACCAACAATACAGCTTCTTTATTACTCGTTGAATACAACACATCCTGCACTAGTCGAAGTTTGGGTACTTGGCATCCTAAGGCCTGAGCTAAAACATGATCGCCCTGAGGATCCAAAAACAATCGAGGATTATCGGTCGAAACCAATTTTCCTAGTCGTACATCAAATAATCGTTTAACCCCTACTGAGATAAGATCTTGTCGAGGTGCTGGGCAAGCATCCACATCCAAGTAACTGCTACCTATTGCATAAACGTCTAGTGGTTTAAAATGAAAAAATGCCGCAGAAGCGAAATCAACCCGCGTCGGTTGATAATGTGACAATCGTACGTCACGGTATTCTTTGGGAAATGGAATTAAAAATAAATCCGCCATCTTGTATATGGTCATTCGATAACTCACCATCTCAAACAATGACAGAATGAGAAACCCAAACAGCATTCCACGACTTTTAATTGAAAAAATTTGACAAAAAACCACCCATCCGATAACAGCCCATGACGTATGTACTGCATGCGCACTATACAGATTCACATCGCTGGCAGGTGTCAATATCAGACAACAAACCGCCACAGCAAAAGGGAGTACATATCGTTTATTGAACTTAACTTTGATATAAGAAAACATCACACTCGGATAAGAATAAAACATATTGGCCTTAATCCTCATGTAAATAAGCTTGAAGGCCAAAACCTGCCAGCATAATCAATAATAATTTTGCGATGGTAATAAAATAGCCTATATGCCTAACCATATTCATTCCAGGCAATACATAAGCTATCTGTGCCACACCAGTTGCCGTTACCGTAAAAATAATAACCAATAGAGCCGTTAGAGTTAAGGCTACTTGACTCGGACTTTTTCTTTTGGAAAAAATACTATTAAGGACAAAGATCACATTAATTAAGCCAATATACGCTAAAAAATCATGTGGATGCGATGTGGGGAGTCCATTAAGAAATTCCGTTATTTTTTCAGGTCCAGTATTTCCACCATAATTTAAATAGTAATCAAGGCCGACGCCCAAATTAGCGTCTCTACCAATTGCATTGTAGGCCATGTCAGTCATCATGACCGATTTAATAGAGTACATCATATAGACACACATGCCGATAATACCTAATCCCGCTAACAACAATAACAAATTCTCTCGCTGTGTTATATTTTTTACCCATTGCTTGAATAACTGATGGAGCGATGAACCACGAAGATGATGCATTTTCAAGTTGAACAAAATAAATAACAGGCCATAACAAATCGTCACATAAAACTGAACCGGTAAAACATAAGCAATAGAACCAAAGGCCCAACTCAACAAGGTCGCAAACATCAAACAGAGATAACCTAAATTACAACGCTCAATTGCAAGTTGCATCCAATATAAACACAACGGGATGGGCAATAACAGTTTAAAATTCCAATAGATCTGTCTGTCGTATTGCACCAATACTAAAATAGAAAGAACGCAAATAAAGGTGGGCAATCGGTCATGGAGAATATGTCGGCAGAACAAATAAGCTCCGAATGCAAAAAAAAGAGTATCTCCGATTAACGACAGGGAGAACAGTAAGAGGGCATTTTGCACATGAAATAAATAGCCAATTCCCAAAACCAAATATTGAAAAGGACCAAAGCTAAACAACATATAAGAATCAATAGGCATCCCGTAAGCGCTCGCAGGCAACCACCAAGGTAGCTCGTGATGAGTCAACAATTCACTGTAATAATAGGAGAAAAACTGGAATACCGAGAGCGTGTCATGCACAGGAAAATAGCTGCGTTTCAAATAAGGTATGTTAACCGCAATGCTCAGCAGAATAATGAATAGAGCGCTCCACTGATGCGATTTATCAGGAAGCCTCTTTAAAATAGAATAATCATGCATGAGTCTACCCTATTTGTGAAATTCTGAGTATCGATACCATCACACAAAACATCGATAAAAATCGGCCAAGAATACCATTTTATTTTTTTAATTACAAATCAACGCGAGGGTTAGCAGAGATTCTGGGCGAACCCATTTATGCCCGTGTTAAACCCCCATGTGATCAAAAAAAATCATTTATGGTCTATCCGGTTAAAAAAACCTTATCCATCACAGCTCACCTCACACTAAACGACGCTTGTTTTTGCACAAAAAATAACCTGGAAAATACTCGGACGTAGGGTGGGCAAAGGAGCGCTAGCGACGTGCCCACCAATGTACGATCTCCACTGTAACGTGATTTCACAATCTGTGAATGTAACAATAACCCTCATGCCTAAGAAGGTGCTGGCA
>JAUYQG010000093.1 GCA_030695645.1 Legionellaceae bacterium
ATATCAACGACAATCGGCTCATTTTGTAAAAACATTTACAATCAGGACAATTAACGATCTAATTATGAGGGATAGATCTGAAATTTCTTGGACAAAAAGACATGAGGCTCTTTTCATGTCTTTTTGTCCAAAGTCCAATAATATAGATCAATTTCAGCCAGTAATATATGTCTGTAAATTTCACGGATCTGAAATTATTTGGACGCAATTGCATGTGTTTTTTTGCATGCAATTGCGTCCAAAGTCCAAATATTTTTAAAACAGAACTACGGCTCTCATGGTACCTGCCCACGCTGGGGGTAGATTCGGAGCGGCTCCAGGATCAGGAATATAGGAGAGAACAGGCTCGAGATAGATATCTTTTACCACTTTTGCCTGGTAATAAATTTGATACATCGACTCTGTGCGTTGAGTAAAAATAGTTTGATTGAGCCATGAAATTGCTGTTCCAACACCAAAAGAATCTTCATCTCGATGAGGAACTAAGCCAAAGGCCGTAAGTCCAAAACCAACATATTGAGTCATAGGCATCACATTTGAATTATTAATACCAAATTGATAAAAACAAGAAATCCCATTGTTATTTTGAGAAGTATCTTTATACCAAAGACGTTGCGCACCAAAAGAATATAATCCGGACGCTTCATTTTCGGAAAGAGTACTGGGAGGAGACGAAATAAGCCCTGTCTGATGCCAAGCACCTACAGCAATTGTTCCTGGAAGATTATGTAAAAGCCACGCAACGCCTGCTTCTCCAAGTTGGATATAATGGCCATTAAAGTGTGGGCCCTCTAAGCCAGTTTGTTTGCCTTGTGCTAAATTACCATCATAAATACCATATGTAAGGTACGTATTTTTCACTGGTAATAAACTCAATGTAGCACCATAAGCCGAGTTATAGTATCCTGGCACAGTACCCAGCATGGACGGGTTAATAAAAATAGGCGTATAAATTAAACCTGTAATGGCAGGAATAAATAATTTTTGTTCATCAAGTGGAACAGGCTTTACCACATTATTAAAATCAATGGTAGGGACCATTTTTCCAACGCGGATAACCAGTTTGTCCTCTAATAAATTTTGTCGATACCACAATTGATACACTTCAAAACGATTGAGGGGCGGAGGACCAGGTAAACTATTGTACCCTTGAACAGCGCCTGCTTGTCCATTAGTATCTTGAGCGTTCAGCTGGAGAAGCTCAACATCGAATAACCCACCTTTCCATTGCGTTAGTAAGGCCTTCGGATCCCACGTCGCATTCAGAAGAAGTAGGCTATTTCCCGTTAATCGTTCGGAATTCGGAATGCCATTGGAGAATAATTGATCCCCATCACCAAGCCAAACACCACTGAATTTGAAGCCATGATCGTTTTTTATGCCAAGTAATTTCTCAATATATTGCTGTGCGGCCCCTGACCCTGGGGCTGTTTCAACGGCCGCTGGGTTTGAGCTTATATGAGAACCAGTACCCTCTCGATGACTGGAATCATCAACCGCATCAGCCTTGTGTAGTGGGGGGTTGGTAGATGTTAATTTAGCCGCTATCGCTTCATTGGAAATAAAACCCAAAAGAAAAATTGAGACAATGAATGATTTTCTCTTATTAAAGTCAAATTGTTTCAAAATTCCTCCAGAATCTTTGTCATATAAATTAAATCACATTACACCCTAAACATCCATTCCAGGCTGAAGCAGCTTGCGAGCGATCTCATTACAATGCTACGATACGGAGTAGTATGAAGGATCGTCTTAAGAAGTGTGCAACATTTACTTACTATTTCATATCATAATGGAGATAAACAATGAAAGGAAATTTCTATAAAGGCATGATTTTTGGTTGTTTATCACTATTCTCAATATGTACCTTTGCGGCCGGGAAAATTACGGGATACCGTGGACAAGTTTTTTATTTTACAGACAATCCTGTAGACGTTAACGATTCTTATAAATATTATAAAGATGGTATTCTGTATGTACAGGACGGAAAGATTTTAGAGTCGGGAGAGTATTCGACACTAAGTGGTAAATACGGTCATGAAGCGACCATCGTTGATTACTCTGGAAAGTTGATTACCCCCGGATTTATTGATGCACATGTCCACTACGCTCAAATGGAGATGGTTGCCTCCTACGGTGATCAATTAGTTGATTGGCTTGAAAAATACACCATTCCGACTGAGCGAAAATTCAGTGATGTTAAATATGCAAGCAAAATTGCTAATCTTTTCATAGAGCAACTCATTAATAATGGCACGACAACCGCTCAGGTGTTTGCAACAATTGCACCAGTTTCTGTAGATGTACTGTTTGATGCTGCTCAAAAACGTAATATGAGGATAATCGCGGGTAGTGCATTCATGGATACTAATACCCCAAGCTATGCCTCAATAACACCAGAGCAGGCCTATAAGGACAACAAAGCACTGATTGAGAAATGGAATAACAAAGGGCGTTTGAATTACTCAGTAACACCTCGATCCGCATATCTACTCAGTGAAGCTGAAATAGCCGTAGCTACGCGATTAGTGAAGGAATATCCTGGAATCCATGTTCAAACGCATCTGGCTGAAAACAAAGAATCAGTTGACATGGTTCGGAAAATGTTTCCCGGGAAAGGGGACTATCTAGGTGTATACGATTACTATGGGTTAGTCACCGGTCATTCTACTTTTGCTCATAGCGTCTGGATCGATGATAAAGATTTCGCGCTTCTTGCTAAAAAAGGGGCCGCTGCTGTTTTTTGTCCAACGTCTAATTTATTTCTTGGAAGCGGGTTGTTCAATATCGGTCTTGCCAATAAATATCATGTAAAAGTTGCTTTAGGCACAGATTATGCGGCAGGAACATCATTGTCGATTCCACAGACCATGAATGAGGCATACAAAGTAACGCAATTAAGGAAGGCTTTCAGCGATAATCCTGATACAGTAAAGCCTCTAAATCCATTTGAAAACTTCTATATTGCAACGCTGGGTGGGGCCCGTGCATTGGGTCTTGATCAGTACATAGGCAGTTTCCTACCTGGCAAGGAAGCTGATTTTGTTGTATTAGATCTGCAAAGTACACCCGTTTTGGCACTCAGAGAAAGTCGTAGTAAAACACTGCAAGACACACTATTTGCCATTGAAATAGTGGCAGATGACCGGACAGTTGCTCACACTTACATCATGGGAAAAAGGCTAAAATAATTCATTTTTTGTAACTGCTCGGAGGGTGCTGTTGACGCTCGGAGAACGGTCAGATTTGAGTGCAGGTTGAACGAAAACGGTTTCGAAAAAGCGGAGCATACATGAGCTTGCGCCTGTCCCGGCGAAGGCCGGGATGAGCATTTTTCGAAATCGTTTTCGTTCAAGATGCGCCAAATATGGCCGTTCCTTGCTTTTGTCCAAAGTCCAATTAAATATACCGCCCACCGTCGACGTGAAGCGTTTGTCCTGTAATAAAGGGATTATCAATCAAAGCAAAAACGGCTTTGGCAATAAAAAGCGGATCACCGTGACGATGTAAGGCTGTTTTCGCAATGATCGCTTGCTGCTGTTCTTGGGTGACACTATTATCTCCTTCCGGCCATGCCATAGCGCCAGGAGCAACTGCGTTCACACGGATATTGGGCGCGAACTCACGAGCCAATGCTTTGGTTTGCATCGCCAAGGCAGCCTTCGTTTGGCAATACATGGCGTACCCGTTAAGAGGGGTCTTAGCGTGTATATCGGTAATATTAATGATGGTGCCTTGGCTTTTAACAAGATAAGGGTACGCGGCATAACTTAGCCAAAAAGGCGCTTTCACATTGGTAATAAACATCCGGTCCCAATCCACTTCGTGACATGAAAAGATAGAAGCGTTATTAACCAGCACGTCCAACCGCCCAGCCCACTCCATTGTGTGGTGAATAAGCTCCATCACCGATTCTTTAACACACAAATCAGCAGACAAGGTCTTCGCGCTACTCACTCGTTGCTCATTCAGCGTTCGCGTTAAAGCGAGCGCTGAATCAAGCGACTGATGACAATGAATAAGCACCCGAAACCCGGCTTGGTGCAAATGCGTTGCAATGGCCGCGCCAATGCGTCGAGACGCACCCGTGATGAGAGCTGTGGGCTGATCAGACTCCAAACCTAAGCTCCTCTGAACTCCGTAGCTTGTGAACGTGGTTTAACGGATCGTACCAAGATGTTTTTAAACACATTTCGTTTTTTTAATATACTTGCCTGTATAACCGCATCGTCTTGATCCATTTTAGAGCAGTTTTTGGTGTCTTTCATGAAAAGATAGACCAGCAGAGAACAAGCAATACAACCGGTCACATACCAATAAAATCCACTTTCAATTCCCTTGTCTTTAAACCACAACGCCACATACTCCGCCGTTCCGCCAAAAAGAGAAACCGTTATGGCATAGGGCAAACCAACGCCCAATGTTCGGATTTCCACAGGAAATAGCTCCGCTTTTACAACCGCATTGATCGATGTGTAGCCACTGACGATAATCAATGCCACCATAATCAGCGCAAATGCCCCCCAGCACGTTTCAACATGATTTAAAGCAGATAAGATTGGTACAGTGCATATCGTACCTAAAACACCAAATGCTATCAAAATAGGACGACGTCCAATTTTATCAGATAAAGCGCCAATAATGGGTTGAATCAACATAAAAACAAATAACGTTGCCGCAGAAACCAATGTCGCCTCATTTTTGCCTAGTCCTGTGGTGTTCACTAAATACTTTTGCATGTAAGTGCTGTACGTATAGAACGCAAGAGTTCCTCCCATCGTTAAACCAACAACAATAGCAATTTCCTTTGGATAACGAAATAACGTTCGGATTAAGCTTTCTTGTTGTTTCGTTACTTTTTTCTCTAAAAAGGACTCCGTTTCATGCATACCATATCGCAAATGTAGAGCAACAAGGGAAAGCAGCGCACCGACCACAAATGGAATTCTCCAGCCCCAGTTTTCCAACTGCTCCGTAGTTAAAAAAACCTGCTGAAGTAAAATTAAGAGAAGCAACGCAAATAGTTGCCCGGCTATCAAGGTAACGTATTGAAAACTAGAAAAAAATCCGCGATTTTCTTTGGTCGCCATCTCAGTCAGATAGGTTGCTGAAGAGGCATACTCCCCACCCACCGACAAGCCTTGTAATAAGCGCGCAAACACCAATAGCGCTGGTGCTGCAACGCCAATCGATGAATAACTCGGTGTCACCGCAATAATTAACGAACCGACGCACATTAGCATAACAGAGCCTATCAGTGCCTTTTTTCGACCTTTACGATCAGCATAACTCCCCATTAACCAACCACCAACCGGACGCATAAAAAATCCCACTGCAAAAATAGCGGATGTATTTAATAACTGAGCCGTTAAACTACCATTTGGGAAAAAAGATTTGGCAAAATAAATGGAAAAAGCAGCATAAACGTACCAATCGTACCATTCAATCAAATTTCCAATAGACCCTCTAACGATTGATTTAAGTCGGTCTTTCGTCGAAAGTTCAGTCGAACACATTTTTTCCATATTTTGGTTGTTGATCATATTTTCTAAACACTCCATAACAAATTAACAGTTTAGTGCATTGAATCAGCCAATCACGTTTGCCAAAACGATGAACAAGACCAAATTAGCAACACACTCTATTCTATCAATAACAATTTTTCAACTAGATATTGATGAGCATTTACCGTTCCGTATAACTTGTATCTGCTTTTTTAGCTTTTTTTATATTTTCCAATAACTGTTGTTCTTTGATATCGTCTTGTAATTGTTTCTGCCAAGATAAAATAACCTGTTGTTTATAATAGTTAAATTTGGCAAAAACCCGTCCCAAATGCCTCGCTAACATGGGTAGTTTCGTGGGCCCAAAAACGAGTAGAGCAACCAACATGGTCAATATTAACTGACCCATGCTCATAACGGCTTATCGTCATCTGATTGCATTGCTTGGCGAAAGTTTTTAATGGCATGCCCCAAATCACTACCCATGCTTTTAATTTTATCAGTGCCAAACAAGACCACAGCAATTAATAAAATCAGCAACAATGATAGTGGACTTATTCCACTCAATCCCATAATAACTCCTATTCACTGAATTTAAATTTAAACAAAGCAATCAAGCCACCAACGCAACCAGTGACTAGAGTAAGCATTGTCAGTTTTTCATAATCCAGCCAATTAAAATAACGAATACAACCCACAACGGTCATCGTAATAAAAATCCCCAAGCCTAAACCACTTAACCAATAGTCACGCTGTAACACACTGTGTTTTCGTGAGCGACCGTCGTCCATGGAGGCTGTTTTTTGATCTTTCAGCTGCAATAATACCTCATTAATCAGTCTAGGCATATAGGGCAATTGTTCAACAAGAAAAGGTAGGTTATCTCGTAAGTGCTTAATAAATGATCTGGGGCCCATTTGTTCACGCAGCCAAGTTTCAATAAACGGCTTAGCAGTGGCCCAAAGATTAAGCTCCGGATCAAGTTGACGCCCTAGGCCTTCAATGGCGAATAAGGTTTTTTGTAACAAAACCAATTGCGGCTGAACTTCCATTTGGAATCGGCGTGCCACCTGAAATAATCTTAAAATAACCAACGCAAATGAAATATCTTTTAGTGGTTTCTCAAAAATTGGCTCACAAACAGTGCGTATGGCATTTTCAAATTCATCCGCTCGCGTGTTACGTGCCACCCAACCTGACTCAATATGAAGCACCGCTATTCGTCGATAATCTCGGTTAAAAAAAGCCAATAAGTTTTCAGCAATATAACGCTTGTCATTATCATTCAACGTCCCAATGATCCCAAAATCCACACAAATGTATTGCGGATCATGGCGATGCTGCATGGATACAAAAATATTCCCTGGGTGCATATCTGCGTGAAAAAAACAATCACGAAAGACTTGTGTAAAGAAAATTTCAAGGCCTCGCTCAGCTAGTTTCTTGGTATCGATACCGTGTTGAATGAGCTGCGCGACGTCCGAAACAGGAATTCCATAAATTCGTTCCATCACCAAAATATTGTCATGTACATAATCCCAATATATTTCGGGAATATACAACAATGAAGAGCCTTTAAAATTACGACGCAACTGTGCTCCGTTTGCTGCCTCACGCTGCAAATCAAGTTCATCTAATATATTTCGTTCAAACTCATTCACAATTTCTCTGGGCTTTAATCGTTTGCTTTCCGACCAATAACGATCGGCAAATTTCGCGATTGTTTTTAGAATACTTAAATCTTGCTCGATTATTTTTCGCATGTTGGGTCGTAATACTTTCACAACCACATCTTCACCTGTCTTTAACGTAGCGGCATGGACTTGTGCTATTGAGGCAGAGGCTAATGGTTGAGGATCAAATGTCGCAAACACATCATAAGCTGACAGACCAAACGCTTTTTCTATAGTGGTTAAAACAATATCGCTGTCAAACGGAGGAACATTATCTTGAAGTCGGCATAACTCGTTAGCCACATCAGCGGGTAGAATATCTGGGCGCGTTGACAAAGCCTGACCAAATTTAACGAAAATAGGCCCTAACTCTTCCAATGTTTTTCGAAGCGCGGTACCACGAGATAGCCGTTCTCGTCGAAACCAATTCCACGGATTTAAATATACGACAAAACGAAATGCCGAAAAAAGTCGTATGGACACGATGACTTGGTCTAAGCCATATTTAGCTAAAATATAATTAATATGCAATAATCGCAGTAATTGCTTAATTGATTTCATTTTCGACCAATAATTGGTTGATGTGAGCGGTCAATCGTTCCGAACACAATGACAATTCATCAACGTCATTGCAAAAATCCCGAAGCTCTTCTGCGGGAGGAAATAGACGCACCTCTTCTTGTAAATATTCCGTCACATTACGACGTATCGATGATGAAATCCGCTGTGTAAACGCTTGTCCTTCTCGCACAAAAGTACCTATTTGATGCGCAACCACATCTCCCGTGAAATGCGCCAAATGTCCTTCCCAATCAATATCGATTTCATCAAATAACGTTTTAACTCGTTGTCCCAGCTCAACATCCCCAGATAATCTAATTTTGTCATTAAACAAGGAACGCACTTTAGATGCCGGTAATAAACTCAAGCGAATCAAACCGATGGGACTACTATGAATAATCGTATCCGGTCGACCGTCATAACTCGCTAATAATCGCAACTCACCTTCCGTAAATGTGATGAAAAAAAACGCATTTAGCGGGCTAATGATGACTTCCAATACTTTACCATGCAGTGGTTTTATTTTAGTCGACATGGAATCATCCAATGACATGGCATGATTGATTGCCTTTTGTAACGCAATTAATGAGTATTTTTTAATCATTTTGTTCTCAGTATTTATAAGCAATATGCAATGCCACAATCCCACCGCTTAAATTATGATAGCGGCAATCTTCAAAGCCAGCTTCTTCTATCATCGATTTCAAAACATCTTGGGTCGGATGCATGCGAATGGATTCCGCTAAATATTGATAGCTTGCTTCATCATTGGCAATAAATCGCCCGATTTTTGGTAAAACATGAAACGAATACCAATCGTACACTGGTTTCAAACCAGGCAAGCTCGGAGTGGAAAACTCAAGAACCATTAATTTTCCGCCGGGTTTACACACTCGAAACATAGAACGCAGGGCCGTTGCTTTATCGGTTACATTTCGCAAACCAAACGCCATCGTAATGCAATGAAAATAATTATCAACGAATGGCAAGCATTGAGCATTGGCTTGAACATAGTTGATATTATTAAATAGCCCGTCATCCATTAACCTATCACGTCCAACCGATAACATAGCCGCATTGATATCAGCTAGCACCACTTGTCCTGTCGATCCAACTTTTTTGCTCAATAAACGGGTTAAATCGCCACTTCCTCCGGCCAAATCAAGTACAAACTGTCCTGTTCGTGTCTGACTTAGTTCGATAGTAAACTGTTTCCATAATCGATGTATCCCCATAGACATTAAGTCATTCATGACATCATAATTTTTTGCAACCGAATGAAATACATCCCTCACCTTGCGCTCTTTTTCTTCCCAAGGTACCGATTGAAAGCCAAAGTGAGTTTTTTCAGTAGATTGTTCAGAATCAGGGGATGTAATCTGATCTTGATTAGTCATGACATGTCTCTAAATGCCCCTCATGTTTAAACACCGCTCTTAAGTTTCGTAATGCTTGTCGAATTCGAGGAATATTCTCAACCAGTCCAAATCGCACATACGGATCACCTTGTTCACCAAAACCAATTCCTGGTGAAACAGCGACATGCGCTTTTGATAATAAATATTTACTAAATTCCAGAGATCCCATATGTTGATAACAAAGTGGGATACGAGCCCAAACAAACATGGTGGCTTTGGGTTTATCAACATGCCAACCGATATCATTTAGCCCATCACATAATACATTTCGTCTTTTTTCATATTCATCACGAATAGCATGAACGCAATCATCTGGGCCTTCTAAAGCAGCGATTGCCGCAACTTGTATTGGTGTGAATGTGCCATAATCCAGATACGATTTGATGCGCGTGAGGGCGGCAATTAATTCTTCGTTGCCACAAGCAAAACCAACTCGCCAACCCGACATATTGTAGGATTTTGAAAGAGAGTACGTTTCAATCGCAATATCAATGGCACCCGGAACTTGTAAAATAGACGGTGCTTTATAACCATCAAATACGATATCAGCATAAGCCAAGTCGTGAATAATCCATACGTTGTATCGCTTAGCTAACGCCACTACTTGCTCAAAAAAAGAATACTCAACGCAATGGGTGCTTGGATTTGCAGGAAAACTAATCACCAATACCTTTGGTTTAGGATTTGTTTCCTCCATTGCTTGTTCTAATGCTTTTAAAAATTGCTCTTCGTCAATTAATGGCACTTGTTTAACGTTTGCACCCGCAATGACGAAACCGTATTTGTGAATAGGATATGCTGGATCGGGAATTAATACCGTATCACCTGGTTCCGATATAGCCAAAGCCAAATGGGCCAGGCCCTCTTTTGATCCGATTGTTGTCACCACTTGCGTTTCACTATTCAATTTTACTTGATAATGACGTTCATACCACGCAGCCATGGCGCGTCGTAAACGAGGAATCCCTTTCGACATGGAATAGCCGTGTGTATCGGATCGTTTCACGGTTTCAATTAATTTATCCACAATATGTTGCGGAGTAGGTTGATCAGGATTTCCCATTCCAAAATCAATAACATCGTCCTGTCGCGCTCGTGCTTCCGATTTAAGTTGATTAATCGTGTTAAACACATACGGTGGAAGGTTATTAATACGCGAAAATTGGCTCATGATATCACCTACGATGAACAAGAATAAAACGCAAAAGGAACACAGTGTAAATCAATGTCCGATAAGTTGCAAAAAAAAACGTGGCGTGAACAACTGACGTGACTGCGCGCAGTATAACAACGCACTCATAATAATAATTAAATAAAATATTAGATTAATACTTATTATAAGGGTTTGTTTTTCTGTGATTAAGTTTTTAAATGCCTTATTTATTAAATTGGTTATAGTTTTTTTAAGTTGTAGTAAACCACGGTATGAAATCGGTATTATCTCTTGATAAGATCATAGTATTTCTAGTTACTTTGATTTATCAACGGAGTTATCTATCGTTGTTACCCTTATTATTCACAGGATAAAAGATGATATTACTTTCTTTGATATCTGCATAGCAAATGCAGAGATTCTGGGCGAACCCATTTATGCCCGTGTTAAACCCCCATGTGATCAAAAAAAATCATTTATGGTCTATCCGGTTAAAAAAACCTTATCCATCACAGCTCACCTCACACTAAACGGCGCTTGTTTTTGCACAAAAAATAACCTGGAAAATACTCGGACGTAGGGTGGGCAAAGGAGCGCTAGCGACGTGCCCACCAATGTACGATCTCCACTGTAACGTGATTTCACAATCGATGATGGTGCGAAGCTGCGTCGATT
>JAUYQG010000110.1 GCA_030695645.1 Legionellaceae bacterium
TATCAACGACAATCGGCTCATTTTGTAAAAACATTTACAATCAGGACAATTAACGATCTAATTATGAGGGATAGATCTGAAATTTCTTGGACAAAAAGACATGAGGCTCTTTTCATGTCTTTTTGTCCAAAGTCCAATATCCAAGATGTGTCACAATAATTTTTTGAATCGGCACACCGAGTTGATAAAGATGCAAAATTTTATCTTTATCTTTGTCATACATCGAAGCCTGTATAATTCCTTTGGATTTACCAAGTTTGATTCCTTTTGCAACGCGTGCGCGCAACCCTTCTTTTGTACGTTCTGAAATAAAATCTTTTTCTAATTCAGCCAACATTGAAAACACAGTGATCAGCACTTTATTTGCAACATTGTGTTTAGCGCCAGGATTAAGATCTAAATTTTGTTTTATCAGAATCAAGCGCGATTTTTTTTCTTGAACAATCGTTTCTATCGTGTTGAGCGTTTCTTTAATGGATCGACCAAGTCTCGATAATTCTGACGAGATAACAACGTCATTAGGCGATAATTTATCCAACAGCTCATCAATACGTCGCATTGCGGTGGATTTACGTGCTGACATCTCAAGCTCAATCCATTCATCGACCATCAGTTTATGATCAACACAGTATCGGCTGATTGCATTTTTTTGACTATCAACACTTTGCTCATGAGTACTGACTCGAACATACCCGTAAATCATATAAATCCCACTCAATTTTCGTTGTTTTTGTCTTAAGGTTGTTTTCATGCATAACACAATAGAATTTATTATCGTTTATAACGTACCAATATGCTATAGTTTCCCACTTTACAAAACGACCATTATTTCCAATTAAATTTTATTGTCATATGAGCATACAAAACGAAAGACTAACTATTTTATCCGAAGCAGAGCAAGCTGCTTTATATGAGATCCCTGATTTTGATGATGCTCAGCGTTTGAACTACCTCAACCTCACAGCGGAAGAGCAGGCATTAGCGAGGAGTCGTTCAAATTTATCAGCCCAAGTTCATTGTGCAATTCAAATTGGTTACTTCAAAGCCAAACATAGGTTTTTTCCATTCGATTGGAACGAGATTGATGTTCAAGACGACATCAATTTTGTTATGCAAGAATATTTCCCAGATGAATTGTTTCACCCATTACCCATCACAAGGCATCAGTATTATGCTCAATGCCATGCAATTGCCTCATATTTTGATTATCAAATGTGGTCAAAAGAATTTGAACCATTATTAATTGAGAAGGCTGGTCAAATACTACGTAGGGATATCAGTCCACAATTTATTGTTATCGAATTACTGGCATTTATGCAGGAAAAGAAAATTATGCGCCCAGCTTATTCGGCATTGCAACTGATCATTCGGATTGCTTTGAATACTGAGCGAAATCGGTTGAAAGCTATTCTTCATGAGTCGTTGACTGAAGCAGATAAAGTCTCTTTGAAAGAATTGCTTTTTGAGAAAAAGGCCGAGACCCTGTCTGGGTTAGCTGATCTAAAACAAGACACTAAGGACTTCAAAGCACGTATGATCAGTGCTGAACGCGAGAAACTACTCTCGATAAAGCCATTGTACCTATTAGCTCAATCGATATTACCTAAACCTATCCCATCAAAATATTCAATATTATGCAAGCCTTGTTGATTATTACACCACCTATGATTTACGAAAAATGTTGAAACCTGAGCAAACCTATCTTTATCTGCTGTGCTACATCCAACAGCGATACCTTCACCTTAATGATAATTTGATAGATGCTTTTTACATAAATCTTAAACAATTCGAGGGTGAAATAAAAGAAACAACGAAAGACGCGTATTCTGAATACGCGATAAGCAAACAAGCTGAACTATCTGTCATGAAGCAGTTGGCGTGCTTATTCGTAAAGCCAGAGCTATCAAATAAAGTCTGTTTTGGTGTGGTCCGACAGGAAGCATTTGCAATCATACCAGAAGAGGAACTACGCAATAAAGTATCACTTGATGGCGAAAAAGAACTTAAATCAATCGATTTTCAATGGAAAATGATTGATAAATATTTTCATCGATACAAACTGCAATTACGGCCACTCATGATGGCCATTGATTTTTCAAGCACAGTACCTGACAGCCCGTGGCTTGCTGCAATCACTTGGCTTAAAAGCATATTCGACGCAGGAAAAACAATCGATAAATATTCTGTTGATGAAAGCCCCGAGAAAACGCGGCCTAAACGAATACAACCCTACTTGTTTGATACAAATGCAGAAGGCAAACAAACCTTTAATGGTGATCGCTACGAGTTTTGGATCTATCGCCAAATGAAGAAGCGACTCAAAGCAGGGGAGCTTTATTTAGCAGACAGTGTTCACAATCGGTCACTACAACAAGAAATAAACTCTGCAAATGAAAAAGGGGCGTTGGTTCAGCCGTTGGATATCCCCGCATTAAGACAGCCAATTCAAAAGTTATTAGATGAACGCATCGCTGAGCTGCACGCCGAATGGGTACGGTTTAATAACGATTTTACTCAAGGAAAGCTCTAGCATTTGTTCTATGATGAACAAACTCAAACTATTCATCTTAAAAAAGCTAACACAGATAAGGATGAAAAAGCTCAATGCCGTTTCTATGAGCAGCTGCCGCTGACAGACATTACGGATGTCATTCGATTTGTTAATGAACAGTGCCAATATTCAACTGCTTTTGCCCACATACAACCACGGTATGCTAAAGCATGTGTAGATGAAAACAGCTTAAACGCGGTTATTATCGCTCAAGCGTTCAATAACGGCAATCTCAATATGGCAAAAATATCAGATATTCCTTATGACAATTTGCTTGATATTTACCAATCTCGCGTGAGGTTACAAACGCTTAAAAAAGCAAATGACATTATCGGTGATGATATTGCAAAGATGCCAATCTTTCCTTATTACTCATTAGAAATGGCCATTCTGTATGGTGGTGTAGATGGACAAAAATTTGAAGTGGCAAAGCCAACACTCAAGGCAAGACGGTCTAAAAAATATTTTAAAAAAGGAAAAGGCGTTGTAGCGTACACGATGCTGGTTAATCATATCCCTCTGCAAACAGAATTAATTGGTGCGCATGAGCATGAGAGTTATTTCGTTTTTGATATCTGGTACAACAACACAAGCAGTGTTAGGCCTGATGCCATTACTGGCGACATGCACGTGATTAACAAGGCCAATTTCGCTTTAATGGATTGGTTCGGTGGTCGATTATGTCCACGGTTTACCAATTTAGAAACTCAACGAAAGCATTTGTATGGTGGTGGTGAACTGGCCCAATATAATGAATGGCTAATCAAACCAGTCGGTCAAATTGATCGCCAACTCATTGAAGACGAATGGGTAAATATCGAACCAATCATTAGGGCTTTGGGTCTTAAAGAGATATCACAAAGCATTCTGATTAAAAAATTACGCACCTACACCACTTCAAATCGAACGAGAAAAGCGATATTTGAATATGATAAATTGGTTCGCAGCATTTATACCCTCAAATACTTACAAGACAGAAAGCTGCAACGAGATGTGCACCGTTCACAGAATCGTGTTGAGTCGTACCACCAATTACGCGCGGCCATTGCAACCGCTTATGGAAAAAAGCAGCTTTCAGGCCGGGGTGATCGTGAAATTGAAATCAGCAATCAATGTGCGAGGCTTATTGCCAATGCCATTATTCACTATAATTCAGCGATACTATCTAAGCTTAAATTGAAGTACGAGGCAGAGGGGAATAAAAAAGCATTAGATCAATTGAAAAAAATCTCACCCGTTGCTTGGCAGCATATTCATTTTCATGGCCGATTTATTTTTTCAGGTAATAAAATTATCGATCTTGACTCAATAATAAACAACGTCGTCTTGGGTGGTTCAAAAAAATCTGTTGTGGCTAAAAGCAGTCCGGAAATTTTGCCGGTTCTTGGCTAGAACCCCAGTTTAAAACGAGTGCAAAAAAAAAGCCTCTTAAAAAAATAAAAGAAACGGATTCGATTTTTAACAATGTTACGACAGAAAATCAGTTGGCTGATATCAATTCCTTCAGTCTAAGAATTTCGGTTGATACAAAAGCGAAAGTTAAAATTGGTGACTTTTCTAGACATGGAAAAACTCGGGCAAGTGAAGCCCCACAAGGACTTGACCATGATTATGCAGCAGATGCAACGTTAGTTCCACTTGGTATTTTAAACTTAAAAAGTGACTGTAAGGAATTTCGCTTACCAAGAAAGAAATGGCGCAATA
>JAUYQG010000126.1 GCA_030695645.1 Legionellaceae bacterium
TAAAATTATTTTTCGCAAAATATCACTGAATTCGTAGGGTGAGCAAAGGAGCTTGCGACGTGCCCACCAGCAGTGGTACAACGGTGGGCACGTCGCAAGCTCCTTTGCCCACCCTACCTCGTTCACCCAGAATTGCTAAAGGCAGGGTGAATTTGTTCTATAGGCACATTCTATGTAGATAAGAATTAGGACAAGAGAACGGGCACGAAAAGGAGATAATTGGGTTAGAACAAATTTACCGGTGCGCCTAAGGTAAAAATAGAGCTTGCAGATCATTGGTATACCGACGTCCGAAAGGCGTGATTTGCCAATGTGCTTCGCTCATAGTGACCAAACCTTTGCTCGCAGCTTGCTGGAGTAACGCTTCTAGAGCAGGATATGGTAGACCGGTACGCTCTGTAATGAGAGACTTTTTGATCGCCTGCTCAAGTCGAGTGGTATTCAGCATGAATTCAAATAATAATTCGCGTTGATTAATGTCGTCCATGCCCGCTAAAAATGGTTTATCCGGATTTAAGTAATCAACGGGCTGACGGTGTTTGCGCGTACGATACACATGCTTGAGATCTGGGGTGGTCAATTTACCGTGGGCGCCCGCACCGATGCCGTAATAATCGCCAAATAACCAATAATTAAGATTATGCTGAGCCTGTTTGTTTTGTTTGGAAAAAGCGGAGATTTCATAGCGATTGTACTGATTCGCACGTAACATGGCTAATCCTTCTTCTTCCATAACATAAGCATCATCTTCATTAGGTAGCGTAGGGCGTGTTTTATAAAATACCGTATTGGGTTCTATGGTGAGCTGATACCATGACAAGTGTTCTGGATCATGACTGAGTCCGACACGAAGATCCTCTAAACTTTCAGCAATGGATTGCCCTGGCAAACCATGCATAATATCAATGTTGATATTATCAAATCCCGCCTGTCTTGCGCAATCAATGGCTTTATGGGCTTGCTTCTCATCGTGAATACGACCGAGACGCCGCAAATGCTCTGGGTTAAAACTTTGAATCCCCAATGATAAGCGATTGATACCCAGAGCACGATAATCGTTAAAGCGACTTTGTTCCACCGTGCCTGGATTTGCTTCTAGGGTAATTTCAATGTCGTTAGTAAACGGTAGTAGTTGTTGAATTTCAGAAAACAGATCGGCGTATGCTGATGCAGAAAACAAACTCGGTGTTCCTCCACCAATAAATATCGAATCTAAGGTTTGGTTTGAAAATCGTGCCATATCTTGCTTTAAATCATCCACCAGTGCCTTAACATAGTGTTGCTCAGGTAAAATCTCAGGACTTTTATGAGAGTTAAAGTCGCAATAGGGGCATTTACGAATGCACCAGGGAATATGAATGTAAAGTGATAACGGAATCATTTGTTGTGGGTCTAGCGTCTTAGTGGAAGCAATAGTATCATGTTACATCATATCAGTAATAGGAATAATAACATGAGTAAAAAAGTAAGAGTCGTGGTTACAGGAGCTGCTGGTCAAATCGGTTATGCATTATTATTTCGTATCGCCTCAGGACAAATGTTTGGTGAACATGTTGATGTTGAACTGAATTTACTTGAATTAGAGCAAGCATTGCCCTCGCTACATGGTGTCGCGATGGAATTGGATGATTGCGCATTTCCTAGGTTGAAACGAATTTTGTGTACCTCTGATATGAATGAAGCGATGGATGGCGTGAATTGGGCTTTGTTGGTTGGATCAGTACCGCGTAAGCAGGGTATGGAGCGCTCTGATTTATTGCAAATTAATGGTGGTATTTTTACCAAACAGGGACAGGCTATCAACGATCGTGCTGCAGATGATGTACGTGTGTTTGTCGTAGGCAACCCATGTAATACCAACTGCCTTATTGCTAAGCATCATGCCAAAGATATTCCAGATGATAGATTTTATTCCATGACGATATTGGATGAATTACGCGCTCGTACGCAACTCGCTCAAAAAGCTCAAGTAGATATTACGGCAGTGACTGAAATGACGATTTGGGGTAATCATTCATCAACTCAATACCCTGATTTTTACCATGCTAAAATTAATGGTCAATCCGCAGCAACGGTCATTCAGGATGAAGTTTGGTTAAAAGATACGTTTGTGCCTACGGTACAACAACGTGGTGCTGCTATTTTGAAAGCGCGAGGTGCTTCTTCCGCCGCATCTGCTGCCAATGCTGTTATTCAGGGGGTACATCATTTAGTAACGGATACGCGCGCGGGCGAGTCATTCTCAGTGAGTCATAGTTCGAATGGTGAGTACGGTGTGGATAAAGGACTGATGTTTTCTTTTCCAACGCGTCGTGAGCAAGGTGTGATACGTGTGGTTGAAGGGGTATCATTGAATGCCTATAGTCAATCTAAGTTTGACGAAACACTGGCTGAATTGCGTAGTGAGCGTGATGCTGTGAAGAAATTAGGGCTTTTGGACGATTGAGTCATTGGGCATGCTCGTACTACGGTCATTTGAAATGCGTAGAATGGGCTGTGCCAAATATGGCTTTTCGGTGAATGTGGTGAGTATTGGATTTTGAACAAAACGGCATGAAAAAAGACGCATGCCATTCTGTCCAAAGTCCAAGTGAGTAGTTACAACGTTTATTTCGTTATTTCGAAAACCAGCACGGACCAATCGTCTTCACGGTTTGATGACATGAGAGTAAAATCGGGTTGATACGCGTCAATGAGCTCTGTGGTTTGATTGGCTAGGATACCGGAGACAATTAATGTGCCCGTATTTTTGAGTAGCTCACGGAAACGAGCTTTGAGTTTCAGTAAAGGGCTTAAGAGAATATTAGCAATCAGTAAGTCTACGGGCTTGTGTAATGTTTCAGGATAACCTATGTTCAATGCATCCAGATCGATATGATTTGTAAGCGCATTGTTTTTAGTGGCAATTAATGCCTGCTCGTCGATATCCACAGCATGTACCTGTTTTGCGCCTAATTTTAAAGCCGCAATCCCTAAAATTCCAGAACCACATCCGTAATCGATGACCGTTTTTTGTGTCAAGTCCATTTGTTCAAGCCAACTTAAGCAAAGTGCCGTTGTTGGGTGTGAGCCTGTGCCAAATGCAAGCCCGGGATCTAAGATAAGATTGATTGCCTCAGGTACTGGAGGTGTTAGCCATGATGGGCAAATCCATAATCGTTTTCCAAAGCGTTGAGGTTTGAGATCTACCAGACACGTGCGTTCCCAATCCTGCTCTACTAAGGGCTCGATATCATAAGATAATTGAGGATATTGCGTCGAAAAGACTTGAGTAACCAAATCGATATTACTACTGGATTCATAAAGAGCGTGAATTACAACATGAGGCCATAACGGCACTGAACCCGGTTCTGGCTCTAAGATGGGATCATCGTATTGATCCGTCATCGTAACGGATACAGCGCCTAAACGTTCCAGTAAATCAGAAACCAATTCCGCTTCGTATTGATTACAGTGTTCGATTTTAAGTTGCAGCACTATTCTTCCTTTAATAATTTTTCAAGATAGTGAATGTTCGTACCACCATGAATGAAGTCGTGATTGTGTAAAATACGCTGGTGCAACTCAAGATTCGTTTTAATTCCATCGATAACAATTTCATCCAAAGCATTACGCATTCGTGCGAACGCAGTGGCTCGATCCTCACCGTAACTAATGAGTTTACCGATCATCGAATCATAGTTTGGTGGAACGGTATAACTACTGTAGATATGCGAGTCAAAGCGAATACCAGGCCCGCCAGGCTGATGCAGTAAGCGAATAGTACCTGGTGATGGCATAAACGTTTTGGGGTCTTCAGCATTGATTCGACATTCAAGAGCATGACCACGCAATTTGATGTCTTTTTGTGTTAACGTAAACGGTAAGTCGCTGGCAATTTTGATTTGTTCTTTAACCAAATCAATACCTGTAATCAGTTCGGTTACGGGATGTTCAACTTGGATGCGAGTATTCATTTCGATGAAATAAAAACAGCCATCCTGAAATAAAAACTCAAAGGTACCCGCTCCGCGATATTTTAGATCTCGGCAAGCCTTGACCACACGGTTACCAATTTCCTCGCGCATTTTTTCAGTGATACCTGGGGCAGGAGCTTCTTCTAATACTTTTTGGTGACGTCGTTGCATGGAACAATCTCGCTCACCTAAGTGGATAGCTTTACCTTTTCCATCACCTAAAACTTGAAATTCAATATGACGTGGATTTTCTAGGAATTTTTCCATGTAAACTATGGGGTTATTAAATGCGGCTTTTGCCTCACTACGTGTCAAGGCGATTGCATTGAGCAGGTTAGCTTCACTATGCACCACACGCATACCACGTCCACCACCGCCACCAGCAGCCTTAATGATAACAGGGTAACCTATTTTCTTGCCTAGTGATAAATTAAGTTTATCATGTTCAGTCAATGGACCATCAGAACCTGGGACGCAAGGAACACCCGCTTTTTTCATTGCAGCGATGGCGGAGACTTTATCACCCATCATTCGAATGGTGTCGGCTCGAGGACCAATGAATCGGAATCCACTTTGTTCCACGATATCAGCGAAATCGGCATTTTCAGAGAGAAAACCATAGCCGGGATGAATGGCAACGGCGTCGGTGATTTCTGCTGCCGAAATGATAGCGGGAATATTTAAATAACTTTTTTGTGAGGAGGCGGGTCCAATACAAACTGTTTCGTCGGCAAGTCGCACATGCAACAAGTCTTTATCGATGTCCGAATGCACGGCAACTGTTTTAATACCGAGCTCTTTACAAGCGCGTAAAATACGCAGGGCGATTTCACCGCGATTGGCAATTACAATTTTACTTAGCATTTAAGGCTCCCCTTATTCAATGATAAACAAGGGTTGGTCATATTCAACGGGTTCTCCACTTGCAACGAGAATAGCTGTGATAACACCTGCGCGGTCGGCTTCAATTTCGTTAAACATCTTCATTGCCTCAATGATGCATAAGGTATCACCAACTTTCACGGATTGACCGATCGTAACAAAGACCGGGGCTTCGGGTGATGGCGATGTATACATAGTGCCTACCATCGGCGAACGTACTTTATGCCCTGAGGCAACAGCCGGTTCCGCTGCTTTAGCTTCCGGTATATGAGGTACGGCTTGTTGATGCGCTGCTGCCTGAGGTGGCATTTGTATATAGGCAGGAGCAGAAGCATGTCCTGATTGGGTCTGGCGAGATAATCGCAACGATTCCTCACCTTCTTTGATTTCGATTTCTGAAAAGCCAATTTCCACCAGCCATTCAATTAATGGTTTAATTTTTCGAATATTCATGAGTTGCTCTCTCTGTTCGATATAGTCGATATAGCTTGTAATGCTAATAAATAACCATCAGTCCCCAACCCAGTGATAACGCCTTTGGCGATATCGGAAAAATAAGATTGGTGACGAAATGATTCACGAGTGTATATGTTACTGATATGTACTTCAATAAAAGGTATGTTGACAGCAAGCAGCGCATCACGCAGAGCAATGCTGGTGTGCGTGTATGCTGCCGGATTGATTATCATATAATCTATATTATCATCAAGTGATTGATGGATGGTATGAATTAGTTTGGCTTCATCATTACTTTGCATGGTTGTCAGCATGAAGCCGGCTAATTTAGCTTGTGTCTCGAGTGTGTTGTTGAGCTCCGCTAACGTTAGCTGACCATACACGGAAGGCTCTCGTAAGCCAAGTAAATTCAAGTTAGGTCCGTGTAACACGCGTAGTTTTTTCATTTAGCTCGATAAATAGTACAATATTTTGGCGATTCTGCCTGATTTTTATGAAAATGTCTATACCCTGGGTTCCAGTCTAAATTTTATTGCATTTTTGTTTTAATTTTGATTTACTTACCCTGCGATTAAATTTGGACTTTGGACAAAACGGCATGCAAAAAGACGCATGCCATTCTGTCAAAATAAGTTTAGATCTGACATATTTATAAGCCAATAATATCAACGACAATCGGCTCGTTTTGTAGAAACATTTACAATCAGGACAATTAATGATCTAATTATGAGGGATAGATCTGAAATTTCTTGGACAGAAAGACATGA
>JAUYQG010000130.1 GCA_030695645.1 Legionellaceae bacterium
TAGAGCTGAGTACCATTGTTTTATCAAAAAAAAACAAAAAAACCTGTCAAGAACTATTTGTACTTTTTTACAAAAAATTTCTTTCTACCAGTTTCATCACCGCAAACCGACCTGCAGGGGGGGATTGTGGTGAATGGTTACGAAAAAACAAATGCAGCCAAAACACCGATCCAAATAAATAATCGAGGATAGGCATATCCATAGACTTCGCCGACGATATCACAAAGACAAAAAGTTAAAGGAAATATGAATATTCCGCCTGGCTCCAACATGGAACCAACAGAGGTGATCCGGCCTGCTAAGCAAACCGTAGACAATAAAAATGTTAAATATAGTCCTAAGAAAAAATAAGGATATTTATATTGTTTGTTCCGAGATAACGTTTCTAGAACCAAAGTTCGCAAAATAGCTCCTGTTAGCCTTTTCTACCAATAAGCTGGTACTCTTTCACTGTCTCACGAACGCCAGCCATATAACCAATCCTGTTCGCTTCAACAGGATTAAATTTCGCAATTAAAACTTTGTCCTTTGTGATCTCTGAAGGTGATTTTTTTAACGTTGTGCAGTCATTTTTAGATTTGATCTCAAGGATATAATCATCTACTTCGTTCGTCATTTGCTGAATGACAATAGAATAATCGGGTTTCAGGCGTTCTACGGTAGCCATGTACGTTAAAGTACGGATGGTTTTATTATCAAAGTTTTCTATAAATTCATTATCAATCACAATATCACTGATATTTTTCTCAATGACGTGACGATTGGATAATTTAATGACCGCTTTTGTAAAGCCTGTTTTTTTGCACTCATAAATATCGACCACCTCATATTGTGACTGAGTGGCTGTTTCAGACATAAACTCTTTAAACATAACATGCAGCCAATGATACCAACTGATTGGTTGTTTCATCATCCTTATCTCCCGCAAATCCCTATAGCACCCACGCTTTCTTTGCCGTGTTCAGCCAACAATAAATCCTCTGGAAATTGTCCTGCTCTATTTATATAGTCGGCATGCTCTACAGCAAGTCCTGCGCGTAATAAAGAGCGCTCAAGCACTTCCTTTGTAATCCAATGAACAAATTTTGGTAACGAAGCAGCTCTGCCGCTGCTTTCAAAATCGGCTGGATTGGTAATTTCACCAGGCCATTCCACACCACGTTCCACTCTATTATTAAACTCTGGAATAAAACGTTGCCAATTTTTTAAAAAAGGAGTCTCACAAACGATGTATATTTTTCCTTCAGGAGCTAGTAGTTTTGACATGAGCTCCAACGACTCTTCTATCTTGGTTCCAGTGAAAAAATGTAATACACGGCAAATCAAAATAGCGTCAAAAAACTTTTGTGGCAAGCCAATCAGTTCATTAGGAAGTTCACCCGGAATAAGAATTAACTTGCTACTATCTCCTGTGATGGATTCATCTTGTGAGTGTGTAGCTTCTAAATACCGCTTGCGTACCACAGCCAAATTTTCGGGATCAATATCATTACAAAAAACGGTAGCTCCCTTTGCTATTGCCTCCAAAGTGGCTGCACCAAAAGCAGCTCCTATTTCAAAAACTTTACCTCCAGTCTTCGCAGTGTGAGACGCATGTTCAATAAACCGTTGAGACACAGGATCACATGGTGTTGTTGTAAAACCACCAAAAGGATTATGAGTTTTTGTAAACACGCCCGTTACCTCTTTGGAGGCAGGTACTGTTACACGAGAAATACTCTCCGGATCGGAGATTACATTATTATCGCGATCGAGCACAAAAGGGGGCTTGTTATGAATCAACCAGGGAGTATTGTTCTCGTTTAATTTCAAACCGTGAAATTCATCGAACAATTGCTTGGTATGGTCAATTTGGGGCTTATAGGACAGAAGGAAAGGAACCGTTGGCGTGCCAAAATGCTGGTCCCAACGTTTAGCTCGAATAAATGCCAAATTGCTTTTAAGATTAGAGGCTTCCAAATGACGATAAAATCCTTCAAAAAGAATAGATGCCCTTGTCATTTTCAATGATGCATCAATTTTGTTATCGTCAATGACATTACTAAATTCATTAAGGAATAAGTTATTTCGTTCGGTTTGAGATAACGTAAAATCATTATATTCCTGTTCAAATACAGCCTGAATATTTTCAAAAAACTCTAAAGCATCCATTCGCGACATCCGTTGTAAGAGTCCAAATAAGTCATTTGACTATATGATTAAGCGGTTTAAATTTCAATAAGTTTATTCAAATTTATTGAATAAGATTAAAAAAACACCAATATCTTTGAGTTTCAAGACAGAGTCAATAGAAATAACGATCGCGGTTAAATGAGTTAAAATTTACCAAAAGCCAGGAACAGAGCCTTTGGGGGAGGATTTCAACTTATCTGAGCATTCCAGATGGATGCAAATATTTTTTCCTTTATTCATTGCTGCAATCTCCGCATACTCACTTTTCAATGATTTTTTGAGATAATCTTGTCTCATCGAATCAGGAAATGTTGGTTCTACTTGCGACATGCAATAACACCAGTTTGTAGCTGGTGATGCGAATGCTTGACTGCCAAACAATTGTTTTTTGCCTATGCTAACGAGATACCTATCAATAGTGAGCGCCACCATTTGTTTTTGGTCTTTATCGCCCAATGCGACAGCGCGGTTTGACCAAATAAAGGCTTGGTAAAAATGATCAGGATCTTCGCCATGCTGATAAATTAATGCGGCTTCAGCATAATCATCCGAAGTTTTAAAACAACCTTCAGCAAATATTTCACTTACACGTATTCGTCTGACTTGATCGCGCATGCGCATCATTTCTAATTGCTTACGGGACATCTTTTCCCAATTATCGCGATCATGAATATCGGCTTCAAATAGTTTTTTTAGCTCTTTTGAGCGAGCCGCTTGTGTAGCGGCATTGGTTAGACAACTTGCATTGGATGAAGGATCGGGTAACTGCTTCGTGCATGCTGATATGGTGATTATGATCCCTATCAAACCCATTAATTTTAAATTCACAGTGTCATCACTCCCTGATTCACGTTATGAGTCACGCAAAAATGCATTATTGCCTATCGATTCAAAGAGAGATACATGATGCTCATCATCATTGAGCAATTGCATTGCGTGTAAAAGCGCACCTAAAATGACAGCCTTATTGTAACCGTCCATCCCCGATTTAATCACCAATCCACCCAACTCAATTTTACGCCGCGTATCTGCACGGCGTTTTTTTAGTTTTTCAAGAGCAAGTGACTTTTCACATCGGGCAATGTATTGCTGTTGCTTTGTAATTTGATCAGGCATGGTCATGATGAAGCTCCCGAGCAAGTGCAGCAAAGGCATGATCCAGTTGTTTGATATCAAACTGATGAAGGCCGTGTTTATAGGCAAGTGATCCAATATCAAGCTTGTGTTTTTGCTGTAACTTATCAAGCTTATCTTTGGCTTTTTCGATTCTATCCAAGAGTACTGCTTCCATTTGCGATCCTGTCTTCCTAGACATAATCATTTCTCCGCAAATGTTATTAACGCTAAAAGCCTATCCCATCAGATCACCAAAATCAATAGTTGTAAAAATAACCATGAGCGCCGCGAATACCATCAGTCCCGAAGGAATTTCCAAGGGCGCAATATACATTCATTCGAATGTTTGCTAGATTTGTATCTTCAACCGAAAAATCTCGTATGGATGGGATTTTTTTCATTTAAGACATCAACCGATGGATCATTTTACACAACGGTGTATCCATGGCCATTGCATTTGCTCATGTCTCAATCCACAGCCGCAGTAAAGGTCACAGTGCTATTGCTGCAAGTGCCTATCGGTCGGCTACGATATTATTTGATTCTCGCACTGGCTTGACACATGATTTCTCCAATCGTCATGATGTTGTTTTTAGCACGATTCTGTTGCCCGAAGATTGTGATCCTGCTTTTACAGACCGTGAGTTTTTATGGAATCAAGCAGAGCTTGCTGAGAAAAGGCGAGATGCTCAAATTTGTAAAGATGTGGTTTTGGCGTTGCCGAAAGAGCTGGATTTAACCTTGCAAATCGAGCTTGTTAAACGCTTTGCACAAATGCATTTTATTGAAAACAGTTTGCCTGCCGATATTGCCATTCACGATCATGGTGATGGCAATCCTCATGCTCATATCTTGATATCAACTCGCCGTTTGGAGCGTCATGGTTTCTCAAAATATAAAGCACGTGATCTAAATCCTGCGTTTGCCAAAGGATATATTGTTGAAAATGATTATTGGGGTGAGCGCTGGCGAGAGATGCAGGATGATTTTTTTGTGGAAAAAAATATCGATGTCACGGTTGATTTAAACCATTTTATATCCGAACGGCATAATGGCAAGATGAAAGATGATAGCGGTCATTATTTGCTGAATGAAAACAAACTAATCAGGCAAGCACGACTTGAATTAGCACTTTCTAACCCTGAAAACGTAATTAATCACTTGTTACAGCAACATAGTGTTTTCACTCGACGGGATGTAGAAAAATTACTGTTTAAAACGTTCAGGGATGCTCCGAAGCCAGAGAAGTACTTAAGTCTGGTCGAACTAGTCCTGACACATAAAGACATCATTAATTTGGGCTTCAATGACAAGGGAAAAGAAAGTTACACCACTCGTCATCAATACATTCAGGAAGCCAACTTGCGCCAGGATCTTGAAAAAATGATGTTGCGTAATAACCATGTGTTTACATACGGTATCGATAGCTTAGCTAAACACTATAGTTTAAGCGATGAACAGCATGAAGCATTAAGTTATATCACGCAAAGCCCTGATATTAGCGTAGTTATAGGTAGACCAGGTACGGGCAAAAGCTATTTATTAAAACCCGTGAAAGAGTATTATGAAAAAAATCATTGCCAGGTTATCGGAACGGCACTATCTGGAAAAGTCGCGAAATCGTTGCAGTCCGATACAGGTATTGAATCATCAACCATTGCATCGCTGGCTTGGCGTCTTTCTCATGATAAGCTGCAATTAACCAACAAACACGTGATCATCGTTGATGAGGCAGGGATGGTTGATTTTAATAATATGGCTTTGCTTATCAGTGAAGCGCAAAAATCTGGTAGTAAAATTGTGTTGGTTGGTGATCCAGATCAATTAAAACCGATTCATAAAGGCGAAATTTTTAAAGGCATTGCAGCCATTACAGGGTATATTGAACTTGAAAATATCAAACGCCAGAATGATCTCGGCGACCGGCAGGCCAGTTTGAACCTGGCTAAAGGCAATATTGATGAGGCATTGCAGCATTACCATAATCAGGGTTCGGTTATAGTTTGTGATACTCCCTATGATGCTTCTGATAATTTAATTAACGATTGGCAGCAACAAATCACCCCGCAATCAATCAAGGACTCAATTCTACTCGCCTTTACCAGAGCATCAGTTGCGGATCTCAACCAAAAAGCCAGACAAGCTTTGCAAGAAAAGAACCTCATCGGTGATGAAGACATTGATTTCCAGGGCTTTGACAAACAACTTAAATTATCTACCGGTGATCGTCTGTTATTCCGACAAAACAACAAGGTTCTTGGCGTTAGGAACGGTGATTTAGGTACAGTCAAAGCCGTCAATAAAGAGCAATTTCAAATTGAATTGGATAGTGGTGAAAAACTGAATATCCCCAAATCTTATCAAGCGATTGATTATGGCTATGCCCTCACCGTGCATAAATCTCAAGGCATGACTGCTGAACATACACGAGTTCTGATTGACAGTAAATATTGGGACAGGCATTTAAGTTTTGTAGCCATGACGCGCCATAAACAAAGCCTCAAACTATATGTTGATACCCTTAATCACCCAAGTCCGGATGATTTAAAACGCACTCTGTCGCGCTCCGTCACAAAGGATAACGTTATTGACTGGCCGCTGGATTTTGCTTGTCGGGCGGGTTTTAATCCTGATAAGCTCGTTGGCAAGGTGATTAATCATGTAGCTGGTATTGAGCATAGAATTAAAGATGAATTGAATTACGTGGTCAATTATGAAGCCCAGCTACTAAACGCGCAACAAAAATCACGCGTTCAGGATAAAGCAGCAGTTCATCATGCTGCAAAACAAACAGCTGATCATCTTGAGGATCAATGCCAGCGGCATACTTATGAAATTATGAAGACAAAATATCCTGCTCTTTTTCAATATGACGCCCTGTTGAAACAACATAAAAGTTTAAGTGGCTATTACCGTGAAAAATTAGATAGGCAAATACAAGGATCGGTGCAAAATTTAATGGCTGATAAAAAATTGATGGTGCGGCTTCAACAAACTCTACCTGAAATTGCCATTAGTCTTATCAATCAGGCACATCGGAATTTAAATAGAGGGTTAGAACATGGGCTTTAGTTATTGAACAATTATCGCCCCTGTGTTCACTGCCTTTAAAATAACTTAGTAGAATTAAAAAATAAAATGTTTGGCGTAGCAAAGACTATACTCTACAAATATATTCATCAATAATGGATTCTTAATGAAAAATATTCTTTTGTTTAGATTTACTCCAGATAAACATTTAAATAGTTTTTTAGATGGCAATTTGTATATGAATACATATAACTATTATAGAAAAATTGAGGAAAAAATTAATCGTGGAGATAAGCAAGAAGGAGTGGCCTCTAGTTATCGAGCTGAAACCATTAAAATTTCTATAACAAATTCTAATGGAAAGCCTGTTCCAATAGGAGGCTTAATTAATAGAGTTAATTTTATGCATCCTTTTGATCACCAAATTAATATATTTTGTATGAGTGTATTCGAACCTGATTTTTCAGAGTTTAAAAATATTAACTTTAAAGTAGACAGAAGATTTAACGCCTTTGGTAATAAAGCGGTATTAATTATACAGCCACAAGAATTTATAGATCAAATAACAAAAAATATAAATGGAAAAACGTCGTCACCCTGCTCTAATAAGTTTTTTGATAAAGTTGATTATTTACCTGAGGAGTACAATGGAACTATTGGTTGCTTTTCTAAATTCGCCCAATATGAATGGCAAAATGAATGGCGCTTAGCTATCCAGGATTCAACTAGATTTGGGTCTGAGCCAATTACATTAAAAATAGGTGATATAAGCTCTATATGTAGAGTATATGATACTGAATCACTAATAAGTAAAGGGTATGAGGTTTCATTATATGAACCATCGAAGATCAGTGATCGATCCAAAAACAACTGAAGAGACCATCCTATGAAAAAATTTTTCATTTATTTATTTCTTCTGCTAATGGCAGCTACTGTTGCTTTTGCTCAGCCCATTCCTGACACTGTTGAACAGAGAATTCGTCAGATCTATGAGCAAAAATATCCAAATGACTATTCAATGCAGAAGACACTTATCGAGGATCAAATTGAATCATATCGCTTTTTAGAGCGCTGGACTTTTGAATCTGAAATTCCACATGATGTATTCAATAAATTGAAAGAGATTTACGCTCAAAAATATCCAGACGATTACTCGATGCAGAAAACACTGATTGAGGATCAAATTGAATCATATCGCTTTTTACAGCGCTGGACTTCCGAATCTGAAATTCCACAAGATGTATTCGATAAGTTGAAAGAGACTTATGCGCAAAAGTATCCAGACGATTATTCGATACAGAAAACACTGACTCAGGATCAAGTGAAATCATACTTGGAACTTCAGAGATGAATTGCGAACAAGGATTTGATTATAAATACCCATTCCGGGAAAACAGAATTGATTGTGGTTAATATTAGTACTGGCCTAGGTCTTAGTCTTGAAGAGTGATATTAGAGCTTGGATAGGAATAACCATGGGTTGGCCCAATAAATGCTTCATGGTATTTTCTTGATACTAAGTGAATTGTTTTGCGATGATAGGCGCAAACGCAGATGAGTCGCTCTTCTTTTCAAAGAATTTTAAATTAGTGCTTGAACAGGGATGGCTACAGGTGCTTGTAATATTTTTTGCATTTCTCCATATACCAAATAATTGACTTAACCGGCGAATAGCCAGTACGCATAATTAAACTCTGATGCACAGGTAAGCGCATCACATCTTCAGCTCCTGGGCTGACTTACATTTTACTTTTGCCTCTTCAAAAATCATCCCTTTTACACAACGCGTTGCTGGACATGATTCATCCAACCATCTAGTATAAAGAATATCTTTTTTTGAGGATACATTGGTGAAAAACCTAATTTTGATAGTAATTCTTTTATTACCTTTTCAAACCTTCGCAATCACTTATCATTGTCAGACAATGAAAAAAGTGGAAGGTCACATGGACTATACTCAGGAAAAATTAAAAAAATATCAATTTGCGACTATATTAGATATTTATCCAGGAGATAGAATTTATATTTCAAGATGTGGCTATTCTGATATTGATAAAAAAATATCGTGTAATAAATATCCAGCAGATAAAATAGAAAGAGATAATAATGTAAACCTTATAAAAGTTTATATTTTCAAATCACAGTATAACTTTCAATTATTCCCTGACTTAACCAGTGTTGAAGACAATGGACGAGGTGGTATTTCGTATCAAAAATGCGACGTGCAAACACTTCCTCTAATGTAGGAAAATAATGTATATTTTTTCCTAGGCCAACCAAATATTGGGTTTAATGAAAACCTTGCTTATACCAATAGTATAACCAAATTCAAAATCTGAGTCAGGATCACTTAATGTCTAAACCGCAGCTCGGAGCTACGCTATGGGGATTGTTTTTTGTTTGAGATCATGGACGATTGATAAGGCTCAGCAGTGTGCCCGTTTTTGAATGTAACGCCTTCATAACATCGTATTATCTTTTGTCTTTGAGAGGTACCG
>JAUYQG010000134.1 GCA_030695645.1 Legionellaceae bacterium
TCTTAAAACGATAAAACGCACTGGATTGGGAACCTGGTTGTTTGCCGAAATGCGTTACGATGAAACGAATCAGCCAAAGTACGATTTCATTTTGAATCACCCGAACTTCCAACAGGCTAGGATTTTGTTGGCTGAGGAAAACTTTGGCTGCGGGTCAAGTCGCGAGCATGCTGTATGGTCTTTACTGGATTTCGGCATTCAGGTGGTCATAGCGCCAAGCTTTGCCGATATATTTTATAGTAATTGCTTTAAAAACGGATTACTGCCTGTTGTACTGCCAAAGGTGGATATTCAACGGCTTGTTGAACGAAACAATAACTTGGTGACAGTTGATTTGGAGTCTCAAGTCATCCTGGTTGATACACTGGAAATCCCTTTTTCCATGGAAGCCTTTCGCCGGGAACCCTTGCTCAAGGGATTGGATGAAATTGATGAAACATTAGTCTATGAAGAAGACATATCGGCGTTTGAAACTGAGAAAATTATAGCGCAACCCTGGCTGTTTGAAGGAGTTCATCATGAATAAAACGATTCTTGTATTGCCTGGTGATGGCATTGGTCCGGAAGTCACTGCAGAAGCCGTCAAGGTTCTGCAGTGGTTTAGCCAACATTCGGCGCATCAATTTAATCTGATTCATGGCTTAATCGGTGGCGCATCGATTGATCATAGCGGCGTACCGTTAGATCATGAGACCATCGTTATGGCTAAAAAATCGGATAGCATTTTGTTGGGTGCTGTTGGTGGCCCGAAATGGGATCATATTGAAAATCAGCATAAACCCGAGAAGGGGCTTCTGAGTATTCGTCAGGAATTGGGTCTGTTTGCCAATTTAAGACCTGCCACCCTGTTTCAAGCTTTGGCTGAATCATCGCCGTTAAAATCAGAGTGTATTGATGGTCTGGATTTAATGATTGTTCGTGAGCTGACCGGAGATGTGTATTTTGGTGAGCCTCGAGGTATCACGATGGTTGATGGCCAGGAAGTTGGTATTAACACCATGCGCTACTCGAAATATGAAATTGAGCGAATAGCGCGTGTTGCTTTTGAATTGGCCAGACAACGGAATAATCAGGTATGCTCGATTGATAAAGCCAATGTACTGGAAACCTCGATGCTGTGGCGTAAAACGGTGCAGGCGATACGAGATCATGACTATCCAGACGTCAATCTTTCGCATATGTATGTGGATAATGCGGCCATGCAGTTAATCCGTAATCCAAAACAGTTTGATGTCATGCTCACGGCAAATTTGTTCGGTGATATTTTATCGGATGAAGCATCCATGTTGACCGGCTCCCTCGGCATGCTGCCATCGGCTTCTTTCGGCGAGCATTACTCACTGTACGAACCGATACATGGCAGTGCTCCTGATATGGCAGGACGAAATATCGCAAACCCACTGGCCGCCATATTAAGTGTCGCCATGATGTTTAAATATTCGTTTAAACTGGACAGGGAAGCGCAAATGATTCAAATGGCCGTGACGACTATTTTGGATGAGGGTTTTAGAACAAAAGATATTATGACTTCTGAGGGGATGTGGTTATCCACTCGTGAGATGGGAGACAAGGTTGTTGCGCAGCTTGATATTACCGGAGATAAACAATGAAGAAATTTCATATATCTTGTTAATGGAATTCTGTGGGAGAATTTTAATGATTGGACTTTGGACAAAACTGCATGCAAAAAAACGCATGCAATTTCGTCCAAATAATTTCAGATCTGTGAAATTTACAGACCTATATTACTAGGTGAAATCGATCTATTTTATGAAAACAGTTGCATATAGTGTAATTAATGAACTGGTTTAGAGTAATGGATCTCAAGTTTCTTGGACAGAAAGACATGAGGCTTTTTTCATGTCTTTTTGTCCAAAGTCCAATTAATGAAAAAGATCAGCGCGCCGACATTGAGCGGTTGACGATCCGGAAATAAATAGTTACTGTAGCTTCTTTTGAAGAGTTACAGGGATTGTTTGATATGGAGAATTTGCGGGTATTTCGGTTAGATCATTTAGGTATTATCAGCGGAGTAATCGATGATCTTGGTTTGGTGCAAGCGATCGATGAGCGATTGCAGAAGGATAAGAATGGGTTGGAAGAAATTAGTCCTGGAGAGGCAATTAAAGGGATGATTTTGAATGGGCTAGGTTTTGTATCAAAACCATTATCGCTGACTCCGAAATTTTTTGAACATAAGCCGCTATACCTCACACGTCAACACGAGAATTAAAACGTAAGTTTGTGGCCGCGCGCAGTATAGAAGTTCTGCTTCGAGCAGGTGTTAAAGCAGGTTGTCCATGAGCTGATGGTAAGTCAAGACGGCGGGGTTCCTTTATGATTTATTTGTCGAGAATGCGAGTAAAAATGATAAATCCAACTTGAAACTGATCGGTTTTGTTTGATTTTAGCTAAAAAGAGACCGATTAACGAACGAACCAGCATTGGTCACTTTTTTTCCGATCAATTTAGGTTAATCATATTACTTGTTATTTCTGTATTTTTGCTTTCTGTGACGGGTGTTGTCGGTAATAGAGACAAAATTCCACGAGCTATAATGGAGCACAGTTGAATAGGGATGCTAAGTGCCAGTTTTATAATACAATCACCAAGTCCTACGAACATATCAAGTAGATGTGTAATATTATCTATTGCCTCATCGTATGAGATAAAACATAGATCATAAGAAATTAGAAAAGGTGTAACCAATAATACCACTGCAATAGCAAATGACATAAAGCATATAAAAAAAGGTAGGAACCCCATTGTTATATTAAAGGAATCGACACATTGAAGGATAAATTCATCAAATGAACCAAATCGTGTTTGAAAAAGATCATGACGAATTTCTAAAAGCTCATTATGAGTTAGTGGCACGTATTCTGGGTTTTGTTGAGCGCAACCGGCCACAAGTTTAATTTTTTTTATAAGAGCACTATTATCAGCTAAGGAACGGTTTTCCGTAAATTCCTTTATTAAGCTGTTGTATTGCTCGCTGTTGCCCCATGTTTTTTTAATTTTATGAACGTATTGTTTTTTTTGATTGGCGTAATAAATCTGACCTCCGTGTAAAATAACGGCGTTTTTGCCCTCTAATTGCTGAATATCTTTAAAAGCGCATTGAGTTGGGGCTTCTGTCATTTTAAATAGATAACAAGGAAATAGCTGTTCAAAATTAAAAAATAACCATGGTCTTTGAACAAGACTAAAATGGGATTCTCTAGATTTATATAACATTCACTTTACCAAATTTATACAGGATGTTTATCATACACAATACGCTTCTTTATGTCAAAAAATCAAGTGGTTTGAGTGGTTTGTCAGCGATTCCCGCTTAAATCTATCAAAATTAGATTTTTCACTAACGCATCTCCAAAAAGGATATTCTCTGCGGACTAGATATTTTATTTATTTTTCCGGCGCCTTAATTCCAGCGGACCAGACAATCATGTTCGCAGGTATAAATTCATTGAGTTGAGTATATACCCCTGATGAAGTAACGTTGCAAACGCGTGTATTCACATGAAGGGTAATTTTCTTGCTTTGTAGATCTTTAGTAACTCCCCAGGTCGTGGATAAGTTTAGTGTTTTCACTGAACACGAAGCAAGCACGTCATCCTGAGCGCAGTCTTTTTGGGCGAAGGATCTCCTGAATTTTGCACAATCTGAGATCCTTCGCGCAAAAAGACGCGCTCAGGATGACGTACCTGGGGAGTTACGATCTTTAGAAACCATATTAGAAATAGTAGGATGTTAAGGAGCCAGTATGCGCTCTGATGCTTCAATTAATGTAAGTGAAACATCTTCTAAATTAATTCACGCCATTCTCAACTTTAAATTAGACGAGCCAATTTATTACCCGTCATTGCGAGTGAAACGAAGCAACCCAGGGTTCTGTGCTCCGAACCCCTGGGTTGCTTCGTTTCACTCGCAATGACGGGTTTCGGTGCTTATTAAAAACAATAGGTTATTGAAAGACATGATCTTTTTATGTAATTTTGGTTTCGCCAAAAATCAAGATTACAATGGAGAAGATCATGTCAATGGAAGATTTTATCATTACAGTGTACCTTCTATACGAAGGCCTTCAGTCATTGTATCATTGTTCGCAGGCCGAGGCATTTCAAGACAAAACAATGACCATTTACGTTGAGAATCGTATGGTTTTGGTGCTGTTACAATAGGAGATAGTACAGTAGCGACCGAACGAGTTGCAAATGCAATCGTCATCAGGCTGAGCCGAACCGCGGCCATAACGAGTGTTAGAGCGATTGCTATGGCTACCGCGGCAATATAGACAACGAGACCCAATACAAGTATACCCACACTAAAACCTGATAATTCTTTTGCGGTTTTTTGAAAAATTTCCGTGACACCTGATATTAGTCCACCAGCAGCGCCTACAAACGTACTAAATGAACTCATCGCCATCATTTTTAGATGAAGCCCCATATCCCAACCGATATCACCCATTTTTAGATGAAGCGTACGAAGGGTGGTTTTTCTGTTGGATCCAAACGGACGTAGATAACTTAGGATCGCATCGGTCGAAATGGGTAATAAACCCTCAAATCCTTCTGAGCACATAGAGGTAGAGTTGTATCCAGGGTCAATTTTTTGCATCATAAGATGTTCTCCAGAATTAGTTTGCTATAATTATACCCATATTGAAATAAAAATCAATACATATTGGATTTTTCGTCGAAGTTTTGCCTTAATGACACCCAGACCGGGGCATGATCCGATGGTCGCTCGTCGTGCCGAGGAATCACGTTAATCTGACTTTCTAGGCATTGTGACTGCAATGAGTGAGTTAATAAAATTAAATCAATGCGTAAACCGCGGTTACGGCGAAATGCCGCGGCGCGATAATCCCACCAACTGAATTGTTGTTCCGGCTGTGTAAACAGACGAAAACTATCATGTAGACCTAAGGCCAGCAGGTCTGCTAACGCGGCGCGCTCAGCTGGGCTGACTAACACACAGCCTTCCCATGCCAACGGATCATGCACGTCACGATCATCGGGAGCAATATTAAAGTCACCCAGTACAATAACATCAGGGTATTGCTGCATTTGTTGGTGTATAAACGTCGTAACTTTTTCTAACCAATCTAATTTATAGAGGTATTTTTCAGAATTGACCTCACTTCCATTGGGTACGTAAAGATTAATGATGCGCAGATTACCGATGGTCGTGGCTAAAATTCGTCGTTGCGGATCGATTAAATTGGGCACATCGGTGATGACATCGTGTAAGGGTTCACGACTAATCACAGCAACACCGTTATACGTTTTTTGTCCTGAAAAAACGACATGAAAGCCGAGATCATGAAACGCTTGCAGAGGGAAGTTTGGATCGGTCAACTTGGTTTCTTGCAGCGCTAATACATCCAGTTCAGATGACTGCAATAATTCAAGAACTTGATCGATACGAACTTTAAGTGAATTAACATTCCAACTGGCTATTTTTAGCGCTTTATTCATAAGTAATTACCAATGGTGCGTGATCAGAGAACTTAGTCTCGCGATAAATTTCTACAGATTTCAATCGGTTGACTAACCCTGGTGTGATCACTTGATAATCTATTCGCCAACCGACATTATTGGCATAGGCCTGGCCTCGGTTAGACCACCAAGTGTATTGTTCTTCCTCTTGATTAATCACTCGAAACGCATCCACAAACCCCATAGGACCAAATAGTTCATCCATCCAAGCTCGCTCTTCCGGTAGAAAACCTGAGTTTTTTTGATTGCCGCGCCAATTTTTCAGGTCAATTTTTTTATGTGCTATATTATAATCACCACATAGGATAAGTTCTCGACCTGCCGCACGTAAATTGGTTAAATTCTTTGCAAATTGATCTAGAAAATCAAATTTAACCCCTTGGCGTGTATCTCCGCTGGTACCCGAAGGTAAATACAGTGAGATCACGCAAAATTCTGGGTAATCAAATTGAATATAGCGTCCCTCGGTATCACAATGCGTAAATCCCATGCCTTTGACGATCTGGGTGGGTTTTTCTCGAGCATAGATTGCAACGCCGCTATAGCCTTTTTTTTCCGCATCATAATACTCACAAAAATACGGTGTTGGAAAATATAATGCTTCTGGTATGAGCTGATCAATTTGTGCTTTTGTTTCCTGAATACAAACGAAATCAGCGTTTTGTTCTGCGAGCCAGGTGTAAAACCCTTTGCGTGCCGCGGAACGAATGCCATTGGCATTGAATGTCATTATTTTCATGATAATTTCAAGGCCGCGTTTGCCAAGCGTTCGCCCAAATGTTTGGCAAGTAATAATTCATCTTGACTCAATTCGCTAACGTTGTGAATCCCTGCGACGTGGGTCATGCCATAAGGTGTACCGCCCGTTTGAGTGGTGTTAAGAGTGGGTTCGGTGTAAGGCAAACCCAACAACATCATACCGTGGTGAAATAACGGCAGCATCATACTAATTAATGTTGTTTCTTGACCACCGTGCATACTGGCTGAAGACGAAAAGACACAAGCGGGTTTGCCAACCAAGTCGCCTGCTAACCACAATGCGGTTGTACTATCCAAAAAATATTTTAATGGGGATGCCATATTACCAAAACGCGTCGGACTACCTAGGGCAAGGCCGCTGCAATGTCTGAGATCGTCCAATGTTGCATACGGCGCGCCAGTATCTGGAATTGTTTTATCAGTGGCTTCACAGGTGGTCGAGACGGGCGGCACAGTGCGCATACGCGCTTCTAGTCCTGGCACGCGTTCAATCCCTCGTGCTATATATTGTGCCAATTGTGCTACAGCGCCGGTACGTGAGTAATATAAAACCAATATATAGGGAGTTGTCATAGAGTGCTCAGGTTAATATTGTTCTTTGTGAGGAAGTATACGCGTAGGTCGTTATAGCGACAAGTGTGCTTTGAATGAAATAAAATTCAACAATGATCCATTAAATTGAGATATACTTTACATATCAGTTTGTATCGAAGGAGAGGGTATCATGAGTGACGTTATGCAACATGTGAGTCGCGTAGCACCGGTCGTTTTGTTGACTGCGGCGGCAGAACATCGTGTGTTGTCCTATCTGAGTGAACATCATCATAAAGGGTTACGATTATCTGTCAAAAAGACAGGATGCTCAGGTTTGTCGTATGTTATGGATTATACGGATACTCCATTGAAAGATGATCTGGTTATGCCCCTTGCAAACGATTACTTTGTGAGCATTGATAAAGCAAGCTATCCGTATATTAATGGTGTGGAAATTGATTACGTCAAGCAAGGGCTAATCCAGAAGTTTGTTTTTAATAACCCAAATCAAACCGGTCAATGTGGTTGCGGCGAGAGTTTTACGGTTGAATAGGTGTCGCTGCAAACCATATTAAATGAATATCATTAACTCAATGTTTACATACTTTGAAATATTTGCTATCATATGACCCATGGTGTTTTGCCTATAGTTCGAATGATTACATTTAATTTAACTTGGAGAATATGAGAATGACTCTACCAACACAAGAAGTACAACACGTGAGTGAAGCGCTATCGCAACAAGTAGTGACTGCCGTTAAATCCTATTTGAGTGTTGTGAATAGCAAAAACTCAAACCTTAATCTATATGAATTGATTATTGAAGAAATTGAGGCTCCTCTATTCCGCACAGTAATGGAATTGACACGTTACAACCAATCAAAAGCTGCTCGTGTATTGGGTGTCAGCCGTGGTACATTACGTACTAAACTTAAGCGTTATTTTGACGATGAGTTTATTGGTACACGTGGGTAATCCAGCAATTCTCGCCATAAAATAGTGACTGACGTAGGATCGCCTTCTTATCAATGGGAGAGGGCGATCCTACTGCTTATTGGTTTTTAGGGCGGGAATCGCTAACGGTTATCATTTCCTCTGGATTTTTGCTAGCCATCCTGTTACGATACCCCGCAAAGTCGGTTAGACAATCGCTCTTAAGCATTGCTTAGGGGAGGAAAGTCCGGGCTCCATAGGGCAAAGTGCCAGGTAACGCCTGGGAGGCGAAAGCCTACGGAAAGTGCCACAGAAAATATACCGCCTACGTAAGTAGGTAAGGGTGAAATGGTGCGGTAAGAGCGCACCGCACGTCTGGTAACAGACGTGGCAGGGAAAACCCCACTTGGAGCAAGACCAAATAGGAATCCATAGGGTCGTAAGATCATGACGCATGGCCCATGCGGGATTCGGGTAGGTTGCTTGAGGCAAACGGTGACGTTTGTCCCAGATGAATGATTGTCCGCGACAGAACCCGGCTTATCGACCGACTTTACTTATTAACGTGATCTTAGGGTCTTTACTCATGATGTTATGTCTGGATGTTGGTAATTCGCATATCTACGGTGGCTTATTTTTAGGTCAAGATATTAGTTTGCGATTTAGACATACTTCAAAAGTAAGCACATCCGATGAATTAGGGATTTTTTTGAAAATGGTCTTACGTGAGAATGCGTGTGATCCGGATGCTGTTAAGACCATAGCTATTTGTTCTGTAGTTCCTCCCTTAGACTATTCACTACGCTCCGCATGCATAAAATATTTCTCAATAGAACCTTTTTTTCTGCAAGCTGGTGTAAAAACCGGATTGAATATTCGGTACAATAACCCAGGCGATGTGGGTGCGGATCGGATTGCTAATGCCATTGCTGCAACGCACCGATTTCCTTCAACCCATTTAATTATTATTGATTTTGGAACGGCAACCACGTTTTGTGTTATTAACTCGCAAAAAATGTACCTCGGTGGGGCTATTTTACCGGGTATGCGTTTGGCAGTGGATGCTTTATCCGATAATACGGCGAAATTACCCACAGTTGAAATTGTTAAGGTGGATCAGGCCGTTGGTCGATCGACTATTGAGAGCATTCAGTCTGGGATTTTTTATGGTGCCGTGGGTGCATGCCGTGAGCTCATTCATCGCATAAAAAAAGAAACCTTTATCAATCAAGAGGTCTTGGTTTTAGCGACAGGGGGTTTCGCGTCGTTATTTGAGCAACAAGACATCTATGATCATCATTTACCCGACCTAGTGTTGCAGGGCGTACGTATTGCTGCTGAAATGAATCTTTAGCTCACGGCGATATTCTGTCCAGCTCCCTAAGTACTTTTTTTGACACGCCCCCATTTCAAACATATACTGAACAAGACGGTTGCATATAACTCGCATAACTCTGTTTATATTCAAAAGGAGCTTGAAATGATCAAAAATAGAAAAATACAAATCATTAGCGGCATTTGTCTGCTTGCATCCATTTACATGAATCCGGTTTTTGCAGAAAATGAGTGCAGTACTCAAACGTGTGGGTGTGAAGTGCATTCTTGCGCGCGTACTCATGCAGGCTCATATTGCACAACAAATGGTAACAACTGTGATTTACATGGTAACCACAATTATTCGTGCAACCAATGGTGCTCAACGTATTCACATACCTGCGCCCCTGCTAGTGGTCAAATGAGTTCTTCTGAGTGTGGCACTATCTAATTGGACTTTGGACAGAAAGACATGAAAAAGGCCTCATGTCTTTCTGTCCAAGAAACTTGAGATCTATTACTCTCAACCAGTTAATTAATTACACTAGATGCAACTGTTTCATAAAATAGATCGATTCCACCCAACAATAGA
>JAUYQG010000135.1 GCA_030695645.1 Legionellaceae bacterium
TCTATTGTTGGGTGGAATCGATCTATTTTATGAAACAGTTGCATCTAGTGTAATTAATTAACTGGTTGAGAGTAATAGATCTCAAGTTTCTTGGACAGAAAGACATGAGGCCTTTTTCATGTCTTTCTGTCCAAAGTCCAAGTTAGTCGATTAATAAAATATTAGACACGGAGAAGAATCCAGTGAATTATGTCGTCACCATGCTTGAGTTATGGAGCTTGTTGCTTATTTGTTTGATAGTTGGTCGCCGTTTGGTTGATTTATTGCCTAACGTGATGGGACGGACGATAGGCCTTTATATCGCCCCTATCCTTGGTTTGGCCTTTTTAGTGTTGTTTGCTACGCTGTACGGATGGTTATCTCCGTTTAAACCGACATACTCCATACCACTGACGATTATTTTTGTGGCAGTATCCATTGTCTGTGAAACAAGAAAACGTGAGCTGGTGAATCATGGTTTTTACGTTTGTGTTTTTGCATTGTTGTGTGCCCTACCTATATTAGCACCGCTGATTCGCTACAGTGGTTATAATCCGCTTACCGATATTTTTACTTATTTAGCGCAAGGGCAATGGTTGCAAAGTCATTCGTTTGCAGAAAAATTGACGACATCGGGATATTATCCGGCATTAACTCAAATTGCACTTTATCAAGAAACGGGCTCTCGAATGGGAGGAACCTTTTTTATTGGATATGTCCAGTCTCTTTTTGCTCTAAAATGGTCTTATTATGCTTATATGCCCACGGTATCTGTTGGATTTGTAGCTGGGTGCTTATCGATTGGTGGAATTATTCGGCAAGTTATACCTGTAAAGCGTGTGATTATTCTTGCGCTGGCGTTACTACCCAGTGTACTGATGAATGGTTTTGTATACGGGGCTGAATGGGGCTTTTTTCCTCAGACTTTTGGTCTTGCTTTCGCGGTGGGCGTTTGCGCGTTGTTTCCGTATTTGACCATTGTGGTGGTAAAGCGAATCCCAACTTGGTCTCAAATGGTTATCTACGTACTTCCCGTATCAATCTGTACGGCGGCATTGCTATTTGCATATAACGAACCATTTCCTATTTTTGTTGGAGCAATCGGCTTGTTTTTATTGATCATGGCATGCACTCATGCCGGTCAAATAAAAACAATGTTGTTATTTTCAGGTGTTTATTTAATTGAAACACTGATTTTAATCAATTATGAAATCATTCGAATTGCTAATAATATTTATCAAACATTAGCCATATCGAATGGTGTGCCTGATATTGGTTGGCCTGTGCTTTGGTCTCCCATACAGTTTTTAGCGTTCGCATTTGGAATGAAATCACCATTTAATAGTCGTATGTTCTCACTGGATTCTTTGGTGAGCAATATTGTTGCACCGATTGTTGTTGCCGTGATGATGTTTACCCTCATTCAATTTATGCGCACCAAACCTAAGCGACGGGCAACAATCTTATTTTTATTTTGTTTAGAGCTGGTGTTATTGTTGTTTTTCATTAAATTCAGATATTTATCGCTTAATAAATCGATAGTTGAAGTCGGACATACCTTTTTGCAGTTTAAAATCGCAAAATATGCGGCGCCATTCTCGATTGCATTGCTAAGTACTTTTGCGGCAATTGTTTGGTATTATTTCAAGAGCCAACGAACTTGGTTTGTTTGGTTATATGGCCTAGTCTTTATTGTTGGTGTGTATTTTCATGGTGTTATTGTTTCTAAGAATTTCACGAACCAATTTCTTGCTGCGGTAAAGCAACGACACGCGCCTTTTGATGTGTTATTGACGTTACGTGCTGCAGTAGCAGACATTCCTGCGGATCAGGTGATCCATGTCGCACTTGGGCCTGATCAAAGTAAACTTAGGCAAATGGTAGCCTATGTTTTGTCTGATCGAAAAATATCAAGTGATTATCGAGATGATGGGTACATTGTTGGGCGCTTACCCCCTGAAGACAGGCTCATGACCTCTGAGCATGCGAGTAGATTACTTATCATGAGGCAGCCTCAGGATGTTGATGATGCACAGAATCGATTAGTTGGTCCGTTTATTATTCAGAAACCACCTTTCCATTATGTCCTGCCAGGAAAGCAAGATGGTGGTTATAACACGGAAAGTAATGACCGTGGTGATACTTGGAATTGGGTCGGTCATGCCATCGATTTTCCCTACACACTAGTTGGTCAATATCAGATGGTTAAAATTAAATGTATGTTTAAAAGTCATCGCGAATCCCGATCATTGCACATCGTATTAAGAACGCAATCAGGATTAGTTTTGGCGAACTATACATTGTCTTTGCAACCAAAAGAGAAGGCGTTTGAAAGCCCCTGGATACAGCTTAACTCGAATGAGTCGTTGGTTTTGCACGTCGAATCGGATGGTCAATCATCACGCTTATCTATGCTGGATGGTCGTGAGGCTTCGTTTATGATCACGAACGCAACATTGAGCAGTCGATGATGCGATACCTACTGAAAATCAAATGAGTCAGACTCGATTGATTTGTCTGACTCAGTTGATTTCGTGGCATACCATAATTGATATCGGTTTGGTTGTGGTGACAGGTGGGAAGAAAGTATATTGACGTTCGATCTCCCGAAAGCATCGGTTAAGTCTTGCTCTTTAAAGGCTGTTCCTATAAATGTGTCTTGATCAAAACGGTTTTCTTTAATGATAGACGATAATGAAGACAGCTTTTTTAATCGGGTTTTCGATGGTACGTCCGCCACACCCCAAAAGTAAGCTTGGGAACCAATGAGCGACGCACAACCCACTACAAAGAAAAAAATAACCGCTGATATAGTAGCCTGATGCAATAAACAAACGGTTATTCCCAGAGCAATTAAAAAAAGAGAAATGGCTCCCGCAATTATTGGCGCGATAAATAGATTGCGGCGTTCATTTTGGACGGTTTTTCGTTCTCTTGTCTTTGAGGTGAATAGGCAGTTATTAAACGTCAATTGAACTTTTCTTTGGAGTGGATCGTCGGGCATGTTAACAAGAAACTCGATGGGTTTTAGTTCAGATTCTCCGTTATTTGCTTGAAGGATATAATGCTTCAAAGTGTTTTTAGATGAACCGTCCTTGCTATTTATGTAGAGTTCAACCAACGCTAAAACGAATTTTTTGCGGTTTTTCTTCAGATTGCAGAAATAATAATCATATGGTCCCACTTTATCTATTAGCATTATAATAGCCCATGGTTAATGATATATACTGCGCGCAGTATAGTTACTTTCTACGTCAGTCACTATTTTATGGCGGGAATTGCTGTTACTTTACCAGGCTCGGACTATAGGGATGTTTTATGATTTTGTCAATATTTTTGTTCTAAGTTTAAGCAAACATAGTTCTCCATAAATGGCCAAAGTCGAAAAAAAGTGGGTGTTGCAAATTTGTCACAATTTCTCATCCCTATTTAAATGGGAATTGCTGGAATATTCATGGTTGCCTTGGCTTAGACAAATGGAAAACTCCAGCAGAGGCAACGACATTAGCATTTGCAAAGATACTACGTCGCTGTCCAAACTGTGCGTTTGTTTGAGAGCTATTCTGACGAGCTTCGGTTTGTGCTGAGTTATTGGCATTTAATTTTAGGAGTATGGTTATTATTAATCTGTTTATTAATAAATAGTGTTTTATCTCTAGCAACATCTGGTCTTGTCTTTTCAACGCCTGGGCTAGTTTTTTCAATTCCCCGTCTCGTTTTTCCATATCAGGAGTGGCGAAAAAATTGCGCTCTCCTTCTAGCTGTTCTGGACTCGTATGCCGTTCTGTATTTGCCGGGTTTTTAAAACCTAAGAGCCAATTCACGGTGCTTATTACCTTTGGAACTAAGTACCCAATGGGCCATAGTAAGATATTAAAAAACGCAATACATCGTTTAACCCACGCTCTTTCGTTAGTGCCATTGGTTCTATTTTCAGCATGATCCTGGCGAGGTACGTCATGACTTTTGTTCAAAAGAAGTTGCATGTCGTGTGACTTTTGCACACGCCTTATGTTGCTACCATGTTCTGTGTGATTTGTTGACATAATTCTCTCCGTTTTGTCCAAAGTTCCAATATATCCGATCTGAAATTATTTGGACAGCATGGCATGCCGTTTTGTCCAAAGCACCTCAGATGCCATACACCCCACATCATTAAATAACCCAAATAATATGCAACATAATCACACAAATTGTTTGGGTTATTTAGAAGTCCAATAATGATGACCATCCCTTTCAAACCGTATACCTCATGGAATCAAGCTCAGGAGAGGCGGCGCCTTCATCCGCTGAAAAGAAAGTATGTCTTTGTCCAAATTGTGATAGTATTTGGATACTATCCTGAATGATTCTAGCTTGTGTTGGGTCAGTGGCATCTAATGTTTGCAACTTTTCTGTTACTTGTTGATTCTGTATTTTGAACTCTTGCTTTAGTTCTACCGACTCTTGGTTTTGTTTTTCTAATTGTTGGTTCTGTTTTTTCAATAACTGGTTTTGTTCCATCAGCAGTTGCCTTATTTCTATCAACTGTTTATCCAAGCTCTGATTTTGCACTTCTACAGTTCGAGTTAAACGCTCTAAATCCACAATGTTAGCTGCTTGCTTCACATTTTCCTTTGTTAATTGTGCAATCATGTTTAATGATGGGTTGCTGATGTGCAAATTCAAACTCACTTGGCCATTTCTACATCCCGTTACTGGATTCGGTATGGATTGAATTTGCTGCATCGTTGTTTCAAAGCTTAAATTGATGATGGATTGACTCCATGGTGTGTCTTTCAAATCAATAGCCATCTTATCGAGGTTCCCTTTTAAACAACTTTCGATTAACGTCAATTGCAATCTACCAATCGCAGACTGACTTAATTTGGGCGTTTCTCTTGCGGTGATCTGCAATGCTTGATTGAATCGAGAAAAATAAGACTTTATGAGCGCTAACTGCTCGAAACTATAATTTAAAAAGTAAACACCAGTCCAATCCGGCATGGACACGCGATGCTGATATGACTCTAAAATAGCATACAGTCCCTTTTGAAGGTCGCTATTAGGTCGTGATACATTAGGTAGTTTAAGGTACTTATCAACCGTTCCCCTAGACTCAAGAAGAACATTTTGAATGTTGAGAATTACGGATAATTCTTCAGCTGTATAGTTGGCGATTTCTGTTTGTCTTTGCATACATAATACTCCATAAATTGAGATTGGATTTAAATTTCTCGACAGCTTGTCAAGCATTGCATTTTATTTGATGAGCGATCCTTTTCATTGCTCACAAATACTCCGAACAGGTGGCTTTAGGGCTCCCGAACTTATTAGGTTCGAGATCCCTTAATGATCTTCATTACTACTTTGTCTTAATTTCGATCAAAAGCGCAACGAACGGCCGGTCAGTATAGCAGTCGATCCCCTGAGGTCAAGGTCAATATGGATTATTTTAGCATAAGAAATTTCTTGATTTGACTAAAGAATTGTCTTGATCTGTCCGAGCAGTTACGCGTTGGTTGGGGTTTTTAGTTGAATTTACGGCTGAAACATAATTGATAATAAATTTAATATTTCTTGCTGGGTGTGAGCATCGAGCTCACCCAGCCATTTAATTATTCTTGTGCGATCCAGAGCTCTTATTTGATCGAGTGCAATTTGACCTGTTTTATCTTTAAAATTAACCATGATCCGCGTCGGGAAATTGCGGCGCACGGTAGTAGTCATCGGTGCAACAATAATTGTTTTTAAGCGGCTACTATTCATTGAATCAGGGGAAATAACAACGGCTGGCCTGGTTTTTTTTATTTCAGAACCCACGGTTGGATCTAAATTAACAAGACACACATCAAAACGTTTAAGTGTTACCATGTCCATTCATCTTCATCAAAATCATTGTTAAACTCAATGAGCTCATCTTGTTCGCTATCTGCAATACGATTAAACTGTTCTGTCCAATTTTCTTGAGCATTTTTACGAGGTATTAGAGTCAGCCCGCCTTCTTTATTAATGGAAATATCAAGCACTTCACCTGATTTTAAATGAGCTTGTTTAATGATGGCAGCGGGGATACGTATCCCAATAGAATTTCCCCATTTAATTAACTTTGCTGTCGACATAGTGATTACCTCCACAATAATTATACATCATATAATTATACATTGTATATCAAATTATTTAGTAACTGCTTTTATAAAATAAGTGGGATAATAGAAATCACCGCATGCCAATGAGTGTTACAGAATGAAGTGTAAAATATTAGTATTAGGTGCAGCAGATCTTAGTAATGGAATTATGTTCCTAAACGCTGGGGTCGATGCAACGAATCTTATTGTTACCGAGCTTAGAAATGAAAGCGAGCTTAGCTTAGAATACGGTGCTACCTTCCAAGAAAATTTTAGCGTGTTAGAATCTCTGGGAGTAACTGTATTATTTGGCATAGACGCAACAAAACTATATCTTAATCACAAACACTTGATGCACGATATTACTTTTGTATTCTGGGGATGTCCATATTTTGAAAGTGGCGATTTTCATGCAATTTTAGAACAAACATTCATTCAAGTGGAATTATGTTCAAATGATTTTAAGCAACTATTCCCCACTGTTGGGATTGCCTTAGACTGCTTAGGCCCCGATGCCTCGTATAATTTATCAACTAGATTTCATGCGTTTGAGATTGAGAATTGGGTTGTTGACTATTTAGTTGATATGAAAGAGCTTTATAAATTTACAGCCACCAAAGGATCGTCTCCTTCCCGCTGATCTTTCACAAATTATTAGTGACAACATACTCACATTGGCTTACCGCCGCAGTTCTATTTGTATTAGCTCATCAAAATCTGACGTAAGAGGACCATATTGGTGTAATTTAGATGAAGCCAAGGAGTCTGATCCCCTGCGCTATATCAATCTTTTTAAATTGCCTGTTTTTAAAATGGTTGATGTTTTAGATAAATTAAATTTTCCCAACGAATTGCCACATTATTATATTGGTAATGGTGAGAGAAAAATTTGGCTCAACTCTTTATCAGTACCTAATTGCAAGCATCCTTTACGACCAACAAAAGTACTGAACGTATTAAATTCTGTAAATGTAAACACTGAACCTTTAAACTCGTGGGCCGGATTTTGGCACACATTAAAAGGCGGTCTTTTTATCAAAAGGCTACCACCTGGCGTTGCTAATGCCCTTACTGAGCATGAGGAAACTGCGAGTATTGCACAATTATTGACATAAAAAATCTAGGTTGTAGATGTATTCTCTTGATTTGGATCAGTAATCACCCTATCTGTCACTATTATTACAAAGATACTGACGTATGTTGATGATTTGAAGTCTATAAATATCTCAGATCCGAAATTATTTGGACAGAATTGCATGCGGCTTTTTGCATGCAGTTTTGTCCAAAGTCCAATTAAACGCTTAGACGGGTAATCTTTAATTCATTCGTTGAACTAGTTTGAGAGCATAAAAATCGATCCGGAGTATTGGTATTATCTTCTGTTTTACATAGTTCAACACCCACTTGGATTGCACCTATGGGTAATTGAGCGGCGTTGATTTGCAGCGACAGTGTGCATGATTGATTTTGTGCTAACGTAAAAGGATTGGAGCAAATACCAGAACCTGAGCTGGTTTGACTAATCCCCGTGAGAGGTATCATAGTAAGTGTGCGGGTTATTTTCGTTTGATTGGTTACTCTATAGTCAACAGTGGCTACCTCAGTAGATTGCAGTATGAGCGTTGTTGATGTGATGGGGATGATGGTAAATTTAGGTTGAGCAGTCGCATGTAACAAACCCATTACCGAGAAGGTGGCTAAGATGATTATCCCCAGACGTTTCATGATGTTACTTGTATTCATATGGATCCCTTATTTGATATAAATTATGCTCAATAATACGGAATTAATGTAGAGGTTATTGATGAGTAAACCGTTGTTGTTCAGTGTTTGTCCGGTTGCTGGTGCCAATTGACTCTTCCCCCAATCAGCAAACTCATAGCCAATACTAGCCTGCCAGTGTTCGTTCAGTACTTCTTGTAAACCGATCCCCAGTGCGTAGGTAAATACGGTGTTAACATTCGATCCAAATAGAGGAGGAGGTACTTCTTCAGGGATTTTTGGGGTAATGGTGAACTCACGCGATTTATTAAAACCAACGCCAATAGCCGCACTAACATAGGGCAATGTTCCATATAAGCCGGAATCAACGAGCAATTTGATTTTTGGAGTGATACGCAATTCATTGACGCCATAACTGTAGGTGAAATTGTTGAAATTAGGATCAGCATCCTCCCAAATATCCCCTCTTAATTTGGCCTCAGAGCCCCCTGCAATAGCAAGACCTAGCTGGCTGAAAAATACGGTATTCAGTTGTTTTTGCACACCTAAAAATAATTCACCATAAGGCAAAATGTTGCTGTTAAAGGAAGCCGAGTAGGTTTTTTGCACGTTAGGTTGTAAATAAAACGTTTGAGTGGTACCGTTGTTGCTCCACGCTGGCCCAATACTCAAGCTCAAAAACTGCCTCATAGGGTAGTCGGTGCGCTCCGGTTGTGGCGTGGCAGAGCAGGAATCAGCGGGTCCCCAACAAGGCTCAGCATCACCTTCTGGCCCCATAGTTCCTGCAAACACACTCTGAGATAAGATGGCACTCAGATAAGCAATAACAACCATGTTTATCTTCACTTACTGTCCTTAGTATTTCAACACGGACTTAGTTTCGCAGATTCAAATGCGAAGTACAACCATTAGCAATTCTGGGTGAACGAGGTAGGGTGGGCAAAGGAGCTTGCGACGTGCCCACCGTTGTACCACTGCTGGTGGGCACGTCGCGGGCTCCTTTGCTCACCCTACGAATTCAGTGATATTTTGCGAAAAATAATTTTATT
>JAUYQG010000140.1 GCA_030695645.1 Legionellaceae bacterium
GTACGCCTTCGCTGTACCACCGTATTTCTTCGCCATAATCGTGGTGATCGCCGCTGTTAACGTCGTCTTGCCATGATCTACGTGACCAATTGTGCCCACGTTAACGTGCGGCTTCTTACGCTCAAATTTTTCCTTAGCCATGTCAAATACCTCTATTTCTTATCAATAATTGCTTCAGCAATATTTGCTGGAGCTTCAGAATATTTAGCAAACTCCATGGTGTACGTTGCACGACCTTGGGTTGCAGAACGCAAGTCAGTTGAGTAGCCAAACATTTCAGCTAGCGGAACTTCAGCACGAATTACGCGGCCTGCTGGTGACTCATCCATCCCTTGAAGAATACCTCTACGACGACTGAGATCACCCATTACATCGCCCATGTAATCTTCCGGGGTAACAACTTCAACCTTCATTACAGGTTCAAGTAATACTGGTTTTGCTTTCTGGGCACCTTGCTTAAAGCACTGTGACCCGGCAATTTTAAATGCCATTTCACTTGAGTCAACATCATGGTATGAACCGTCAAACAAGGTTACTTTAACGTCAACAACGGGGTAACCTGCTACAACACCATTTTGCATTTGTTCTTGAATGCCTTTATCTACCGCAGGGATATATTCCTTAGGAATCGCACCACCCACAATCGCATTCACAAACAAGTATCCATCACCACGGCTCTGTGGTTCGATTTTCAACCAAACGTGACCGTATTGACCTCGTCCACCGGATTGACGAACGAACTTGCCCTCTTGCTCAACTGGTTGTTTCAATGTTTCACGATAGGCTACTTGTGGCTTACCTACATTTGCCTCAACCAGGAACTCACGGCGCATACGATCAACAATAATTTCCAGGTGAAGTTCGCCCATCCCTTGAATTATTGTTTGACCAGACTCTTCATCGGTATGTACTCTGAATGAAGGATCTTCTTGAGCTAGCTTGCCTAATGCAACACCCATTTTTTCTTGGTCTGCTTTGGTTCTTGGTTCAACAGCTACGGCAATAACAGGATCCGGAAAGTCCATACGCTCTAAAGTAATAATGTGGTCCACATCACATAATGTGTCACCCGTAGTCACTGTCTTTAGACCAACTGCTGCCGCAATATCACCAGCTCTAACTTCTTTAATTTCTTCGCGTGAATTGGCGTGCATTTGCAGCAATCGACCAATACGCTCTTTTTTGCCTTTCACTGGGTTGTAAACAGTATCACCACATTTTACAACACCAGAATATGCTCTAAAATACGTTAACGTGCCAACGAATGGATCCGTTGCAATTTTGAACGCTAACGCTGAAAACGGCGTCTCATACGATGTGGTTCGATACGCTTCCTCACCATCTTCATCAAGGCCTTTAATTGCTGGTACATCAAGCGGTGATGGTAAATAATCGATAACACCATCCAAAACTGCTTGTACCCCCTTGTTTTTAAAAGCAGACCCACAGAACACGGGAACTATTTCATTATTCACTGTGCGTTTACGTAAAGCCGCTTGCATTTCTTCCTGAGTCAGTTCGATTCCCTCGAGATATTTACCCATCAGCTCGTCAGACGCTTCAGCAGCAGCCTCAACAATTTTGCTGCGCCATAATTCACATTCGGCGCGCATTGCTTCAGGAATTTCAAGATGTTCGAACGTCATTCCTTTGCTTGCTTCATCCCAGTGAATTGCTTTCATTTTAATTAAGTCAACAACTCCTATAAATGTTTCCTCTGCGCCAATAGGGAGCTGCACAACAACAGGATTTGAACCCAGTCGTTGTTTGATTTGCTCTACAACGCGTAAAAAATTCGCGCCCATTCGATCCATTTTATTAACAAAAACGATCCGTGGAACGCCATACTTATCTGACTGACGCCATACGGTTTCGGATTGTGGTTCAACACCAGAAACCGAGTCAAATACAACAACCGCACCGTCCAGTACTCGCAATGAACGTTCAACTTCAATCATAAAGTCAACGTGACCTGGTGTATCGATAATATTGATACGATGACGAGCATATTGCTTGTCCATACCAGGCCAGTAACAAGTGGTCGCAGCCGATGTAATTGTTATACCGCGTTCTTGCTCTTGAACCATCCAATCCATCGTGGCAGCGCCATCATGCACTTCACCAATTTTGTGCGATGTTCCTGTATAAAATAGTACGCGCTCCGTAGTCGTCGTTTTCCCCGCATCAACATGTGCGGCAATGCCGATATTTCGATACAAGTCTAATGGTGTTAACACGGAGCGTTCCTCTCGTTTTCTCTACTTAACTGTTAATTCCATCTAAAATGTGCAAAAGGTTGGTTAGCCTTTGCCATTCTATGCATTTCTTCACGGCGCTTAACTGCGGCACCTTTGTTTTGTGCCGCATCGGCTAACTCACCAGCCAATCGCAACATCATGCCTTTTTCACCACGAGCACGTGACGATTGCACGATCCAGCGCATACCCAAAGCGATGCTTCTATCCATTCTAACTTCAACTGGCACTTGGTAAGTTGCACCACCAACACGTCGTGAACGAACTTCTACTGTAGGACGGACATTATCAAGCGCTTGTTCAAAGTACTGTAATACACCGGCCAAACCTGAACTTCCACCCTGCTTGCCATCATCGCCTTCATCATCAGATTTCTTAGTCTTTTTAAGACGGTCTTCTAATACATCAAGTGCGCCGTAAATAATTTTCTCGGCAGTAGACTTCTTACCACTCACCATGAGCACATTAATAAACTTTGCCAATAACTCACTATGGTGTTTTGGATCAGGCAGAATTTCTCGTTTTGGTACTTCTCTTCTTCTTGGCATCTCTAATTCCTAATTTAAGATTATTTCTTATCTTTCGGTTTTTTAGTACCGTACTTAGAACGTCCCTGCTTACGATCGTTGACACCAGATGTGTCTAAACTACCGCGCACAGTGTGATAGCGCACCCCCGGTAAATCTTTTACCCGACCACCACGAATCAGCACGACCGAATGCTCTTGTAAGTTATGGCCTTCGCCTCCGATGTATGAGGACACTTCAAAGCCATTTGTTAAGCGAACCCGTGCCACTTTACGCATAGCAGAGTTAGGCTTCTTAGGTGTTGTTGTATAAACACGTGTGCAAACACCTCTACGTTGCGGACATGACTGTAACGCCGGGACGTTACTTTTTCGTTTGACACGCTCACGAGGCTTTCTTACTAGCTGATTAATAGTAGCCATGTATTGTTAACTCCGAACTTTTAGCTATTGTTTCATAAATATAAAGAGGCCGGATTCTATATAGAACCCATCTGTTTGTCAAGGGTCTATTGCGATTTACCTCTATACTCCTAAAAAAACTTGTTGTGCCTTTTGTAACTTGTTCATTTTCAGTGACTGGAGCGTGAGGAAATGGATCATCAACCCACTCTATTATCACGAAAACATCATCGATTTTATCAATTCAATTCCGTGGTTTTTCAACTTAGGAACGCAAGTACCGTGCTGTGCGCCTCATCAGCCCGAACGTGAGCATTAGAGGCACATATCAAACTACTCTTGGCTTTGATTATCCGCATTCAGTGCTTCACTTAACGCATGTTGAACGTCACTAGCGGTTACTTTATGACCACCCGCTTGTTCTATTTCCAAAGCTCGCGCACGTTTAGCCTTACGCGTTTGGTGATAGGTATAACCTGTACCAGCTGGTATTAATCGACCTACCATCACATTCTCTTTCAGACCACGTAAATCGTCTGTTTTTCCACTAACTGCTGCTTCCGTTAATACTCGTGTTGTTTCTTGGAACGATGCTGCGGAAATAAATGATTCTGTGGCTAATGATGCTTTTGTGATCCCCAGTAATATCGGGGTTCCGTAAGCAGGCATTTTACCTTCGGCTGCCAATTTGTCATTTTCTTGCAACATCACCGTATCTTCAATTTGCTCGCCAACCAAGAATCGTGAATCACCTACAGCGGTAATCACACGTTTACGCAACATTTGACGTACGATGGTTTCAATGTGTTTATCGTTAATTTTTACGCCCTGTAATCGATAAACGTCCTGTACTTCATTAACGATATAGTTTGCCAGAGCACCAACACCCAGTAAACGCAGGATATCATGAGGGTTTGGTGGGCCATCAGCGACAACTTCACCACGAACCACATGCTCGCCTTCAAATACTGAAATATTACGCCATTTTGGAATTAGTTCCTCATGACAGCTCGTTTCAGACTGCGTGATCATCAAACGACGTTTGCCTTTTGTTTCTTTACCAAAGTTGATAACACCGGACATTTCTGCCATAACTGCAGAGTCCTTAGGCTTTCTTGCTTCAAATAAGTCCGCTACGCGTGGAAGACCCCCGGTAATATCACGGGTTTTGGTTCGTTCTTGTGGAATACGTGCAATAACGTCACCAACGCCAACGGCTTGTCCATCACCAAAGTTAATAATGGCATCAACAGGCAAATAGTATTGTGCAGGTACGTTGGTACCAGCCAAGAATATTTCTTCGCCATCATCCGATACGAGTTTCACCATGGGTCGCATATCACGGCCAGCAAGACTGCTGCGTTGCTTAGCGTCAATTACAACGATATTACTTAACCCAGTTAGTTCATCCGTTTGGCGATTCATGGTAATGCCTTCAACCAAATCAACAAACTTTAGTTTACCGCCTACTTCAGAAATTACTGGATGCGTATGTGGATCCCAAGTTGCAATAACCTGTCCTGCTTCAACAGCTGAGTGATCGTGTACAGATAACACCGCACCATACGGAAGCTTATATCGTTCGCGCTCACGACCAAACTCATCTAGAATCGTTACTTCACCTGAACGAGATACCGCAACTAGGTTACTGTTCTCATGTGTTACTGTTTTAATATTGTGTAAACGAATAATACCTTTGTTCTTGATTTGAATGTTATTAGCCGCTGTTGACCGGGACGCCGCGCCCCCAATATGGAACGTACGCATCGTTAACTGTGTACCTGGTTCACCAATTGACTGAGCAGCAATAATGCCTACGGCCTCACCCGTGTTCACCAGATGACCTCGAGCTAAGTCACGACCGTAACATTTTGCGCACAAACCAAATCGTGTCTCACATGAAATCGGTGAGCGTACAAATACTTGGTCAATACCCAACTTCTCAAGGCGATCAACCCACTCCTCATCCAACAAAGTTCCAGCGGTTACAATGGCCTCTTTGTGATTGGGAATAAAGACATCGGAAGCAACAACACGACCAAGTACCCGTTCGTGCAATGGTTCAACAATGTCGCCACCTTCAATCAATGGTTGCATCAAAATTCCATTTTCGGTTCCGCAATCTAATTCGGTGATCACGACGTCTTGAGCCACGTCAACTAAACGTCTGGTTAGGTAACCGGAGTTCGCGGTTTTTAACGCGGTATCGGCCAAACCTTTGCGCGCACCGTGGGTGGAAATGAAATATTGAAATACGTTCAACCCTTCACGGAAATTTGCTGTGATGGGGGTTTCAATGATCGAGCCGTCTGGTGCCGACATCAATCCGCGCATACCAGCTAACTGTCTGATCTGAGCTGCCGAACCCCGTGCACCCGAATCTGCCATCATAAAGATTGGATTGAACGAGTCTTGATTACTCACAACGCCTTGTGCGTCGGTAATTTCCTCAGTAGCGATATTGGCCATCATCGATTTCGCTACCATTTCACTGGTGCGAGACCAAATATCAATTACTTTGTTATAGCGCTCACCGTTTGTCACCAGACCTGACCTGAATTGCGATTCAATTTCACGCACCTCATTATCGGCTTGCTCTATAATAGCAGCCTTATCATGAGGAATTTCCATGTCTTCAATACCAATCGATGCGCCGGCACGAGTAGCGTATTTAAAGCCGGTGTACATCAATTGATCTGCAAATATAACGGACTCTTTTAGACCGTAAGTTCGATAACAATTATCTAGAACTTTAGAAATTGCTTTCTTAGTCATGACCTTATTAACCTGAGAAAAGGGCATGCCCTTTGGTAATATTTCGGATAAAATTGCGCGTCCAACCGTTGTATCAACTAATTCGTAACCCAATGGGTTAACGGATACATCAACAGGCATGCGAATTTTAACTTTAGCATGAATGTCAATATAATCAGCCTCATACCAATTTGTTGCATCCTGAGTGCTGGAAAATACTTTACCCTCACCCTTAGCATTCACTCGATCTCGAGTCAAATAATACAAACCCAAAACCACGTCCTGACTAGGTACAATAATGGGCTCGCCGCTCGCAGGTGATAAAATATTATTAGTTGACATCATCAGCGAACGGGCTTCCAATTGCGCCTCAATCGTCAATGGAATATGAACAGCCATTTGGTCACCGTCAAAGTCGGCGTTGTATGCTGTACAAACCAATGGGTGCAACTGAATTGCTTTTCCTTCAATTAATACCGGCTCAAACGCTTGAATACCTAGTCGGTGAAGCGTTGGCGCACGGTTTAGTAAAACGGGATGTTCGCGAATCACTTCTTCCAAAACGTCCCAGACCACAGGCTCTTCACGATCAACCATTTTCTTGGCGGCTTTGATCGTCGTAGCTAGACCTCGGAACTCTAATTTACTAAAAATAAAGGGCTTAAATAGTTCTAGCGCCATTTTCTTAGGTAGTCCACATTGGTGCAAACGTAATGTTGGTCCAACCACAATTACTGACCGACCCGAGTAATCAACACGTTTTCCTAAGAGATTTTGACGGAAACGACCTTGCTTACCTTTAATCATATCAGCAAGCGATTTCAAAGGACGTTTGTTTGTCCCTGTAATAGCCCTACCACGTCGACCGTTATCGAGTAACGCATCAACAGACTCTTGTAACATTCGCTTTTCGTTACGAACAATAATATCAGGTGCATTCAAGTCCAAAAGACGTTTTAATCGATTGTTACGATTTATTACTCGACGATACAAGTCATTCAAATCCGACGTTGCAAAACGTCCGCCATCTAAAGGTACCAACGGGCGCAGATCAGGTGGTAACACCGGAAGAACATTCATGATCATCCACTCAGGCTTATTGCCTGATTCATAAAACGCTTCCAATAACTTGAGACGCTTGGTGATTTTTTTGATTTTTGTTTCTGAATTCGTTGTCGGTAGCTCTTCACGTAACGATTTGATTTCATGCTCTAAATCAATTTGTTTCAACAAATCACGAATCGCTTCAGCACCCATACGGGCATCAAAGTCGTCGCCGTATTGCTCCATAGCATCAAGGTAGACTTCATCATTAAGTAATTGACCACGTTCCAATTCAGTCATGCCAGGATCAACAACAACAAATGCTTCAAAATAAAGAACACGTTCAATGTCACGTAGCGTCATATCCAGCAACAGTCCAATTCGGGATGGTAATGATTTAAGAAACCATATGTGAGCAACTGGGCTTGCTAATTCGATGTGTCCCATGCGTTCGCGTCTAACTTTGGCCAAAGCCAACTCAACGCCACATTTTTCACAAATAACGCCGCGATGCTTAAGACGTTTGTATTTTCCGCACAAACATTCATAATCTTTGACAGGACCAAACGTTTTTGCGCAAAACAGACCATCTCGCTCTGGTTTAAACGTTCGATAATTAATTGTCTCAGGTTTTTTAACTTCACCATAAGACCATGAACGGATTAACTCAGGCGACGCCAATCCAATTTTAATCGCATCAAATTCTTCGTTATGACCTTGTTGTTTAAGCATGCCTAGCAAATCACTCATTACAGGTGCTTTCATGATTAGATCGTTGCCTACATTGCGTACTATAGCCACGTTAATGCCTCCAAAATGGTCAAACAGAGATGTATAAGCACTTGATATCAAGTCTTAGCATACTCAAGAGAATTCATTAATAAGTAGCTGGCATTCCTACCAGCTACACACAAAAATATTAATCATGGTCCAATTCAATATCGATACCCAATGCTCTAATTTCTTTAAGTAGCACGTTAAAAGACTCGGGCATGCCAGGATCCATACGATGATCGCCATCGACAATGTTTTTATAAATCTTAGTTCGTCCTCCAACATCATCCGATTTTACAGTTAGCATTTCTTGTAATGTATAAGCGGCGCCATATGCTTCTAATGCCCATACTTCCATTTCACCAAAACGCTGACCACCGAATTGGGCTTTACCGCCCAATGGTTGTTGAGTAACCAAACTATAGGAACCAGTTGAACGCGCATGCATTTTGTCATCAACCAAGTGATTCAATTTAAGCATGTACATATAACCAACTGTTACAGGATTGTCGAATTTTCTACCTGTTCGTCCATCAATCAAAGTTGTTTTACCATCTAGCGGTAGATTGGCTAGCATTAACATCGATTTAATTTCTTCTTCACTTGCACCATCAAAGACCGGTGTCGCCATAGGCACACCCGCTCTCAAGTTATTAGCAAGTTCGGTCAATTCATCATCATTTAAAGAATCTAAATCCACTCGTTTCATGCCATCATGGTTATAAATTTTATGTAGATAGTTTCTAACCTCAGTCATTGATGTGTGCTTATCTAGTAATTCACCGATTCGTTGACCTAGGCCTTTCGCAGCTAAGCCCAAATGTGTTTCAAGAACCTGACCGATGTTCATGCGAGACGGTACGCCTAATGGATTCAGAACGATATCAACTGGCGTTCCATCTTCCATATAGGGCATGTCCTCAACGGGAACGACGATTGAAATAACGCCTTTATTACCATGTCGACCAGCCATTTTATCGCCTGGTTGAATACGGCGCTTAACCGCCATGTACACTTTAACGATTTTCAATACGCCTGGAGCCAGGTCATCACCTTGAACAATTTTCTTACGACTGTCACTAAAACGTTTCTCGATTTCTTTTGATAGCGATTCGAGTTGACGAGATGACTGCTCTAATTGCTGACTGATATCATCATCTTCTAAACGGATATCAAACCATTTTTCACGATTCGTTTTGGCTAAATAGGCATCCGTAATTTTAGTGCCTGGTTTCAGGCTACCTGGACCACTGTTAGCGACTTTATTAAGTAACAACGTTGTTACACGCTGATAAATATCTTCTTCACGAATTCGTCGCTCATCCAGAAGATCTTTACGAACTCGGGCAAGATGTTCCTCCTCAATCGCTTTGGCGCGGGCATCTTTTTCGAGACCATCGCGCGTAAAGACTTGAACATCAATAACCGTACCGTTCATGCCGGAAGGAACTCGTAATGAAGAGTCCTTAACATCGGAGGCTTTTTCACCGAAAATAGCGCGTAATAGTTTTTCTTCTGGTGTTAATTGAGTTTCACCCTTTGGTGTAACCTTACCAACCAAAATATCTCCAGCATTTACTTCGGCACCAATGTACACAACCCCTGACTCATCAAGACTTGCTAAGGCTGATTCGGAAACACTTGGAATATCTGCTGTTATTTCTTCTGTACCGAGCTTTGTATCACGGGCAATACAGGTTAGTTCTTCGATATGAATCGTTGTAAAGCGATCGTCTTCTACAATGCGTTTTGAAATCAAAATCGAATCTTCAAAGTTATATCCGTTCCAAGGCATAAAGGCGACTAACAAGTTTTGACCTAAAGCTAACTCACCCATGTCGGTACATGGTCCATCGGCTAAGATGTCGCTTTTTGCAATCCTATCCCCTTTTTCTACAATAGGAATTTGATTGATGCAGGTATCTTGGTTTGATCTGAAGTATTTCGTTAAGTTATAAATATCCACACCTGTCTCACCGGCAGATGTTTCATTATCATTAACACGAACTACGATTCTTGATGCATCAACTAAATCAATGATACCACCACGTCTTGCAACAACAGATACACCAGAGTCGGAGGCTACTGTACGCTCCATACCAGTACCAACAAGTGGTTTTTCAGCACGTAATGTTGGAACCGCTTGACGTTGCATGTTTGACCCCATGAGCGCGCGGTTAGCATCATCGTGTTCCAAGAACGGAATGAGCGATGCTGCGACAGACACGATCTGCTTGGGCGAAACATCCATATAATTAATTTTATCGGGCGTTGTGAGTGAAAATTCATTCTCATGTCGGCACGGTACAAGATCTTCTGTGATGTTGCCCTTCTCATCCAATGCCACATTGGACTGAGCTATGTATTGATCAACCTCTTCAATCGCAGATAGGTATTCTATTTGATCAGTAACTCGACCATCTACAACTTTTCGACAAGGTGTTTCAATGAAACCGTAGTCATTTGTTCGTGCATAAACAGATAACGAATTGATAAGGCCGATGTTAGGACCTTCCGGTGTTTCAATCGGACATACTCGACCATAATGAGTGGTATGAACGTCACGAACTTCAAACCCTGCTCGTTCACGAGTTAAACCGCCTGGCCCAAGAGCCGATACACGGCGCTTGTGCGTCACGCCAGATAAAGGATTAACTTGATCCATAAACTGGGATAACTGGCTTGAGCCAAAAAATTCTTTTATCGCTGCCGAAACAGGCTTCGCATTGATTAAGTCTTGGGGCATCAGGTTTTCAGACTCAGCTAAACTTAAACGTTCTTTTACCGCACGCTCAACTCGGACCAAACCTACCCGAAATTGATTTTCAGTCATTTCACCAACACTACGTACTCGACGGTTACCCAAATGGTCAATATCATCAACCATTCCATTACCATTTCGAATATCAATTAGTGTTTTAATAACGGCAAGAATGTCTTCTTTAGTCAGCGTTCCTGGACCATCATCTGTCTTACGACCAACACGACGGTTGAATTTCATTCGACCAACGGCTGATAAATCATAGCGCTCGTCAGCAAAAAATAGATTTTTAAATAATGCTTCAGCCGCTTCTTTAGTAGGTGGCTCGCCAGGGCGCATCATGCGATAGATTTCAACCAAAGCTTCTAGCTGAGATGATGTCGGATCAATACGAATCGTATCTGAAATATAAGAGCCATGATCCAAATCATTGGTGTAAATCATATCGAAGGAATGCAAGCCCAGTTCGGGTAGCTTATCCAGCAATTCAGGAGCAACTTCATCATTAGCTTGTGCAATCAACTCACCCGTTGACGTATCCATAATATTTTTAGCAAGGACTTTACCAATCAGGTATTCACGAGGAACCACAAGATCCTTCATGTTGCTTTTTTCCATCTGCTTAATGTGACGAGCAGTAATGCGTCTACCTTGTTCAACAATCACTTCGCCTGTTGCTGGGATGATGATATCAAACGAGGCAATTTCACCACGTAATCGTGCGGGGATTAAATCAATATGAAACTCACCATTTTTAAGATGGCATGATGTTGTTTCAAAAAACTCAGATAATATGGATTCCGTATCGTAACCCAGTGATCGTAACAGAATACTAACTGGTAATTTACGTCGACGATCAATTCGAACAAATACGCAATCTTTCGGATCGAATTCAAAATCTAACCAAGAACCACGATAAGGAATAATTCGAGCCGAATACAGTAATTTACCGGAAGAGTGCGTCTTACCGCGATCATGTTCAAATATCACACCAGGAGAACGATGTAACTGCGATACAACAACGCGTTCCGTTCCGTTAACAACAAATGTACCAACGTCAGTCATTAAAGGAATTTCACCCATGAACACGTCTTGTTCACGAATATCTTTAACAGGTTTAGGATCACCAGACGCTTCTTTGTCTAGGACAATGAGTCTGATTTTTACTCGCAATGGGGCGGAATAGGTCAGTCCTCGCAACTTGCATTCACGTACGTCAAAAGCGGGTTCGCCCAGATTGTAGCTTACGTATTCTAATCTAGCGTTTCCAGAAAAGCTTTGTATGGGAAACACAGACGAAAAAGCAGCATGCAGACCATTATTTTGTTGGTTTTTAGATGTTCCATCAGTTTGCAAAAAATCTCTATATGATTTTAACTGAATTTCTAGAAGATTCGGAATCTCCATTTTATCAGCTTGTTTACCAAAGCTCTTGCGGAATCGTTTTTTCTCAGCATGCGAATATTGAGGGATAGCAACTGCTTGGGCCATGGTGGTTCCTCTATAAATTAAATGTCTTCAAACACGTAAACCCAGCCATGATTACATGACCGGGTCATCACAAACAAACGGTGGAAATTATTTAACGTCGACAGCAGCGCCTGCTTCTTCAAGCTGTTTCTTAATATCAGCTGCTTCAGCTTTAGACACGCCTTCTTTAATAGTAGATGGAGCGCCTTCAACTAAATCTTTAGCTTCTTTAAGACCAAGTCCAGTAATAGTACGGACGGCTTTAATCACACCAACTTTGTTTTCTCCAAAGCTTGTCATAACTACGTCAAACTCTGTTTTTTCTTCAGCAACAGCGCCAGCGGCAACAGGTGCAGCAACAGCAACAGCAGCAGATGCAGCAGATACGTTAAAACGTTCTTCCATTGCCTCTACTAATTCAACAACGTCCATAACAGACATGTTTGCAATTGCGTCCAGGATTTCATTCTTTTTTACAGCCATTTCTAGCTCCTAAGTTAATATTTAATATGGATTATCAGGGGTTAGCTTGCTTTCGTATCTTTAATAGCAGCGATTGTTCTTACCAATTTGGCATGCGGTTCTGCAAGCGTTCTAACAAATTTCTCAATTGGAGCTTTCATAACATACATCAGCTTGGAAATTGCTTCATCACGTGTTGGTAAGCTGGCGACGAAATCAAGATGACTCGCCCCATACATTTTTCCACCAACGGATAATGCCTTAACTTCAAGCTTTTCGAATGTTTTAGAAAAATCTTTGAGCAATCGTGCTGCATCACTCGGCGCCTCAGTTGACAACGCTACAAATAATGGACCAACTAATTGATCACTTAAACAAGCGAAATCGGTCTTTTCAAATGCTCGACGAGTCAGATTGTTTGGCACGACACGCAGATAAACACCCGCTTTACGTGCTTCTGAACGAAGATGAGTCATTTGATTAACCGTTAGGCCACGATAATCAGCAACAACTGCCGAAATAGCCTTTGAAGCAACTGCTGTTACTTCCTCAACTACGGCTTTTTTTGCAGCTAAAGTTAACGTCACGTTACTGACCTCCTAAGTTGTGCAAATCGCAAGGATTTGACAGTTATGGTGGCCGTCTCATGTTATACCAAGCAAGCTTAGTATAGGAGCCGGTTCACCGTCTGCGCAGGTCATATAGGGAAAGTTCCGATGCACTACTCTGGCAACTTTTTATATGCATTAAGCTTTCGCACCTGCGGTCTTCGACAGCAATAAACCAATGTCTATGCCGTGAAACTCGTATAAATGGCAAAAGATTCTACACTAGTATTGATGCAGGATCAATAGTTATTCCAGGCCCCATTGTAGACGATAATGTAATTTTTTTGATGTACACGCCTTTTGAGGTTGCTGGTTTAGCCCGTTTTAAATCACTCATCAAGGCAGATAGGTTTTCCAACAAATCAGCTGAGTTAAAATCCAGCTTGCCAACTGGGCAATGAACAATACCATTTTTATCAGTACGATATCGAACTTGACCTGATTTAACATCATTGACAGCTGCTTCAACGTTCATTGTTACCGTACCAACTTTAGGATTCGGCATCAAACCGCGTGGTCCAAGAATTTGACCTAGCTGCCCAACAATCCGCATAGCATCTGGAGTTGCGATAACAACGTCGAAATTTAATTCGCCCGCTTTAATTTGCTCGGCTAAATCTTCGAAACCCACCAAATCAGCGCCGGCAGCTTTAGCTTTCGTTGCGTTGTCGCCTTGGGCAAACACAGCAACTCGCACTACTTTACCCGTTCCTTTAGGAAGCTTTGTTGATAACCGTAAGGCTTGATCTGGCTTTCGTGGGTCAAGACCCATGTTCACAGCAACATCCACACCTTCGTTGAAATTTTTACTTGCAAACTCTTTTAGTAATACAATAGCTTCTTCAGCTTTATATAAATAATTGGTTTTCAGTTTTTCTCTAATTTTTACATCTTTTTTTGTTAAGCGTGCCATAGTAGTAACCCCTTACTCTAAATCTTCAACTTCAATACCCATACTGCGCGCTGTTCCGGCAATGGTACGAACCGCTGCGTCTAAACTTCCGGCCGTTAGGTCGGGCTCTTTCAGCTTGGCAATTTCCTCTAACTGGGCACGTCGAAGTGTAGCGACTTTTTTAGTATTCGGCGTAGCACTACCACTCTTCAGTCCTGCGGCCTTCTTAAGCAGTACCGACGCTGGAGGTGTTTTGATAATAAATGTAAAGCTGCGATCACTGTATACCGTGATGACAACAGGTGTTGGCATGCCGGCTTCCAAATGTTGCGTTGCCGCGTTGAATGCTTTACAAAATTCCATGATGTTAACACCACGTTGACCTAAAGCAGGTCCAACTGGTGGGCTTGGATTCGCCTTCCCGGCTTGAATTTGTAACTTGATGTATGCTTCTACTTTTTTAGCCATTTCGACTCCTTTGTGGGTGTAGCGCCAAGTTAATTGGCTCCCCTGCTTCACATTGGTGCTCAAAAAACGATCATGAGCACAACAACAAACATACTTACTTAGGGACCCCGAGCTTATTAGGTTACCCTTTGTGCATCCCATCTTGCCGTCGTCTTGGGCGCACAAAGGGTAGCTTATTGAGTTCAAGATCCCTTATTAAAACTGCTCAAACCACACGTCAGTTTTAAGACTTTTCAACCTGTCCAAACTCTAATTCAACGGGTGTTGAACGGCCGAAAATTAGCACAGCCACTCTGAGGCGATTTTTTTCGTAGTTAACTTCTTCAACGACACCATTAAAATCAACAAACGGACCTTCTTTAACACGTACGACTTCGCCCGGTTCAAACAAGACTTTTGGTCTTGGCTTGCTAACACCATCTTCAACACGCTGCATAATGGCATGCGCTTCTTTATCTGAGATGGGTGTGGGTGTATGGCTAGTACCGCCAATGAAACCTAACACACGAGGTATCGCTCGAACCATGTGCCATGTCTCGTCATTCATAACCATATTGACAAGGACGTATCCAGGGAAAAATTTACGCGTACTCTTTCGTTTTTGACCGGCACGCATTTCAACCACTTCTTCAGCAGGAACTACGACTTCTCCAATCTTATCAGCAAGATGATGATGTTCGGCACGTAATTTAATTTCGCGCATAACAAAACCTTCATACCCCGAGTATGCATGAACTACGTACCACTGTTTAGATTTCTGTTCTTCCACAGTTATATCAACCTAATTGCGTTATTTTACCGATAGCCCACATCATGCCGGAATCTATCCCCCACAATACAAATCCTGTAACGGTAACCATAATCATTACTATAAAGGTAGTCTGTGTTGCTTCCTGGCGACTAGGCCAAACAACTTTTTCCAATTCAACTTTCGCTTCTTTTGCAAACAAATAGGCTTGTTTGCCTTTTTCAGTAAAAAAAGCAAAGGTTAACGTAAACACCAACCAACCTATCCACACCAGAGCCAAAATGGGTCCGGACACATGATAATAGTATGTTCCAAAAAAGGCGGCAATAGTTAGAATTGCAATGCCAGCCCAGGCAGATATCTCTTGTAGTTTCATTCTGGAATTTTGCATATTACTCATATTTATTGATAGTTGGCAGGCCAGGAGGGAATCGAACCCCCAACCTGCGGTTTTGGAGACCGCCACTCTGCCAATTGAGCTACTGGCCTATTTTTTTATGGAGCAGGGCATCGCCCTGCTCCCACTTATTTTTTACCTACTCGAGGATCTTGGCTACAACACCGGCACCGACAGTTCGGCCACCTTCCCGTATAGCAAAACGCAAACCTTCATCCATAGCAATTGGTGCATGCAAATTGATGACCAGTTGTACGTTGTCGCCTGGCATTACCATTTCAATACCTTCTGGCAAATCA
>JAUYQG010000114.1 GCA_030695645.1 Legionellaceae bacterium
AACGAAAACGGTTTCGAAAAAGCGCAGCATACATGGGCTTGGCCTGTCCCGGCGAAGGCCGGGATGAGCATTTTTCGAAATCGTTTTCGTTCAAGATGCGCCAAATATGGCCGTTCCTTGCTACGGAGTGAGTAGTTACCACTCTATTGCAATATCAAGACGGAGTATATTATCTTAGAGGAAGCAGTCTATCTGCTGCCTCTGGTAATACACAAGGACCGTCGCATGCCGTTACGAGCGTTGCAAACTCTGATTCCCAACGTACCGTGGATTCCTTATTCTCATGGACAACACACTCGCACCTACTTGTCTGCTCATCCAGTCACTATCAATGGATTCACCGCTCAATGGGAGTTGGAATCACCCTATTCTTATGGCGTTATATTACTTACTCATTACCCGTCACCTCATGACCGTATCCAACTTCAACAGCAAAATCAGCCTGTATTTATTCGTGTAGACAAGCAGCTTTGTTTTTTAAATCCATCATACAACACCATCATCAACATGACAGAAAACGAACTCGTCTTAGCAGAAATTGATGATTATTTGTCGAAAGCCGACCTGCTTTCTCATACAAATTATAGAAAAAATCTAACATTGCTTGATATTAAGACGTTGTCTGACATCACTGATTTAAACACATTTGACTACCTTTTAGCTGGCGCACCGTCACTCTATATTCCTCAGAGACTAGTTGAGATATGGAATACCGTAAATCCTGGTATACCTGCGTATGATTTGCATTATGCTTGGTTATCGCCACATATGATTGGGAAGCCAGTATCACAAAACAGCATTGCTACTTATGTGATCAATTACTACAGGCAACATCGCGTGATTATTTTTGATCCCTTTGATAATACGATGATAGACTGTAACAATACTATTGTGTGTAAAAAAGTAGCCAATGCTTTGCAACATGGTACAACATTGGGTGACCATAATTTACGAAAATTGCAAGATCCAAACTCTGAACTCAATAGAAAATTACTAGAACGTAATAGTACTGAGCAAAATAGTCCTATTGTTCAATGCATAGGGAGCCTCTTATACATCACCAAGGAATTGGCTTTCACTGATATTATTAATGATTACATTACCCCCGCGATTTTCGAAAAACTATTTTTCTTCCGACAGCTTGGCAGGCAACTGACCGTTCCAATCTTATCTATCTTAGTAGACATTGCACAGATAGAACATCAAGACACTCATCATCCAACATCAGAACAAAAATTCAATGTATTTAGAAAGGTATCAGAAAGAATCCACACCAATGTACTGATGTATATTGTAAACGAAAAACCCCATTTGACGTCCGGTTTTTTAAAGAACCTCAAACCTGACCAGATAAAATACTACATAACAAACAGAAATATAGACTATAAAAACGCACTGGATCAGGCCTTAATGTCCTCATCTAAAGCACGGGATGCCATTCTCCAGGCATCATCACAACTAACAACTGAAGATCAACGAGAACTACTTAGCCATATAGCTAACGGTCGATATCACAATATTTTCGAATATACTGCTACAGAATATCCTCATGTATATAATCTAATACATTGTTTACCGATATGGTCATCGCAAAGAGAACATGTTCGCAAAATGAACGATCTTCTTATCGACCAAAAATTCAATATTTTGATGAATAGCTTGCACCAAGAGTTACTTGAGTGCCGAACAGAGCAACCCTATAGTGCGAAGTTAAACGAACTAGAGGCATCCTATCAAGCACTTCTTAAAATCAAATATCATCTTTTCTTTTCAACAAAACCTCTAAACGAAACGCATCAACTATTCAAAAAACAATGCCTATCAGCATTTACCATAATGGATAGTAATCTTATCCAGGCACATTATTATTGGGAGCAAAATCAATTCACATCACTATTTTTAAAACCTAAACTTGCGTTCATTAATTTGTTTAAGGAAACGAAATCCCGCATATCTCGGCTACAGGTAGCTGTTGAGCATCTATCAATTCAAGAGGATTCAGAGTTTGTCGTTATCTCGACTCAAACGATCTAAGAAAACACAGAATAGGACCTACGAATACGAGTCCTCAATCGTCTTGTTACCCAACAGGTAAAATAAAACGAAATGCCACTATTCCTTTTTTTTCAATATTGTCCACCCAAATGCGTCCGGCATGAGCTTCGATAATTCGTTGACAAATCGTTAATCCTAAACCCAATCCATGAGCCGATGACGATTGTTTCCCTCTGTAGAATTTTTTAAATAATTGTTTGATTTCTTCCTTCGCAATTTCTGATCCAACATTTTCTATACTGACATAAATGTGATCCAATTGCGCTTGAACAAAAATATCAATTTCAGATTCAGATGGAGAAAATTTATTGGCATTATCCAGTAAATTTGCAAATACTTCTTGCAATAGCTCAGCGTCAGCAAAAATAAGCGGTAGGGTTTCGGGAATATCAAGCTTAATCGGTCGATTTTTATCTCGTTTTAGATATAAATCGACTGACGTATAAATAATATCCTGAATAAATAGCTGCTGCTTATGTAATGAAATGGTTTCCGATTCAAAACCAATAATTTGCAAAATATTATTATTAATTAAACTTATTTTACCTAATTCATCACTGATTTCGGATCGATCCATCTCAACTTGCCGCTCACTGGACGAATGCATCGCACTCAAAATAACTTTCAAAGGGTAGTTTAAATGATAGGAAAGGGTTTTTAATAACGTGTTTCTTGCCAAGTCCACTTCGGTTTTTAATTCCTTTTTACGACTTTTTTCTTGCAATCGATCCACATCTAAAGCAAGTGATAATTGATTGATACACGACTCTAATAACTTCATTTGCTCAGGTGAATATAATACATGATCGTTAGGTTTGATTTTTAAAACACCTATTGACGATTCGGATGATAACAATGGCAAATACAAAGCATCTGAGGAGGATAAAGTATCCGTTCCATAACCAGCTGATTGCCCCATATCATAAACCCACTGTGCCACACTACGCTCTTTTACATCTAAAATAGGCTTAAAATACCCTACCTCTCTAATTTCAAGTTGCTCTTTATGAGGCAGGAATGCAACAACGGTCGCTTTAAATATCTCTGCAATATATGCCGTTCCTAATGCCAGCACGTTATCCACACCACGCGTTGATAATAACTTTCGGCTAAACGTATACAATGCTCGTGTCTGTTTCTGAATTTGATTCGCTAATTGAGCCTCACGATGTTTTATTAAAGTCAAATAACTAATCACCTGAGTCATCAAAAACATCATACCTAGTGTTAAAATATAGCGCACATTTTTAATCGCAAAACTATCAATAGGAACTAAAAATAAAAAATCATAGCTAAGTACGCTCATAATCGAGGCAAAAATGGACGGTCCAATACGTCCAAACGAAGCAACCAACACGACACCCAATAAATACACCATAATTAAATTACTGGTTTCTACGTAGGGAGTCAGCAGTCCATTGAGTATGGTCGCTCCCAAAACAACACAAGCTGATATGGCATAATATACCCAAGGAATGATATGAGGAATAGCGATTTTTTTTGTATCATTGTAGCTGCCACTCCCTGTCACAATATATACGTTGATTTCACCGCAATGAGCTAAAATCTCATCCGCTTTATGGCGTTTAAAAAAATGTCGCCAGGTTTTGGTTTCGTGTTTCCAAACCATGATTTGCGTAATATTATTTACGCGCGAAAACCCCATAATTTCCTTTACAATATCAGAGCCTATTAAAACATGCGTTTCAGCACCTAATTGTTGAGCTAAACGTAAATACTGAATGGCATGATTACGCTTTTGAGTTGACGCATGAAAATGAGGGATATCAACATAAACGGCCATCCACTCCGCTTGCAGGCTACTTGCCATTCGTTTTGCAGTACGAATGAGCTTTAGGGACTCTGGATTAGCACCAACACAAACAAGAATTTTCTCTCGAGTTGGCCATATTTGCTTAATTCCCTCTGATTTTCGATATAGCAAAACCTCCGATTCAACACAGGCCGCGGTTGTTCTTAATGCTAGTTCACGTAGTGCAATCAGATTACCTTTACGAAAGAAATGCGCAACGGCCTGTTCCGCCTGCTCAGGAAAATAAATTTTTCCCTCATGCAATCGTTTTAATAATTCATCCACAGGCAAATCGATAAGCTCAATCGTATCAGCGCGCTCTATCATAAAATCAGGTACGGTTTCTTTAATTGGGGCTTGAATAATTTGGGCAACATCATCTTTTAAACTCTCTATGTGTTGCACATTCAACGTAGTGTGTACATCAATTCCACGATCAAGTAATTCTTTGATATCCTGCCATCGTTTTTCATGCCGCAAACCCGGCACATTGGTATGGGCCATTTCATCAATCAAAATCAAACCGGGGTCACGTTTCAAAGCCACATCCAGATCAAATTCCGTGCATTTTTTATCTCGATAGTCGATTTGTTGACGCGGAATGATTTCAAATTGATTTAACATGGACTCAATCATTTCGCGTCCATGTGACTCGACAACTCCAACCACCACATCAAGATTTTTTACGCGACTTTCATAGGCATCACGTAACATTTCGTATGTTTTACCTACCCCAGGAGCTGCTCCAAGGTAAATTTTTAGCTTGCCCGATTTGGCCTTTTTTTCTTCGTTTTGTGCTGCCTGTAACGACTGCTCAGGGTTGGTTCGATGATCAGACATGTGGATTTCCTAGCTTGTCTAATGCCCTATTTAACTGCAAAACATTAACTCTAGGCTCGCCTAAGAATCCATAAGTACGTGACTGAATCTGGGTTCTTATTAATCTCTTAATAACCTCTTCAGAGAGTCCTCGCGCGATGGCCAGACGTGGCACTTGATAAAACGCCGCGGCCGGGCTAATCTCAGGATCCAAGCCGCTTCCAGAGGCAGTCACCATATCAACCGGAACCAGTGCATTCATGTGTCTACCCGTTTCTCTTAATTGATGAACTCGCTCATGGACTGTTGCTAAAAAAATAGGATTAGATGGCCCACTATTTGACCCAGATGACGCAATGCCATTATATGGATACAACGTTGTTGCTGACGGTCTACCCCAGAAATAATCCATCGAGGAAAACGATTGACCAATCCACTGCGAACCAATCATCTTACCTTGCTGTTCGATAAGACTGCCATTCGCTTGCCAAGGAAAACAAACATGAGCAATCGCTGTCACAAACATCGGATAAACGAAACCAGTTAGCGCAGTTAATATCATCATCAGTACAAACGCAATCTTAACTTGTTGCATCACATGATCCTTGATAAGACTAAATCAATTAATTTGATCCCAATGAAAGGTATAATCAACCCCCCCAGTCCATATATCAGCGCGTTATTTCGCAACAACTGCGCCGCCCCGACATGATGATAGGTCACGCCACGCAGCGCGAGGGGAATAAGAAAGACAATGATAATAGCGTTAAAAATAACCGCGGATAACACAGCACTCTCCGGTGAACCAAGATGCATAATGTTTAGTGCATTTAAAGCCGGATAGGTGGATGCAAAAGCTGCTGGCAAAATAGCAAAATACTTCGCAACATCATTGGCTATGCTAAAGGTTGTTAAGGACCCTCTGGTCATCAACAATTGTTTGCCAATTTCAACCACTTCAATTAATTTCGTGGGGTTTGAGTCTAAATCAATTAAATTTCCAGCCTCTTTTGCAGCTTGTGTACCAGAATTCATGGCCACGGCCACATCGGCCTGCGCCAAAGCTGGCGCATCATTCGTACCATCACCAGCCATGGCAACCAAATGACCTTGACCTTGCAGCAATCGAATGAGCTTCAATTTCTCTTCTGGTTTGGCATTTGCAAAGAAATCATCGACACCAGCTTCTGCAGCAATTGCTGCCGCCGTTAACGGATTATCCCCCGTTACCATAATGGTTTTTATTCCCATACGGCGTAATTGCGCAAAACGCTCGCGTATACCGCCTTTTACAATGTCTTTTAGGTGAATAATTCCAACTATTTTATTATCCTCTGCAACGACGAGCGCCGTCCCCCCTTTGCGTGAAATTAATTTAACGTTATTTTCCACATCTTCAGGAAAAACACCACCTTGCTCTTTGATGTAACTCTCAATCGCGATCGCCGCACCTTTACGAATTTGTCGACCAGGTAAATTCGCACCACTCATTCTCGTCTCGGCCGTAAATGGAATAAACGTTGCTTGCAGGGTGGCAATATCACGACCACGTAATCCATATTTTTGTTTTGCCAAGATCACGATGCTTCGACCTTCCGGTGTTTCATCAGCAAGTGACGCAAGTTGAGCGGCATCAGCTAATTCATCCATACTAACGCCATTTGCTGGAAAAAACTCAATGGCCTCGCGATTGCCCAAGGTGATCGTACCTGTTTTATCCAGAAGTAAAATATCAACATCGCCTGCGGCTTCAACAGCATGCCCTGACATAGCAATAACATTCGCTTGAATCATGCGATCCATTCCAGCAATTCCAATTGCTGAGAGCAAACCACCAATCGTGGTGGGTGCCAAACATACGAACAATGCAACCAAAACAGTAATGGTCACCACACTACCGGTTCTCGTCGCACCAACACTATAGATTGAAAAAGGCAGCAAAGTAGCACAAACCAATAAAAAAATAATAGTAAGTGCCGCAAGTAAAATAGTCAGTGCCAACTCATTGGGCGTTTTTTGGCGCTTTGCTCCCTCAACCAATGAAATCATTCTATCCAAAAACGTCTCGCCTGGATTTGAAGTAATTCGTACAATTAACCAATCTGAAATAACTAAAGTTCCACCCGTTACGGTATTTCGATCCCCGCCACTTTCACGAATAACGGGCGCACTTTCACCCGTAATGGCACTTTCATTGACCGAGGCAATTCCTTCAATGACCTCACCATCACCAGGAACACAATCACCCGCTTCCACCAACACAATATCACCAACTCTCAACCCGTCAGATTGAGTCAACGTTATCTTGGCGTCTCGGGATGGTTTATTGAGTTTTTTTGCCATAAGCTCATGGCGCGTTTTTCGCAACGTTTGTGCTTGTGCTTTACCACGCCCCTCCGCCATGCTTTCGGCAAAATTGGAAAACAGCAAAGTACACCACAACCCAATACTAACATTTAGAATAAACAAAGCCGGAGCCTCACCTGTTCCCATCACAGCTTGAATAAATAAACCGCTGGTTAAAATCGAACCGAGATATACTGCAAACATCACTGGATTTCGAATTTGATGTTGTGGTGCCAATTTGATAAACGAATCGCGGATGGCAACACTCACCAACCGCCTATTCCAAAATAAATTGGGTTTTTTTCTAATGTCCATAGTGATTCCAAAGCATCAAGTGTTCCACGATAGGTCCTAAAGCTAGCACAGGTAGAAACGAAAGAGCCCCCAGCAGGATAACCACTCCAACCAACAACACAGTAAATAAAGGCGTGTGTGTGGCAAGCGTTCCTGAGCTATTGGGAATGAGTTTTTTCTCCACTAACGAACCAGCGATCGCAAGTGCTGGGATTGCAAGCCCATAACGCCCAATCAGCATCAACAATCCACCCAGAAAATTATAAAATGGCGTATTGAGGTTAATCCCTGAAAAGGCACTGCCATTGTTATTCACCAGAGAAGTAAACGCATAAAGCATTTCGGTTAACCCATGAGCTTCTGGATTTCCTAAAGCATGTCGTCCAATTGGCATAATGATACTGAATGCCGTAACAAGTAATACAAACAGCGGCATAATCAAAACGGCAAACGATGCCATCTTCATCTCGAACGGCTCAATTTTTTTCCCTAAATATTCAGGCGTTCGTCCAACCATCAAACCTCCCACAAACACGGTCAAGACCACCATCATCAACATACTATACAAACCACAACCAACACCACCAAAGACAACTTCGCCTAAATGCATCATCCACAGTGGCATTAAACCACCGAGCGGTGTATAGGAATCCAACATCGAATTCACCGAGCCATTGGATGTTGCTGTGGTTCCCAATGTCCACAGTACTGAATTAACAATCCCAAAACGTGTTTCTTTGCCCTCCATATTACCACCTGGAAAACCAGTATACTGCGCCACCTGATCGATACCCATGGTTGTAAAAGCAGGGTTACCCTGTTGCTCAGCTACCATTGCCACGAATAAAAAGGGGATAAAAAGAATACCCATCGCTGCTAACAAAGCCCAACCTTGACGTTTATCATTGACCATCCTACCAAACATATAACAACTCGCTGCAGGAATTAAGAAAATAGCTAGCATTTCCAAACAGTTACTCAGAGGTGTTGGATTTTCAAACGGATGGGCTGAGTTCGCATTAAAAAATCCACCGCCATTGCTTCCTAATTGCTTAATCGCAATTTGTGAGGCAACCGGCCCCATCGGGATCACTTGCTCCATGACATCATCTTGATTTTGCAGAAGATGAATGGATTGTAATAAACTAACGTGTTGATTGGGTTTTAAATTTTGAATCACGCCTTGTGAGACTAAAAATACAGCCAAGACACATGACAAAGGAAAAAAGATATACAGTGTGCCGCGCACCAAATCAACCCAGAAATTACCTAGATCACTACTTTGATGACGTACCAAGCCGCGAATAAAGGCAACTAATAAGGACAAACCAGTTGCTGCTGATAGGAAATTCTGACTGGTTAATCCAAGCATCTGAGTCAAATAACTCATAGTGGTTTCGCCACTGTATGATTGCCAATTCGTATTGGACACAAAGCTCGCTGCGGTATTAAATGCCAACAAGGCATCCGGACTGTCTAAATGTTGTGGGTTGAAAGGAAGGTAGGCTTGCAGACGTTGAATGATATAAACAAATAACAAACCAAATGCATTAAACACGAGCATAGAAACTAAATAATGTTTCCAATCCATCGCTTGATCAACGTTAACACCACACAATCGATATATAAATCGTTCAAACGGTCTTAAGAATCTATCCAATAGCAACGGCTTTCCCTCATAAACTTGCGCCATATACCAGCCCAATGGCTTCACGAACACAAGCACCGTCAATAAACATACAGCAATTTGCAGTAAACCAATTTTTGTTAAAATCACTAGAAATATTCCGGTTTAAATAAAACAAATAGTAAGTATGCGCATAGACCAAGCGACATCACACCAGAAATGAAATAAAAACTCATACGTCGCTCCTCTTCAGCAAACCATCAACTATCACTATATTGGACTTTGGACAAAAAGACATGAAAAGAGCCTCATGTCTTTCTGTCCAAAGTCCAAATTACTCACTGGCTCCTAACAAATCCGGTTGATCACTGAATACCGCATCAACACCCCATTGAAATAATTTATGTGCCAACGACCGATGATTAACCGTATAAACATATACTCGATAACCACATTGTTTAATAGTCTTAATCCGAGCTTCTGTTGCGATTCGGCGACTCAGGTGAATCGAAACACAGTGAATATCTTGTGCCAACACAAACCATTTATCATGCCATTCCATAAATAATATTCCCAGCGGAATTTCAGGTTGACGCTCATAACACAACAGCAAGGCATCATAGTCAAAACTAGAGACTAAAGGTAACGCTTTATGTTTCGGCCAGTAAGTTTGAATACCGGCAAGCACAGCTAATGTGGTTTGCTCAGTGCACGTATGATGATATGGCTTTATCTCAATATTAGCCTGCATATTATTTCTATCGAGCCAGATCAAAGCATCTTGTAACGTAGGGATTTTTGCTCCACGACATTGTTTTGAAAACCATGAACCAGCATCCAATGATTTTAAATAAGCAGCGGTAACAAGACCAAAATCACCAACCCCATTAGTGGTTCTTTGCAATTGATTATCATGAAAAATAAAAGCCTCTCCGTCCATGCTGAGCATGACATCAAATTCAATAAAACAACAGCCCAAATCAAGAGCTTTCTGAAAGGACTCGATGGTGTTTTCCGGTGCATAAGCGGCCGCACCACGATGCCCTATGACTTTACTCATCATAAACTCAACTTGATTTACTCATTAAACCAGTCTATAACATATCAAAAAAATATCTAGGGGTTTATCCATGACAACCACAATTAGTCATAAAACTGATTTTAAAACATCCTACAATCAAGATGATTTTCTGGAGTATGCTCTGAGACACCAATTTGGTGAAATTCACTGTAAAGTTGATGTTGAAACTGGCATGAAGGCCATTATTGCCATTCATAACACGAAACTGGGCCCTGCCCTAGGTGGTTGTCGTTTTATTGAATACCCAGATACGACCACGGCATTACATGATGCGATGCGATTAGCACGAGGAATGAGTTACAAATCAGCAATCGCGAAGTTACCTTTAGGCGGTGGTAAATCCGTCATGATCAAACCCCCTCATGCCTACAATCGTGACGCTTATTTTCATCGATTTGGTGAATTTATTCACTCATTAAATGGGCGCTACATCACAGCTTTAGACAGCGGCACTCAGCTTGCTGATATGGATATCATTGCTCAACATACGCCCTATGTCGCAAGTTTATCTTGTCACGATGGCGATCCATCTTTTTCCACAGCACGTGGCATATTACGCGGCATAGAGGCCGCTGTTTTCTATCAACTGAATAAAGACAATCTAAACGGTTTACACATTGCGATCCAAGGCCTAGGTCACGTCGGATTTTTGCTGGCACGCCATGTCACGGAATTAGGTGCACGCATTACTGTGGCTGACATTGATTCAACCCGCACAGAGCTGGTGGTAAAAGAATTTGGAGCAACCGTTGTATCGGTTAATGATATCCATAAAGTTCCGTGTGATGTGTTCGCTCCCTGCGCACTCGGTGCAATCATTAACGATACCACCATCAAAGAATTCCAAACAACCATTATTGCTGGTGCTGCCAATAATCAACTAGCTCATACTTATCATGGTCAACTCCTTCATGAGAAAGGTATTTTGTATGCCCCCGATTACGTGATCAACGCAGGGGGTGTTATTTTTGCCTCCGGAAAGTATTTTCATACGGCAGAACAGTTGGTGCATGAGCACATTGATGGTATTCGCGCATCATTACTGCAAGTTTTTGCTCGAGCTACTCAAGAAAATCGACCCACCAGTGACATTGCCGATCGCATAGCTTCAGAAATATTGGCAGAATAAGTCATGAAACACCCAAATATAACGCCGGATCTATATGACTATATACTACGAACCTCATTACGTGAGCATCCCGTTTTACGTGCCCTACGAGACGATACGGCTCAGTTAGCCTTAGCTGCTATGCAAGTGGCTCCTGAGCAAGCACAGTTTATGCAATTTATGATTCGTCTAATAGGAGCACAAAGAGTATTGGAGGTGGGTACGTTTACCGGCTATAGCGCTCTAGCAATGGCTCTTGCTCTACCCGATAACGGTCAACTCATGACCTGTGACATCAGCGCAGAATGGACTAAAAAAGCACCTGAATTCTGGAAAGAAGCCCAGCAAGATAAAAAAATAGAGTTACGCTTAGGTCCTGCCCTTACAACATTAGATGATTTATTGGAAACTGGCAATGAGGGAACTTTTGATTTTATTTTTATTGACGCAGATAAAACCAACTATGTACATTATTACGAACGCGCATTACGATTAGTGAGTGCGCATGGGCTCATTGCAATTGATAATGTATTTTGGGATGGTTTGGTTGTTGACGTTACAAATACTGATGCTCAAACACGTGAAATTCGTAAACTCAACACACTGATTCAACACGACACGCGAGTTGATGTGAGTTTACTGGCCATCGCTGATGGTCTATTTTTGGTTCGTAAAAAAACTCAGGAGTAATGTGATGGAATATGAAAATCCCTGTGGATTAGATGGGTTCGCTTTTCTTGAATTTTCCAGTACTGATAACCATGTGCTGCAACGTCAATTTTCTGGGATGGGATTCCAGAACACGGCTACGCATGCTGATGCAGATATCCTCCTTTATCAACAAGGTAATATTCAATTTATTGTCAATGCAACGACTGATTCCCAAGCATTCCACCATGCAAAAACACATGGTTCGGGAGCATGTGCCATGGGATTTTACGTACACGATGCGTCTGCTGCTTTTAACTATGCCCTTCAACATGGGGCTACAGCCTTTCATGACGAATCAAAACACAAACATAATTTGCCCGCAATTGAAGCAATTGGTGGCAGTGTGATTTATTTTGTGGACGAACAACATAAGCCCTTTGCGAATCAATGGGTGTCTGAATCGAACGAAGCACACCCCAGAGTAAAAACAGGATTGAACTATATCGATCATCTGACGCACAATGTCTATCGCGGTAATATGGATAAGTGGGCCGCATTTTATGAACATATTTTTAATTTCAGAGAAATTCGATTTTTTAATATCGTTGGTAAACTAACGGGGCTAATCAGCCGAGCCCTCAGCAGCCCCTGTGGAAAAATTAGAATCCCATTAAATGAATCCAAAGACGATAAATCACAAATCGAAGAATTTTTGCATGAATATCGCGGTGAGGGCATCCAGCATATCGCACTCGCCACAGACGACATTTACCACAGCGTCCACACCTTACGCGAACAAGGCGTACACTTTCTGGATGTTCCTGATACCTACTATGAGATGATCAATCAACGCATTCCCTGGCATAATGAAAAATTAGCACAACTACAAGACGAGCGTATTTTAATTGACGGTGAACAAGATCCTAAAGCGGGATTATTGCTTCAGATTTTTACTGAAAACGTGTTCGGACCTGTTTTCTTTGAAATCATTCAACGGCGTGGTAATCAAGGATTTGGCGAAGGTAACTTTCAAGCCTTATTTGAAGCCATTGAACGCGATCAAATTAAACGGGGAACATTGGGAGAACCGGCATGAAACTAGCCAGTTTAAAATCATCTCGTGATGGCGAGTTATGCGTCGTTAATAAAACATTAACCCAAGCCATCCGTGTTGTCGATATAGCACCGACACTCCAAATTGCCCTGGAACAGTGGTCGGAACTCGCGCCCGCTTTGCAGGCAATCTATGAGCAACTAAATGAAAATAAATTAGGCAAGGCATTTCCTTTTAATCCTTCTGATATGGCATCCCCTTTGCCGCGAGCCTATCAATGGGCTGACGGAAGTGCTTACGTTAATCACGTTGAGCTCGTTAGAAAAGCACGCGGTGCTGAAATGCCCGAAAATTTCTGGCATGATCCCTTGATGTATCAGGGGGGATCGGATGGATTTCTTGGTCCAAGAGATTCTATCCCAGTGAGCGATGAAGCATTTGGGATAGATTTCGAAGCAGAAGTTGCTGTTATTACCGATGATGTACCCATGGCAACTCCCGCCTCATCAGCCGGTTCGTACATTCGCCTACTGATGCTGGTCAATGATGTCTCATTACGCAACCTAATCCCTAATGAACTGGCTAAAGGATTTGGGTTTTTCCAATCAAAACCAGCAAGCAGCTTTTCCCCTGTTGCTGTAACCCCCGATGAATTAGCTGACTGGGATGGTGAGCGCTTGCATTTACCTCTGTATAGTTATTTAAATAATCAATTATTCGGCCAGCCCAATGCCGGTATTGACATGACGTTTTCATTTCCTGAACTCATTGCTCATGCCGCTAAAACGAGATCGTTATCTGCTGGCACCATTATTGGTTCAGGCACCGTTTCTAATCTCGACCGCAGCCAAGGATCATCGTGTATCGCAGAAAAACGTATGCTGGAAATACTTGAAAAGGGTCAGCCAACGACGCCTTTTATGCGTTTTGGAGATACCATTCGTATCGAAATGAACGACAAACAAGGCCAGAATATATTCGGTTCAATCGATCAAACCGTCATATCTAAGGATTAATGTGAAGCTTTTTGATTACTATCGTTCATCATGCAGTTACCGAGTACGAATTGCACTGAATATCAAACAGGTTAGTTATGAATCCATCCCCATACACCTGGTCAATAATCATGGTGAGCAACACACCTCTGAGTATCATGATGTCAATCCACAAGAACTCGTACCTGCCTTAGAAACAAATGGCCATATACTGAGCCAATCGTTGGCTATTATTGAATATTTAGATGAACTTAATCCATTGCCAGCGCTTTTACCTGCTCATCCCCTTGGACGAGCTCAAGTGAGGGCTTTAGCCATGATTATCGCATGCGATACTCATCCACTTAATAATTTACGTGTATTGCAAACGTTGCGAGAAGAATTCCAAGCCAGCGATGATCAAGTTACGATGTGGTATCATCGATGGCTAACAGCGGGGTTTAATGCCTTTGAAACCAAACTAACGGAGTTACATCGCAAGGTACCGTTCTGTTATGAGCATGACGTCTCGTTAGCCGACATTTGTTTAATTCCTCAAATATACAATGCCAAACGATTTGATTTCTCTCTAGAGGCGTATCCACTCATTCGAGATATAAACGACTATTGCCTCACGTTACCAGCCTTCATGAATGCAGCACCTGAGTAGCGATCGTTAAGCTATACTACGCGCGCAGTATAGAGAAACAAATTATGGAATGGTCACGAAAAAAGAAAAATGATCTTGTGGGGGTATACGGTGCCCCAGGCACGTGAACCTTCACGCAAAAAAACGTGATCAGCATCACGTGCCTGGGGCGTTACGGATATTTTACTTAGACAAAGTCCCTGGCGGGTAACATTTAGTTATGATGCTACACACCGATTACTAGCGCCAGAGACCGCTATGGCTCAGGCCATTGCTAACATCCTACCGTCCCATCATCTATGCACTTCTGGGCGCTCTCACACCAGTGCTGGCCCTCGGGGCAGGGGTGGACTTGTTGTCTATCTGGTTTTTGCGCTACCGGTCTATCCCCAGCATTGGCAACTGGGATGCTGATTAATAAAGCTAAAGCACCAAATGCAATGTACTTTTTCCATCCAATGGTTGATGTGTCTTTTTTCATGATTAGACTCCTTAGGTCGATTCATAAGGCCGAGCTGCCGGTTTTCCTCTTGCCCCATGAGATAAATAACAACGAGTTGATCACTACAACATTTTAATACCCCGGCACACCATGATCACCATCGTGCTACATAGTCTCCGATGCAAGCAGAGCCTGCACCTTGCGCATAACGCCCAGCTAACTTAACACGATGGTTTTCTAGATTTCTAAAAAACCGTTTATTTGTTAACAACAAATAACAAAATACCTCTCCCTACTAAGTTACAACCCAACATCCCAATAAACAACATGACCCAGTAGTACCCATATCCAGCAAAGATTTGTTTTGCTAACGATAACATTTTCTCCGGTATCGCCAACCAAAGTACGGAATTAACAAAAACCACCCAACATAAAACCGTAATGCCAACCAAGTACTTCCATTCCCAAATATTATGGGTATAAACCAACAAGATACCTATAAGTAAGTTAAACGTGCCCACTACAAAAATAATGGGATTGTCCGATTTTAAGGATAGGATCATCTTACGATAGTATTCACGCCGATTCAACATAATAACGACCATAATAACCATAAACAAACCTAAAATTTGCGATATAGAAAATGAATAGATCAACGGTATGGAATAGTTCGACGGTATGTACATGATTTCTCCAATAAAATAAACCATTAATTAAGTAAAGTAATAGTCGTAATTTCTTCAAATTGCAACTATTTGTACTTTGAAGAGAATGGCATGCGGCTTTTTGCATGCCATTCTCTTCAAAGTACAATAACAAGTTGATCATGTCATTTGTATCAGTATAAAATGCGCATCCTATTATGACGATATAACCGGGTTTCATCATGGCGAAAATATGTGCAATATCAGAGTGCTTAGCAGGTAAAATTAGCGCAGGAGAAACCGTAACAGTCCGAGGATGGGTCAAAACTCGTCGTGATTCCAAAGCAGGAATATCATTCATCAGTTTACATGATGGCTCTTGTCACTCTCCCATTCAACTTGTTGCATCTGAGCAATTAACAAACTATTCCGACGACGTTCTGCGATTAACAGCAGGCTGCTCTTTAACAGCCACAGGTGAGCTGGTTGCGTCTCAAGGCAAAGGACAACAATTTGAAATTCAAGTCTCATCACTAGACGTTGTCGGCTGGGTGGAAAATCCAGATACATATCCTATTACTGCGAAACGCCATACTCTCGAATTTTTACGTGACGTTGCCCATTTACGTCCACGGACAAATACCATCGGTGCTGTGGCACGCGTTCGCGATTGCGTATCGCAGGCCATCAACCGATTTTTACATGAACAAGGTTATTTATGGGTGCATACCCCCCTTATCACCGCCAGTGATTGTGAAGGCGCTGGGGAATTATTTCGGGTGAGCACATTAGATATCGTGAATCCCCCCAAAAACTCAGCAGGTCAAGTTGATTTCACTCAAGATTTTTTTGGGCGCGAGACTTTTTTAACCGTGTCCGGACAATTAAATGTCGAAGCGTATTGTTTGGCGCTGTCTAAAGTGTATACCTTTGGGCCCACGTTCCGTGCCGAAAACTCGAATACCAGTCGGCATTTGGCGGAGTTCTGGATGGTTGAACCCGAACTAGCATTTGCAACTTTGGATGATATTTGTGATTTAAGCCAAGAGTTCTTACGCTATGTGTGCCAAGCTGTATTGAATGAACGATACGATGACATGGAGTTTTTCGATCAATTTGTTAGTCCGGGAACCATAAGTCGGGTAGAACGCATGGCGCATGCTGAGTTTGAAATCATGAGTTACACGGATGCCGTGACTAGTTTACAAAAATCCGGCCAAAAATTTGAATACCCCATCGAATGGGGCTTGGATTTGCAATCCGAACATGAGCGTTTTATTGCCGAAGAATTATGCAAAAAACCCGTCATCATCACGAACTATCCAGCCGCCATCAAGAGTTTTTATATGCGCCTTAATGATGATGAGCGCACCGTTGCTGCCATGGACGTCTTAGCCCCGGGAATTGGTGAGATCATTGGTGGAAGTCAACGTGAAGAGCGTTTAGCTGTTTTAGATAAACGCATGGATGAGTGTAATTTAAACAAGGACCAGTACAACTGGTACCGTGATTTACGTCGGTATGGAACTGTTCCTCACGCTGGCTTCGGTTTAGGATTGGAGCGACTAGTAAGTTATGTGACCGGCGTTAATAACGTACGTGACGTCATACCGTTTCCGAGAACACCAGGACACGCGAATTATTAGATATACTTATGCCGCGATTTGTATATACGATACAGATCTCCTGGACTTTGGACAAAAAGACATGAAAAGGGCCTCATGTCTTTCTGTCCAAGAAATTTGAGATCTGTTATTCTAAATTAGATTACTAATTATCCTGAATGTATATTTTCTTACAAATAAAGCCGGTTGTGTCACGTATTGT
>JAUYQG010000116.1 GCA_030695645.1 Legionellaceae bacterium
AAAATACGTGACACAACCGGCTTTATTTGTAAGAGAATATACATTCAGGATAATTAGTAATCTAATTTAGAATAACAGATCTCAAATGTCTTGGACAGAAAGACATGAGGCCCTTTTCATGTCTTTTTGTCCAAAGTCCAATTAGCTAAAATCAAACAAAACCGGTCAGTTTCAAGTTGAATTTATCATCTTCACCACTATTTTTCAGCGATTATACTTGGACTTACAAAGGTTCGAAATTTATGCATCGGATATCATCTGATAAATTTGCATATGTTCATCCACAATATTCTCAATATCGAACTCGCGTTCAGCGAACTTTCGACCAGCAGCTCCCATATCGTTTCGAAGAGTAGGGTTGATAAGTAGCGTATGCATGGCGTCTGCCAACGAGGTCACATCTCGTGCTTTAGCAAGCAAACCCGTTTTGCCAGGCATGATGGCGGCTCGGCAGCCTGGGACATCGGTGGTGACGATTGCTCGACCACATGCGGCGGCCTCTGATAAAACACGTGGAAGTCCCTCTCGGTAGGATGGGAGTACGACCAGATGAGCCTGAGACAATAAATAGGGGGTGTCTTGTCGATAACCTAAATATTCAATATCTTGGTTGTCTATCCAGGTGTTGAGTTGTTTTTCAGATATGGATGATGGGTTTCCAGGATCTACTTTTCCAGCAAGCAAAAATCGAGCAGAAATGCCTTTTGAACGAAGTAATTTGGCGGCTTGAACATATTCCACGACCCCTTTATCGCGTAGTAATCTTGCGGCCATGACCACGATAAGTGGTGATTCACTGGGTTCGGGATGATATTGATAGTGTGTGAGGTCAACACCGGATCCTTGGATTAGGATGGCCTGATTTTTCTGAAGAGCCTTTAAATTCAGCAGGATATCTTGGTCATCTGTATTTTGAAAAATAACTTTTAAATTGTTATGTCGAAACGCATGTCGATAGAGTTTGCTGATGATGACGCGTAAACATTTGGCTTCTAAATATTGGTCTATAAAGGCATAACCTAACCCAGGGACAGCGGCCACCACAGCGGGCACGCGAGCCAATCGAGCCGCAATCGATCCGTAGATCACAGGTTTTATCGTAACGAGATGAACAATATCGGGTTTGATGTGTTTCATCAAGCGGTAGATAGCCAAAAGACTCCTAAGTTCAGAAATAATGTGTCGTCCACTGCGGGAAAGGGGGATTGGGTGGTAGGAAAACCCCTCATCGATGATGCGCTGTAGCACCGTAGGCTCACCGGTTGCAACATGTATTTCATAACCTGCATCACGCGCGGCAATAGCGATTGGCAATCGATGGGATATGAAACACGTTGGCTCATTGATAACGAATAACAGTTTCTTTGCAACCTCTCTCTTGCTTTCGAGCGTCGGGTGAGAGGCAGAGACTGAGTCGTTATGTGTATTTTTCATGTTCTATCCATGCTTGAAACATCAATACCGTCCATAGTTGGTATTGCCAATTACGTTTTCCAGACAGATGCTCTTGCCATGTTGTTGCAATACGATCTGCTTGTAAAAACCCTTGTTTTTCAATTTTTTGCTTATCCAATAAAGCATCCGCCCAATCACGTAATGGCCCGCGCAACCAGGTGTCTAGTGGTACGCCAAATCCCATTTTAGGTCTATCAAATAGAGCTTTTGGCACATATTTCTCCAAAACTTGACGCAACAACCATTTGGTTGTGTGGTTGCGTACTTTCATATTCAGAGGCAGCCTCCAGATAAATTCAATCAGTTGATGATTGAGAAAGGGGGCTCTGTTTTCCAAACCGTTTGCCATACCAGCACGATCAACTTTCACCATGATATCATCAGGTAAGTAAGAAAGCGTGTCGGTTATCATCATTTTTTCAATAAAATGCATTCCTTGCAGTTGATGCAATAAGATAGGCATACTGGCGGAATTTTCTGGATGAGATACGAGTACGTTATGAGGGCTATGCCATTGAGAAATAAAATATTGATAGAGTTGTTCCGGTGAGTTGGCGGCAATCACTGAGGCAAATTTATGTAATTTATCGCCAATCATAGGAATATTTAGGAATTTCAGCACGTCATGAAGACGTGTTGGAGACATAGATAGCAGCAACTTTTGAACCGCTAATCGTAAGGGATAGGGTAATAGCGATATTTTTTTCCATATCGATTGACCTAAGCGGTAACGATTGTATCCTCCAAATAACTCATCACCCCCATCGCCGGATAAACAAACACGGACTTGCTGACTGGTCAGTTGGGCTATTAAATAGGTAGGGATAGCAGATGAGTCGGCAAAGGGTTCATCATAGATGCCTGGTAGTTTAGGAATAACATCTATGGCGTGTTGAGCATTGACATACAGTTCAGTATGGTCAGTTCTAAGATGTTGTGCGATTGCTTTTGCATAGTCTGCTTCGTTGTATGCATCTATCTCAAAACCTATGGTAAATGTTTTGATGGGTTGCTTGCTGTTGGTCTGCATCATGGCCGCGACTAACGATGAGTCAACTCCACCCGAAAGAAATGCGCCTATGGGCACATCAGAAATCATTTGGCCGGTGATAATTGTATTGAGCAATTGCTCTGTTTGCTCTATCGCGTCAGTATCTGAGATGAGTAGAGGACTTGCTAGACCTTCTTCAGCTATTTGCGCTGCTGACCAATACACTTTGGGGATGAGTTTGTTCTGTAAGATGGATTTCGTTACCGTTAAGAAGGTGCCTGGAGTGAGTTTGTGAATGTTCTCATAGATGGAGTGAGGTGCTGGAATATAACCGTATTGCATAAAAAGTGCGATGCTTGAGCGAGCTATCTTATTTTGAAACTCAGGGTATAAGCGCATTGCTTTGAGTTCGGAGCCAAAAACAAAGGTGTTGTTAATCATTCCATAGTAAAGAGGTTTTTCGCCAACTCGATCACGTGCTAAGTGCAAAATTTTGTCTTTTTTATCCCATAAAGCAAAAGCAAACATACCCGTTAAACGGTGTAATGTGACTTCTAGACCATATTCCAGTATGAGAGCAAGAATGACTTCCGTATCGGAGCGTCCTGAAAAGGTATGATGTTTAGTTTGCAGCTGTTTTTTAAGTTCCAAATAATTATAAATTTCACCGTTAAAGACAATCACATAGCGATCGTCGTGCGAATGCATCGGTTGCTGTCCCGATGATGTTAAATCCAGAATGGCAAGCCGACGATGACCTAATGCGATCGCATCATCATGATGACACCAAATGCCTGAACCATCAGGACCACGGTGGGTCAAGCGCTCAGTCATGGTCGAAATCATCGACGTCATACGATCAGTCGTTTCTCGACTATTAAAAAATCCGGTCAATCCACACATGGATGTTTATTTCCTTACGTTCTATCTTTCAATGCTCTTAATACAGCTTTGGGTTCCATTTCAATTACCCTAAGAAAATTGCGGGTAGTAGCAGTAGGTCTTCGTCTATGTTGTTCCCATTCTTGAACAGTTCTGACACTTACACCAAAATAATAAGCAAATTGATCTTGAGATAAATGTAATTTTTGACGAATTAATTTTACGTCAATATCTTTTGTGGGAGTGACGCGTTTAAATTTTTTCAGCTGATCCTTCGTTAAAGGAGGAGCATCTGGATCAGATTTTGCAGCAACGTTAATTTTATCTTCGCTCATAAGATTAACAGCACTCCAATCAGTTTCTCTTTTTTTTTCTTAGATAACATAGGCTTCACGTTCATTTTTACTTGCCCTCCTCGCGGAAATGAGTCTGATGGAGTGGCCACGATGTGTATATACTACTAAGCTGGACTTTGGACAAAAAGACATGAAAAGGGCCTCATGTCTTTCTGTCCAAGAAATTTGAGATCTGTTATTCTAAATTAGATTACTAATTATCCTGAATGTATATTTTCTTACAAATAAAGCCGGTTGTGTCACGTATTGT
>JAUYQG010000118.1 GCA_030695645.1 Legionellaceae bacterium
TTTTTGTGCAAAAATAAGCGTCGTTTAGTGTGAGGTGAGCTGTGATGGATAAGGTTTTTTTAACCGGATAGACCATAAATGATTTTTTTTGATCACATGGGGGGTTAACACGGGCATAAATGGGTTCGCCCAGAATCTCTGATTGGGTAATTAATTACTAGACAAAATTCTTCATAGATGGGATGCTACGAACCAAATGTCTCTGTTCAAGGTATCTTATGACGAACGCTATTATGGCCGCCGGTTACTTCTTGTATTCTCTTATTTTCAGTATCCTCACCTTCATATTATGGGTGCGCTTTAGCGTGCGCTATTTTCGTATTAGTGCATTGCATCCGGTCAGTCAAACAATCTATCGAATTTCCGACCCGATTGTTTTACCCATAGCACGTCTCATGCGACAACCGAACGTGCGTAAAAATCGCTACGACTGGCCTTGTTTTGCGCTTCTTGTCCTCGTTGAAGTAATCAAATTTGTACTGGTCGGTATGTTATTTTTCACAACGTTACTGCCCTGGTTTTTGCTGATATTATATCCTATCGCTGATCTGATGGTTCAACCATTGAGTCTATTGTTTTATGCCATTTTGATTCGTGTCGCTATGAGCTGGATCAATCCAACTTGGAAAAACCCATTCAACGATTTGCTGATTGTGGTGACCGAGCCCATCCTAAGTACCGTGCGTCGTTACATACCCTATATTGCCGGGTTTGATGTGACACCTTTTGTCGTGTTGGTCGTGATTAAGGTGATCACTTTGTTTATTAGTGCGGCAATGCCATTGCATTTGGTATAGCTTGAACAACGTTGATAATCGCATTATTTATTAATAAATGATACAATGCGCACAAATTACGCCACAAGGTTACATGAATTACTATGAATAATAAAGTTGGTTTTGTCAGTTTAGGTTGTCCAAAAGCTTTAGTCGATTCCGAGCGCATCATCACGCAGTTGCGTGCACAAGGTTATGATCTGGTGTCAACTTACCAAGATGCTGGTGTCGTCGTCATCAACACATGCGGATTTATTGATTCAGCCGTTAAAGAATCATTGGACACGATTCGTGAAGCCATGGACGAAAATGGGCGGGTCATTGTGACCGGTTGTCTTGGTGCAAAAGCCGATATCATTCGTGAAGCGTGCCCTGATGTCCTACACATCAGCGGCGCACACGCCTATGAAGACGTTGTTCGCGCGGTGCATCAACACTTACCTCCACCCACCGATCCCTTTATGCAGCTCATTCCACCCCAAGGTATTAAACTCACACCGCGTCATTATGCCTATCTTAAAATATCCGAAGGCTGCAATCAAAAATGTACTTTTTGCATTATCCCAACCATGCGAGGTAAATTACAAAGCTACCCCATGACTCAAGTATTAACCGAAGCCAAACGTTTGAAAGAAGCTGGTGTGCAAGAGTTGTTGGTCATTTCACAAGATACGAGTGCTTACGGCATCGACACACGTTACCAATCCGTTGAATGGCAAGGAAAATCAATCCAAACACGTTTTTATGATTTGTGTGAGCAACTGGGTGAACTGGGCATATGGGTACGTCTACACTATGTTTACCCCTACCCGCATGTTGATGACATCATTCCTCTAATGCGTGATAAACTCATCCTACCTTATCTGGATATTCCCTTACAGCATGCAAGTCATCGTGTCTTAAAAGCCATGAAACGTCCGGCAAGCAGTGAAAACACCTTGGCACGCATCGAGCGATGGCGTGATATCTGTCCTGACATCACCTTGCGCTCCACGTTCATCGTAGGCTTTCCAGGCGAAACGGAGGCTGAATTTGACGAATTGTTGTCGTTTTTACAAACAGCACAACTTGATCGGGTCGGCTGCTTTCAATACTCTCCTGTTGACGGGGCAAAAGCCAACGACTTAGCCGATCCAGTTCCTGAGGACATCAAAGAAGAGCGGTTTCATCGCTTTATGCAAATGCAAGCAGACATTAGTCGAGATAAATTACAAGCCAAAATCGGATCACAACAAACCGTTCTGATCGACGCCATCACCGACGAACACATCATCGCGCGCAGTATGAGCGATGCTCCTGAAATTGATGGGTTGGTTTATCTATCTCCTAATCAAAACGCACGTGTTGGCACACGCGTGAATGCCATTATTTCGGATAGTGATGATTATGATTTGTACGGGGATATGATTGAATAAGGCTAAAACGAATCCGGATTCGCGACTTCCCAGTATTTTTTACAATGATGTGGCATATCAGTACTCAACAACTGCCCCGGTTTGAAATACTCATAAATTTCACTTAAGGGTTTTGCAATGTGATCGGAAATGCGCCTCATGATGTAATCTGGCGAAAGTTGCGTTGGATTAGTTAATCCCATGGCACCCACGATTTGTAAAAAACTATGCATGGTATTTTGATGATACGCGGCGGCACGCCCCTTCTTGAAATCCACCACCAATCCTCGTTGTAAACGATGATTTTGTGTTGTAACACCGGTAGGACAGGTATTCGCATTACATTGTTTCGCTTGCACACACCCCACTGACATCATAAATGCTCGTGCACTGCCACAAATATCAGCTCCCATCGCTATTCTAAGAACCATATCAAAACCGGTGGCGATCTTGCCACTGCACACAATGCGAATTTTGTCTCGAACACCAATACCCACCAAAGCATTGTGCACAAAAATCAAACCAGCTTCCAAAGGTTCTCCCACATGATTAGTAAACTCTTGTGGTGCCGCTCCGGTACCCCCTTCAGCCCCATCCACGGTAATAAAATCAGGTAAAATATTGGTCTCAAGCATGGCTTTGCAAATCCCAAAGAAATCCTCTTTGCGACCGATACACAATTTAAATCCAATCGGTTTTCCTCCCGAAAGGTCACGTAATTCTTGAATAAAATACATCATTTCTCGGGGCGTAGAAAACGCCGTATGGGCAGGTGGTGATATGACATCTGATCCCATTTTTATCTTACGAATCGCCGCGATTTCGGGTGTGACTTTGGCAGCCGGTAAAATACCACCGTGCGAGGGTTTCGCGCCTTGGGATAGTTTAATTTCAATCATCTTCACTTCATCCCGGTTGGATTCCACTCGGAATAACTCAGGATCAAAGAGACCGGCATCATCTCGACAACCAAAATATGCGGTACCTATTTGAAAAACCAAATCACCACCTTGCAAATGATAAGGGCTTATGCCACCTTCACCCGTGTTTTGTGAGAAACCGCCCAACTTAGCGCCTAAATTAATGGCCATAATCGCATTGGCGGAAAGTGAACCAAAACTCATGGCTGACGCATTCAATCGTGACGCCGAATGCGGCTTTTTACAATCAGGACCACCAATCATGATGCGCGTCTCCACCTGATCCACCTCTTTCGGAGACAACGAATGCAATACCCATGTGTAACCCACTTTCAAAATATCTTTTGACGTTCCAAAAGGAATCGTATCGCGATCATTTTTTGCTCGCTCATAAATAATCGATCGTACCTCGCGATTATAAGGCCGCTCCTCTTCATCATTGGCTATAAAATATTGCTGAATTTCCGGGCGAATAAATTCCATGATAAATCGAATATGACCGAGTACGGGGAAATTACGTAAAATGGTATGTTTTTTTTGCAAAAAATCATAAATCCCTAAAATGGCTAAAACCATTAGTATCACGAGCAATATATGGAGATGCCCCCACATAATGGTTCTCGTAACAACAATCGCCAAAATGACAGCAAACCCCATATACCATTTTTCTCTCATAATCATTTGTCCCTAACGTTTACTACTGATAAAGAATACCAATCTAGTATGGATTTTGATATACTTCGCGCGAAAATGGTATCCCGCCCAGGAGTAATTTTGTCTGATTCGTTAACTATCAATCGCACACGCCTGCATGCGAGCAGTAACTATCTGCCGTGGTTGATATGCTTATCAGCTGGATTCTTCTTTTTTTATGAATTTTTTCAACTGAATGTCTTTGATGTGATTAATCAACCATTACGTCACGATTTTGATATCGATGCGGCACAATTAAGTTGGATGTCCAGTACGTTTATCTGGGCCAATGTACTTTTTCTTTTACCCGCCGGATTCATTCTTGATCGTTTTTCCGTTAGACGAGTTATTTTAATTGCTTTATTCATTTGCCTAATCGGAACATTCGGATTTGGACTATCCTCATCATTTGCCTTGGCAGCGTTTTTTCATTCATTAACTGGCGTAGGTAATGCGTTTTGCTTTTTATCCTGTGTTGTTTTAGTGTCTCGCTGGTTTCCTCCAAGACGTCAAGCTTCGGTGATCGGTTGCATCGTGACCATGGCATTTCTTGGCGGCATGGCAGCACATACGCCATTGGCGTATCTAAATACCCATTATGGTTGGCGACACGCCGTATTTTTAGATGGCATGTTAGGTGCGTTCATATGGATATGGATTGCTATTATTGTTCAAGACAAAACCCAAGATCGAATGACTCAAAAACAAACCACTACGTGGTGGCCAAAATTCAAACAATCTTTGTTGAATCGTCAAAATTGGTTGGCGGGAACATATACTGCTTGCCTCAATTTGCCCATCATGGTGCTGTGCGCTCTGTGGGGTGGAAGTTATCTACGCGAAGTACATCAATTAAACAGTATCGCAGCAAGCAACATCATCAGTTTAATTTTTATCGGTAGCATCGTTGGCTGCCCTTTCGTGGGTTGGCTTTCCGATGCTCATGGGAAACGTAAACCGCTTATGATCATCGGCGCAATCGCTACGTTTCTAACTGTCTTACCCTTATTTATGGGAATCCCTCTGTCAGAAACGACCCTGAGCATCTTATTCGTTTCACTGGGGTTATTTACCAGCACACAAGTGATTGGTTATCCTTTCATTGCAGAAAGCAACCCTCTTGGCAACACCGGTACGGCAACAGGAGTAGCCTCCATGATTGTCATGGGCGGCGGCGGTATTGCACAGGTTTTATTTGGTATGTTAATGCAACAGCATGCGGGTCAAACGATACTACATTACACAGTAACCGATTTTCAATATGCTATGTGGATGTTCCCTATTGCTGCAGTGATTGCTTTTATCATGAGTTTTTGTATGCGTGAGACGCACGGCATACAACATTAATGGAGAAATCCGGTGGATATCGTGGAAGACTATCAATACGGCTATGACTCGACTAAATCAGCTTGGTTACCTTGGTGTATCTGTTTTGTAACGTCGTTATTTTTCTTTTATGAATTTATTCAAGGTAATATGTTCGCATCGATAGCCGACGATATCATGCGTGACTTTCATATCCAAGCGGATAAAATGACCTATTTATCCAGCATTTATTATTTATCCAATGTGATATTTCTATTCGTTGCTGGTTTTACGCTTGATCGATTTTCAGCAAAAAAAACCCTTTTGATTGCCATGTTGTTGTGTGTACTCGGTACCTTTGTTTTAGCTTATGCGCACTCTTTTTCATTGGCACTGTGTTGCCGATTTGTAACGGGAATTGGGAGTGCGTTTTGTTTTTTAGGCCCTATTCGCATCGCTTCTCGATGGTTTCCTCCCAAACGTATGGCTATGGTAACGGGCACTATTGTAACCATAGCCATGACAGGAGGAATGTTGGCTCAATATCCACTCACAAAATTAGTCCTCTATATTGGCTGGCGTGATTCGTTACTCGCCATTGGTTGGTTGGGAGCCGCGATGTTGGTGTTGATGATGTTTGTCATACAAGATAAGCCGGGGAAAGCCTCACAGCACACCTCTAAAATGGGTATATTAGCTAGCGCTAAGGTTGCGTATTTAAATCCTCAAACCCTACGTGCCGGACTTTATGGCAGTTTGATGAACATGGCTGTCGCCGTCTTTGGCGCCGTGATGGGTTCACTTTACTTAATGCAGCGTCTTGAGGTAGGTAAAGAAGATGCCGCCATGGTCAATTCCATGTTATTTTTAGGAACCATCATCGGTGGTCCATTCATGGGCTGGTGTTCGGACAGATTGGGCTTACGTATCGCCCCGATGAAATTCGGAGTGATTGCATCGTTATTAACCGTACTTTGTATTTTGTATTGTGATGTGTCATTGTATTCGATGGCAGGGTTATTTTTCCTACTCGGCTTTTTTACAGCAACCCAAGTCATTAGTTACGCACTGGTTGCAGAAAGTTGCTCCGTAACCATCACAGCGACAGCAGTCAGTATTGTATCGATTTTAACACAAAGCGGTTATATCATTTATCAAAATATATTTAGTGCTTTATTATTAAATCACGGTGGAATGGAAATGATTGATCAGGTGCCAGTCTATTCTTTGAGTGATTATCAATTCGCTGCCATCATTTTACCCATTGGCCTGATACTCGCTGTTTTAGCCTTATTCGGTTTAAAAGAAACGCATTGCCGTCGCATACAAGGATAAACCCATGCACTCTCCACGTGTTTGTATTTTATTAATGGACTCATTAGGTATTGGTGCCAGCTTAGATGCTCATCGTTATGGTGACTCAAACGCCAACACGTTTGCACACATCGTTGCGGCATGTCGTGATGCCCATGCTGACAAACAAGGCGTACGAGCAGGACCTTTAACCATTCCCAATTTGGCGAGTAAAGGGCTTTACCATGCCGCCGTTGCAAGTTCGGGTATCAAAGTCTATGACTTATCCACGTTACCTGAGCCGGTAGGTTATTATGGGTATGCCGTGGAACAAAGTCTTGGTAAAGACACTCCCAGTGGTCATTGGGAATTGGCAGGAGTTCCTGTGATGTATCCTTGGGGATATTTTCCAACTGAAGAACCTTGTTTTCCAGAGGCGCTCATTGACGATTTCATTCGACGGGGTAATATCCCTGGTGTTCTGGGGCAAAAACATGCCTCAGGTACCGATATTATTATTGAACTGGGTGAGGAACACATCCGCAGTGGAAAACCTATCGTGTATACCTCAGGGGACAGCGTCTTTCAGATCGCAGCTCATGAGACTTATTTTGGTTTACAGCGTTTATATGACTTATGCATCTTAGCACGAGAATTGGTTGATTCGTATCAAGTAGGTCGAGTCATTGCCAGACCGTTTATAGGTGAGCCAGGTGGTTTTTCCAGGACGGGAAATCGCCGAGATTATGCAACACGACCTCCGGCTCCTACCTTATTAGATAAACTAGAGCAAGCCGGCAGAAGCGTCATTGGTATTGGGAAAATAGCTGACATTTATGCTCATCAAGGTGTCACTGAGAGTATTAAAGCTGATGGTAACATGGCATTATTCGATGCCACATTACAAGCTATGCGAACAGCGAAACCAGGAAGTTTGGTGTTCACTAATTTTGTTGATTTTGATTCGTCATACGGTCACCGACGCGACACCACGGGTTATGCGCACGCATTAGAACAATTCGATGATCGTCTGCCAGAGCTCGATGCCCTACTGAAACCGGATGACATGGTTGTGATTGCGGCCGATCATGGTTGCGATCCAACATCTCCAGGCTCAGATCACACTCGCGAACACATTCCCGTTATCGCGTATGGTCCTCGCATACCAGCACGTTTTGTTGGTCGCCGAGATACCTTTGCCGATATTGGTCAAACGATCGCTGAGCATCTTGGCATTGAAGCAATACAACATGGGGTATCATTCTATAAATGAATTATCCTATAGAGTTTGCTGAGTACTGCGAAACACTGACGCTGAAGTTGACCGCATTACGAAAGGCCGTTTTATATATTTTATGGTGTGCCAAAAAGCCGACTAAAGCTTATGATGTCCTCAATAATTTATTAAAAATCAAACCAAACGCAACACCACCTACAGTCTATCGCGCATTGGATTTTTTTGTTGCAAGCGGTATCTTGCATAAAATTGAGTCCATCCAATCCTATACATTATGTTGCGAACCCGTAAAACAGCAGCCTACTGAAGTCCTTATGGTTTGCAATATGTGCCACCAAGTCGTTGAAACCTACGATACTCTGGTGCATACCTTATTTACTAAACTTGCCGATCTACATCTTTTTCAATTAAACCAAAATGCGATTGAGTTAAAGGGTACGTGTCAAGATTGCTTGGAAGTATAAGATCTAATGATCTTCGGACCTTGATAAATTAATCCCGTATATACTTGCAGCAACGACGCTCCAGCAGCCAATTTCTCACGAGCTGACTCCGGGCTATCAATCCCCCCCACTCCGATCAGCACTACATCATCTCCCAGCACTTGTTTTAGGATGCTTAAACTACGCGTAGAACTGCGTAATAAAGGCTTTCCACTCAATCCTCCTATCTCATCTCCGTATGGAAGAGTCGAGACGCCATCACGTGCGCACGTTGTATTGGTTGCAATAATGCCATCTATTTGGTTTAGCAAAACAACGTCTGCCATGTTTTTTAAAACATCACTCGTTTCATCGGGAGAAATCTTAACCACCAAAGGAACATAACGTTGATATTGATCGGCTAAACGCAATTGCTCATTACGCAACGTTCGCATCAAATCTTCAAAGTAACTCCCTTGCTGCAATTGACGCAAATCGGAGGTATTAGGAGACGAAATATTAATCGTAATATAGGATGCCCGTGCGTATACACGACGTAAACAAAACAGATAATCATCTACTGCATCATTCAAAGAAGTGTCTTTATTTTTTCCAATATTAACACCCACAATTCCTTGATACGTCGACCGCTCAAGATTCGCCACCAGGGCATCAACACCTTTATTATTAAAACCCATACGATTGATAATCGCTTGAGCTTTTGGCAAGCGGAACAGCCGTGGTTTTGGATTACCTGCCTGCGGTCGAGGTGTCACAGTACCCAACTCAATAAACGAGAAACCAAGCTTAGCCAGAGCATCGAGATGCTCGCCATTTTTATCTAGCCCCGCCGCGAGTCCCATACGATGCGGAAATGTTAGTCCCATAACTCGAATGGGATCCGGTTTCGGTTGCACAAAACAGAATGTCGGTACCCAGTGCAGTGCTGAAAGCGTTAGCGAATGAGCTAATTCGGGCTCAAGTGAGAATAACAGGGGACGTATTAACGAATACATTGGATGGGATCCTATGTTGGATTTTGGAGAAAACGGCATGCAAAAAGCCGCATGTCATTCTGTTCAAATAAGTTCAGTTCAGAGATATTTATATTGTGGACTTTGGACAGAACGACATGAAAAAGGCCTCATGTCTTTTTGTCCAAAGTCCAATATGATATACTCCACTCATTATTATTATTTTTCAAGTAGCTATGTACATACTCAATCGCTGTTTTATCACTCTTCTCTTGATTGGCTCAGTAAATCACGCTCAAGCAACTGATCTTCAACAATTCGAGCAAAGAATAAGCGATACCGTAATAACAACTAAAATTAAGACCAGAATGGCAAAAAATAAAAACTTAAACCCCTTAAAGATCTCCGTTTCAACTCATAATGGTATAGTAACCTTACATGGGCATGCCAAAAATAAACAAGCATTTGTAGACACATTGCGCATCGCAACCACAACCAAAGGTGTGAAATCCGTTGATACAACCGATTTAGACCTCAAACACGTTAACTCGGCATTTGCAGATGCTTATATTACCGCTAAAATTGAAGCGGCTGTTTTAGAAGCGAAAGTGCTGGATGATGAGTCCATTCCAATCGTTGGAATTAACGCGACCACCGTCAATGGTATCGTCACGATCTCGGGACAGGTAAAATCAAATAAATCCATCGCTGCAATTTTAAAGCGTGTGAACACCATTCACGGCGTGAAAAAAGTGATTTCCAACTTAGAAACAAGTGTAAAATAAGGGTATATTTTATGAAAAAAACCGTACTTGTGCTTAGCTGTGAACATGCGGTCAACACAGTACCACCCAACTATGCGGGCCTGTTTCAACGACATGAATCCCTATTAAAAACGCACCGCGCTACGGACTTTGGCGCATTAGACATTACAACCCAAATGAGCGAAACATTACGTTGTGAATACACACAAAGCGCAGTAACTCGACTATTGATAGACTGTAACCGCAGCCTAACTCACTCACGTTGTTTTTCCAAAGTTACAAAGCACCTTTCAAGCACCGAAAAGCAGTCACTCATAGATCAGTATTATTTACCTTTCCGTCAACAAACCAAACATATCATTGACAGACATATTGCAAATAACGAACAAGTTTTACATTTATCCGTTCATACATTCGCTCCTATTCTAAAAGGACTCATACAAAACGCAGGTATTGGACTACTGTATGATTTTCGCCGGCATGGAGAAAAAGAAGTCGCTCGTGTTTGGCACGGACTACTTTTACAAGAAACACCGGAGTACCGCATCCGTATGAATTACCCCTTCCCCGGCAACAGCGATAGTTTTACGTCAAGCTTACGTCATGATTATGCCGAGCGAGACTATCTAGGTATGGAAATGGACGTGAATCAAGCCGTGCTAACCAGCCCTGCTGCAATCAGTGAAATAGCACATGCTCTTTCACATAGTCTGCGCGAGCTTTTAGAGTTATTATAGTATTGGACTTTGGACAGAATGGCATGCTTCTTTTTGCATGCCATTCTGTCCAAAGTCCAAATTATAAACAATTAGAACACACACCATAAATATTCAAGGCATGGTCTGTCATCTTAAAACCAGCGCGCTCTGCGATTAGATGTTGACGTTGCTCAATAATATCATCCAAAAACTCCTCCACACGACCACATTTCACGCAAACAAGATGATCATGATGTTCGCCTTGGCTTAGTTCAAAGACTGAATACCCACCCTCAAAATTATGCCGATGAATAAGACCCGCCGTCTCAAATTGAGTGAGGACTCGATAAACCGTGGCTAAGCTGACGTCTTCACCCATCTCCGACAAGGCTTTATAGACATCTTCGGCGCTTAAATGGTGATCACTAGCTTGCTCAAGGATCTGCAAAACCTTCAAACGTGGCATGGTTATTTTCAACCCAACATTTTTTAATTGCTTACTCTCATCCACGACTAATCCTCGTTCTTCAAACTATGGCATGATATACTGCGCAGAAAGAATAAATACATCAGGCGAAAAAATGCAAATTAGAACCATTCTCATGATCATCAGTATATCATTATCTTTAACGAGCTGCATATCCTATGATTTTTCTAAACGACTTGTGCAACAAGGAAACTTGTTGTCCCCTAAACGAATCGCAAGATTGACAATCGGCATGAGCAAAAATGATGCGGCCATTCTTATGGGAACCAGCTTAATCAGCCCTATGTTTAACAACAATCGCTGGGATTACGCCTATACCCTACGCAAAGCCGGTGAGCCGCTTATCATTCGTAATTTGAGTCTGTATTTTGTTAATGATCGGATTGTTCGTATTGAGAAAAAACCTTAACGATGATGCAATCCAAGGATTCAGAACTACCAGCAATTTCCGCCTTAAAAGCCAATAACCAGCAGGATCGCCCTCTCCCATTGATGGGAGAAGGCGATCCTACGTCAGTCACTATTTTAAGGCGGGAATTGCTGCATAACTACATATTTGGACTTTGGACAAAACGGCATGCAAAAAGACGCATGCCATTCTGTCCAAATAAGTTTAGATCTGACATATTTATAAGCCAATAATATCAACGACAATCGGCTCGTTTTGTAGAAACATTTACAATCAGGACAATTAATGATCTAATTATGAGGGATAGATCTGAAATTTCTTGGACAGAAAGACATGA
>JAUYQG010000119.1 GCA_030695645.1 Legionellaceae bacterium
TAATATCAACGACAATCGGCTCGTTTTGTAGAAACATTTACAATCAGGACAATTAATGATCTAATTATGAGGGATAGATCTGAAATTTCTTGGACAGAAAGACATGAGGCTCTTTTCATGTCTTTTTGTCCAAAGTCCAAACATATACCCATGAAACATAAACACACTTCCCAAACGTGTCGTATTTACAAAACGCGGCACTACCGAGCTCGCTGACGCCGTTTCTCTTTCGGATCAATGAGCAATGGCCGGTATATCTCTATACGATCCCCGGCCTTCACCTGCGCATCTAAAGAAACCACTGTTGAAAAAACACCTACTGAAAAATGAGCGATCTCAGGATGCGTATCCACCAAACCCGATTGCTCAAGTGCTGAACCTACCGTTAAACCCTTGACATAATCCACGCGTCGCTGAATTGGCTTTTGTGACAAAGGAGCATACACCACATCAACATACATCATGTTTTCAACAGCGTATCATAAATTCCAGAAGCTCTATCACAAAATGCGTCAACCATTTTATCTGTGACTTGCTCAAACACAGGCCCCAACAACATGGAAAACATCCGACCTGCAAATTCAAACTCCAAATCAAATGAAATCAAGCACCCTTCAAGTACTTCATCAAATCGCCAAAATCCTTCTAAATGACTAAAGGGTCCATCAACAAGGCGCATTTCGATCATTTTATTCGGTTGCAACCGATTGCGTGTTGTAAACGATTTGCTAATGCCCGCCGCGGTAATACTCAAAGTTGCTTGTACTTCATCCTCATCACGATGATGGACAACACTCGATGAAAAATAAGGCACGAAATCGGCATAACTGTCGATATCATTCACCAAATCATACATTTGTTGACACGAATAAGACACCACACGAGATTTTTTTACGACTGTCATTAGATGTCTCCATCGCAGGTTATCAATGAAATCTGATCACTTAACCAAGACGACAGATCTCGAATTTCCTCAAGACAAATCATATGCTCCATAGGATAAGATTTCAACGAAGTATGTTTAAATTTTTGTGATATTAACCAGTCAAAACTTTGCCTAGTCCAGCTTGGCAATACAACCGGATCATGCTCCCCCATTGCCATCCATATAGGCGTGGTATCAACGCCCGCATTTACGCATTCAGCAACAAGCGGTAAATACGCCGAGAGCGCTATTATCCCACCCAAAGGTACTGACGAGCGTAATCCTATAAACAAGGCCATCGCACCGCCTTGAGAAAAACCGGCCAAATGGATTTGTTTTGATGTAAATCCATCGGCAAGTTGACTGGCTATAACGTCCTGAATCATTTTTTCTGATTGCAATATTCCATCGCGATCTTCACGATCAGTCAATTTCATGCCAACAATATTATACCAAGCTCGCATCGGCATATTATTATTTAACGTGACGGGACGGACTGGGGCATCCACAAACACATGACGAATAGGCCGTTCTGTCGGCAACGCATCTACCACACCCATCATATTTTGAGCATCCGCTCCAAGACCATGCAGCCAGATCACACACGCCTGTGCCGGTTGCTCCGGCTCATTAAAATAAAGGCCCAACACACTTCCCCAATAAATTCGGAATTATCGCTAATGCGTTGAGATATGGCAAGCATTCACGAGTATAATGTATACTAAATTCACCGTTTCTGGACGATATCCTTTTTATAATGAAATTATTTATTACAATAACATTAATCTCACTATTATTATGCTCCTGTGGGCAACGAGGACCTCTGTATCTTCCTAGCACGACACAACACGAGGCAAAATGAGCATTCACTTTAGCAAGATGCACGGATTGGGGAATGATTTTATGATCATCGATGGTGTTCGCCAGTCGATTCAGCCAACATCGTCTCAAATTACCAGCTGGGGTCGGCGTGATACCGGCATCGGTTTTGATCAATGTTTATTGATTGAACCGAGTCGCGCCCCAGACGTCGACTTTTTTTATCGTATTTTTAATGCCAATGGCCATGAAGTAGGGCAATGCGGAAATGGCGCTCGCTGTCTTGCACGTTTTGTAGAACGCTATGGTTTAACCGATAAAAAAACCATCTGCGTCGCAACACACACGACTCGAATGCAGCTGGATATTCTCCCTGATGAAACCGTCACAGTGGATATGGGTAAACCACAACTCTTACCATCAGCCATTCCAATCAAGGCACGCACTCAAAAACCTTGGTATTCCATTCCATTGCCAAATCATACGTTATGTGACGTACACGCCATTAGCGTGGGGAACCCACACGCCGTTTTGGTCGTTGAGGACGTCTCTCAAGCTCAAGTGGCCTCTCTAGGCAAACTTATCTGTGAACATCCGTTATTTCCCGAACAAACCAACGTAGGATTTATGCACATTATAAATCCAGAACACATTGATTTGCGCGTTTATGAACGCGGTTGCGGAGAGACGCGAGCATGCGGCAGTGGAGCGGTAGCTGCGGTTGCTGTAGGCCGGTTATTTCATAATCTATCCAATCAAGTGACCGTCACCGTGCCGGGTGGTAATTTGTTGGTAAAATGGCCGAACATGCTAGACGGCCACATTGTTTTAAACGGCCCTGCTGTCTTTGTTTATGAAGGAATATTGGAGGACGTATGCGTATTGTAATCCTAGGAGCTGGTCAAGTTGGCGGAACTCTCGCCTACAACCTGGTCAATGAAGACAATGATATCACCTTGATTGATATCGATGAAGCACGACTACACGAACTACAACATCGCTTGGATATTCAAACCGTGCACGGCAGTGCCTCACATCCTAATATTTTGATAGAAGCAGGAATTCAACAAGCCGATATGATCATTGCTGTCACCAACAGCGATGAAGTCAATATGATGGGGTGTCTTATCGCATATACTCTATTTCGAACTCCCAGCAAAATTGCCCGCATCCGATCGGAAAATTACTATCAATACCCAGGTCTTTTTTCCAGCGATTACATTCCCATCGACGTGTGCATTAGTCCCGAAAAATTAGTCACAGAACATATTGTCAATTTAATCGACTACCCAGGCACGTCACAAATTCTCGACTTTTCTGACGGAAAAGTGTTGCTTATGACCATTAAATTACAAGCTAGCGGAATAATAGCGGGTAAAACTCTACGAGAGTTAGAACAGCTTTTAGGGAACATTCAAACTCGGGTTGTAGCAATCTTTCGGAATAAAAATGCTCTACCCTTGACTGATGATTGCCTGTTAATGAAAGGTGATGATGTGTCGTTTATTGTATCAGCAGAAGCAATTCAGTCTGTTTTAGTCATATTGGGACGCTATGCCGAACCGAATCGTCGGATCATCATCGCTGGTGGCGGACATATTGGAACAAGACTGGCAGAGGCGTTAGAACCCAATTATCGAATAAAAATTATTGATCACAACACCAAATCAGCAACAACTCTCGCATCCCATTTGCATCGATCGACTGTTTTAGAAGGAGATATTGGCGACCGCGACTTACTTTTAAATGAAAACATTGAATTCACTGATGTTTTTTGCGCCGTTACCAATGATGATGAAGCCAATATCATGGCTTGTTTACAAGCCAAACGATTAGGGGCTCGGTATACCATGGCTCTAGTCAATCGAGATGCCTATGTGGATTTAATTGACGAAAGCTCGATCGATTATGCCATTTCGCCCCAACTGATTACCATTGGAAGTATTTTAACAAAACTTCGTCGGGGTAATATGATTAAAGTGCATCGTTTGCAACATGATGAAGCCGAAGCCATCGAGTTAATTATTCATGGTGATGAACAAACATCCCGTGTTATTGGCAGACGCTTAGAAGAAATTCAGCTACCTCCTAGTTGTTTAATTACCGCCATTGTCCGAGACGATAAGGTCCATATTGCAAATCCAAAGTTTATTCTTGCAACAAAAGATCACGTTATTTTGCTCTTATTAAAAAAACGATATGTGCGGCAGGTTGAATCTCTATTTCAGGTCAATTTAACATTTATGAGTTAGGCATGACTGACTCCGAAAAATAGAAGGGATTTTTATGCAATACAAGACCATCCTGCGTTTACTCGGCATACTGTTACTACTGTTTAGTCCAAGCATGCTCACCCCTCTCATCATCAATGCTATTTTTCAGGAACACGTCTGGGTGCCCTTTGTCGCTAGCTACACAGTAACAATCGTCATTGGCGGTACTTTATGGTTTGGTTTCCGTAAGCATCAAAACGAATTAAAAATTCGCGAAGGGTTTCTTATCGTGGTTATATTTTGGTTTACATTAAGTTGTATGGCCTCACTGCCCTTTTTATTGGAAACTGCCAATCCCCTGACTCTGACAAACGCTCTCTTTGAAACCATATCCGGAATGACAACCAGTGGTACCAGCATTATCGAAAACTTAGATACCATACCACGCGCTCTATTATTTTACCGTCAACAATTACAATTCCTCGGTGGCATCGGTATTGTTGTTTTGGCCGTTGCTATTTTACCCATGTTAGGTGTGGGAGGCATGCAACTATACCGAGCCGAAACACCGGGCCCGATGAAAGACTCCAAATTAACACCTCGTATCACCCAAACTGCGAAAGCACTTTGGTCTATTTATTTAATTTTAACGTTATTATGTGCCTTCTGTTATTGGATAGGCGGAATGAGTTGGTTTGATGCCATCGGCGAGAGCTTTGGGACAGTTTCAACAGGTGGTTTTTCGATGCACAACAACAGCTTTGCCTACTACCATAGCGATACCATCCGATTAATCGCGAGCCTATTTATGTTACTTGGTGGTACAAACTTTGCTTTGCATTTTATCGCATTTCAGAAACGATCGTTGAAAGGTTATTGGCAAGATGAGGAGTTTCGTTACTATCTTGCTATTCTATTCGTTGCCAGTTGTATTATCGCGTTTACATTAGTCAAAAGCTCAATATATCATGTGGACCTACACACATTCGTTACCAGCGTATTTACCATCATATCCTATGCCACGACCACTGGCTTTGAGTTAGAACAGTTCACCTCCTGGCCAACATTTGTACCTCCATTGATTATGCTTCTCATGATTATTGGAGGGTGTGCCGCATCGACCAGTGGGGGTATCAAAGTATTACGAACGTTAATCCTCTTTAAGCAAAGCAGACGTGAGCTAAAAAAACTACTGCATCCTCAGGCTATTATCCCGATCAAATTAGGTAATCAAAGTTTATCCGAATCTATTTTGCAATCGATGTGGGGGTTTATTTCAGTATTTATAGCGCTTTATCTGGTATTAATACTGATCTTCATGGCGCTGGGTCACGACCTAGCCTCCTCTCTTGCCGCCATCACGGCAAGTCTTGCTAATGCCGGCTCGGATGTTGGTAATCTTACCATCTCATTTCAACATCTTGATATTCCAAGCAAATGGCTACTGATTTTCGCCATGCTCATGGGTCGTTTAGAACTATTTTCAATATTGATTTTATTTACACGACAATTTTGGCAAAAATGAGATCATGTGGTTCACCACACCAGCAGATCCCAGTAAAAAATTGACTTTTTAAACCATCCATCTATACTTACATAGAGTGTAAAGTATCCGGCTACATTGTAGATATTTTTATCTAGCTAATTTTAATGAGGGATCAAAAATGACGACATCAAGACGATTTTTCATTCCAGTTTTTGCACTATTATTCATTGTAGCTTCAAATTCTAGTCTAAGTTGTCCGATGTGTACCAGCTGTCAGCCAGGCGACGTGCCGATATTGGGCGAATGTGCTTATTCTGGTTCAGGGTCATGTTCAATCGGTATTGTAGACTGTATTCTTAGGGATAATATTCAGCAGTCGCCCTCCTCCAAATCTGGATCCCACGCACCAATGAAGGGGCAAAATTAAGAAAGGCTTGGACTTGGCCGACTCAGTCCAAGTTATAACTTCCACCGTTTATGCAACCACATCCACTGCTCAGGATGGGCCAATATGATGCGTTCTAATGCTTGATTATAAGCTAACGTATTGCGATAAATTGATTCTTGCGTCGTATCGTATTCTTGCCAAGGGATCGGTTCAAAAAACTCCAATACATGTTTGCCATTGGGCAATCGATACCCAGCAGCGGGAACCACAGGAACACCAGTATGTCGAGAAATACTGGCTAAACTACGATACGTCCCAGCTTTTTTACCGAAAAATTCAACCGCCACACCATCTCGATTGTGTAAGCTTGCGTGTTGATCCAAAACAAAAACTACCGCATGATTTTTATCCAAAGCATCCCTCACTTGATGCAAAGCATCTTGCTTAGGTATCACATGCAAACCCGCTTGAAAATAGCGCCGAAAGAGTATCCGTTCGATTGTTTTATTACCTAACGTACGACGAATAAAATGAAAATGACCTTTAAATTGCTTAAAATTAAGAATACCGCCTAACGGTGCAAATTCCCAACTTCCAAAATGCCCCGTCAGCACCAATACGCCATTTTGTTGTTCTGCTATATCCAACAAATACTGATGACCACGTACCTCAACACGCTCACACAACATTTTTTCACTCAAAAAACGCAACTGAATCGTTTCCTTCACCGAGGTGGCAATATGGGAATAAAAGGCTTTTGCTAACTGAAATTTTTGATTGGGAGTGATGGAATCGCCAAATACTTGATCAATATTAGCCATAACAACACGACGTCGATAAGGCACAAATCGATGAATCAAGTGCCCAAGCCACGTGGTACGAAGATGTTTCATACGAACTCATCACAAGCTTTAATGACCAAACACGTGTTCATGCTGCCAAAACCTCGATTGATAATTAAGGCATGTTGCTTATGATCACGAAGTGGTCTTGTCTCGCGACTAGCATTCATTGCTCGACAATCCGGAGCCAACTCCGTCAAGTTAGCAATTCCAGGTATGCATTGATTACGTAATGAATAAACACCCAACACAGTATCCAAAACACCCGAAGCACACAAGGTATGCCCCATCGACCATTTAAAAGCCGTCACAGGGACGTCATGATTTCCAAATAACGCGTGAATCGCTTGTGCCTCACTAATATCCGATTTTGGATTTCCATTACCGTGAGCAACCACCAAACCAATATCACCAGCGTATAATTGTTGACGCTCTAATGCCAAAGACATTAATCGCTGCAACTGCGTGCCCTCCGCTTCAATCGAAAACAAACCAGCGGCCTCTGTTGTCGACGATCCACCAGTGACTTCAGCGTAACAAAGGGCACTCCGATCACGCGCACTCGCTTCACTTTCCAACACCAAAGCACTGGCACCCTCGGCCAATACCGTTCCATCATGATGCTGATCAAAGGGATTTAAATTGCGATCACTCAACACACCCAATTTATCATAATAATACAAGGCTTGCGGCTCCGTACCTACATCATAGGCAACAACCACAGCTCGGGAAATTTGACCACATGCAATGGCATGATAGGCTTCAATAATAGCCTGCATACCACTGACGGCATGATTTGTTATATTATGATTCGCACCTTTAAAACCATACGTGATGCCGGTATAAGCCAGCACATTATTGGGTAGAATTCGCAGCAACCACATGGGATGTACTTCACTAAACAAGTGTTTAGCAAATTCTTGCATATCACCCTTTGTTTTAGCTATTAATGGTAAAAAATCATATTGTTGTAAATATTTATTACCAGGCGAACCAACATAGACACCCGTGTCGTCTTGAAATGATGCCAACCAATCAGGCGCGTCAGCACCAACCGCATCCCGATACGGGATCAATTGGCTATGATCAACCGCTTGCATAGCCGCATTAATACCCAAAACATCTTGACGAGAAATGACTTTCATTAATTTTCGATCAGGTAACATACTGGCTGGATTGTAGTGCTTTAACTCACCACCCAAACGATTGGACCATGTGGGTAACTCCCACTGCCTGATCTCACCCAAACCACTCTCACCCGCTAACACAGCAGACCACGTATCATCTGCTGTAGCACCCGTTGAAGTCAGTGCGCTCATGCCCGTAATAAAAACGCGATTCGTATGGCTCATGACATCAACCTCCAAACTCAGGATGCTTGAATAATAGACAGCTATTGGAGCCACCAAACCCGAATGAATTGGACAACACCACACCCAATGATTTTTCACGCGGACCATCAACCACATAATCCAAATCGCATTCCGGATCAGGAGTTGTTAAATTTGCTGTTTTCGGAACGGTGGCATGTTGAATCGATAAAACAGACAACACCGCTTCCAGTGCTCCAGCCGCTGCAATCAAATGACCTGTTTGACCTTTGGTGGAACTCACAGGTAACGTTGCCGAGCGTTTGCCAAACACGGCTTTAATGGCATTGGTTTCACTCAAATCGTTCATCTTTGTTGATGTGCCGTGTGCATTGACATAATCCACATCCGTCGCTTGGATACCGGCATCTCGTAATGCTTGTTCAATCGCTTGAATAGCGCCATCTCCATTAGGATGCGAGTCAGTAATACGGTAGGAACTTAACGTGTTACCCTCACCAGCTAATTCGGCATAAATATGAGCACCCCGTGCTTTCGCATGCCCCCACTCTTCCAACATCAAAAAAGCAGCACCCTCACCCAATACAAATCCATTGCGCGTCCCATCAAAAGGTCGACTGGCGGTACTTGGAGTATCATTATAAGTTGATAAAGCGCCTAGCAAACAAAAACTAGATAACCCAAGTGGATTAATCATGGAATCAAAACCACCCGTCAGCATGCAATCCGCATCACCTCGACGAATAGCACGCATCGCAAGCCCCAAAGCCTGTCCTCCAGAAGCACAAGCCGTGTGCACGGCGCTAGCGTATCCTTGAATACCAAATTGCTTAATCAATAAGGCCAAACCAGTATTTGAAGTCGTACTACCAAAATCATTCAGTCGATAAAATTCCGTTGTTTTAGCGTGTAAACTAGCCCAATCGACCGTGCCATCCGGCGCACACGTTTGCTGAAACCGTTGTAAAAATTCAAACTCAGCCGTCATCATGCCACTGCCGGTTACAATACCAAACCGTTCAGAGGCAACATTCGTTGAGTGAATGCCCGCATCCTGTACCGCTTGCAACGCGGCATCCAATGCAAATTGGGTAAAACGTGTCGCAAAACGATTATGTTTTGTCTGCAAAGCAGAATTAGGAACAAATCCCTTCACTTCAGCAGCTATTCGAGTTGGAAAAGCACGTGCATCAAATTGCTCAATTTCAGCAATGCCAGACTGCTCAGCCATCAGATTAGACCAAGTGGAGGAGACATCATTCCCTAAAGGGGATACAGCACCTAATCCAGTAATAGCAATTCGACGCACAGTTAACATAGCCTTCTCTCCGCAATCAGGGCGACTTCTAAAACACAAACTCGCTTTCCAGCGATTTCGCTGCGATATTGCAATACCAGTGATTCCCCATCATGATGCTTAACCGTCAAGGTACAAACCAATTGATCTCCTGGATAAACAAAATCACTCATTTTAATTTTCCGCAATTCCTGGACACGATAGTGTTTTGCAAATCCCGCGCCAAATCCTGCTCGAGAAAGAAATTCACGCACCAAATTAAGCTTACATTCCAATAAAACCGTCATAGGTAGCACAGGCTTATTTGGAAAATGATCAGGAAGATACGGTGCCGAATAACTAATTCGTTTAGCCGCGCGCAACAAAACACCAGGCTCACTCTCAATGACACGGTCAAACAACATGGGCACACATGATCGGGGTGATGGAGCGGGTAATAGTACATTATACTCACCTGTATGAGAGGCGTTGACCCATTCACCCGGTCGATCAATCTCAGCAAATTGACGACGCACAGAGGGCTCATCAATAAAATCACTCATAGGTAACATCGGACCTAAAGCACCATCGATCGTAAAGACCACGTCATCGCCAACTCGAGCGACGCTATGATACTGCACAGCAGTTTGATCCAGAGAATCAATGAAGGATTCGAGTATGAGAGTTTCCCCAACGTAGACATTGCGATGTGGGGAAACCCTGGCGACGACGCCTGCGACGGGACGTTGCTTAAAATCACAACTAACCATGACATTCCAAGCAGCCAATTGGCCCAATGTCTCACCTATCATTGACGGCATAAAAACGAACCGTCCCTGCTCGTCAGGAGAAACATACACATCATCATGAGTAATATGCTTTAGACCCCGCACCACTTTGCCGGGCTCTAAAGCAAGTATCCTATCAACAAATAAAAATCGCATTAAGGAGCTCCCTTAAGCAACCGTTTCACACATCTGTTGTTCCGTACTTGCAGCAACAATCAGCTTACAAAACGTTTCAACGGTAAAAAGCATTGGAATTTCATTCATTTTCATGGTTGGCTTGAAGTACTCAGCAGGCACTTCACTTAAATAGTGTTTAAGTGCACCCATACCAGCGGGAGTTATGACACCACCCTTTTCAAACTCATCTTCAGCCAACTCGCCACGAGCGTTTTTTTCTAACTGACCGCGTGGAATTTTAATACTAAACTCTTTTTCTAATTGAAAAACCAAATCAAGAAAATCAATCGACTCAGCCCCTAAATCGGTAATTAATCGACTCGATAGCGACACCTCATCGTCGTCAAGAACCAATACATCGGCAATAATTTTCCTGACTTTAGGGTAAACATTTTCTACATTCATGTTAGATCCTCAGGGTCCTAAATTATAATAATACTGTGCGAGCGATTCTATCACATACTTATCACACTCTCAATTTCAGAATAATGGTAACAGAGATTCTGGGCGAACCCATTTATGCCCGTGTTAACCCCCCATGTGATCAAAAAAAATCATTTATGGTCTATCCGGTTAAAAAAACCTTATCCATCACAGCTCACCTCACACTAAACGACGCTTGTTTTTGCACAAAAA
>JAUYQG010000183.1 GCA_030695645.1 Legionellaceae bacterium
ATAAAATTATTTTTCGCAAAATATCACTGAATTCGTAGGGTGAGCAAAGGAGCCCGCGACGTGCCCACCAGCAGTGGTACAACGGTGGGCACGTCGCAAGCTCCTTTGCCCACCCTACCTCGTTCACCCAGAATTGCTAGTACCCACCACAAGGGACTGTGATTTCACCAACAGATACATTATCATTTACTTTTTTAGGATGGTGCAAAGGATAGCAATTCGTGGATACTCAAGAATATCATACCCTCTACCAACTAGCCCAAACAAATCCCAAGCAGTTTTGGTCAGAGCAAGCCAAACAACACATTTCTTGGTTCACACCCTGGACCAACGTTCTGCAAGGTGATTTTACGACGTTGGATATGAAATGGTTTGTGAATGGCACACTGAATGCCTGCTACAACTGCGTAGACCGCCACCTAGAGACACGCGGTGATCAAATAGCCCTGATTTGGGAAGGTAATGATCCCCACGAAACAACCTCCATCACCTACACCCAATTGCATGAAAGAATTTGCCAATTCGCCAACGTCTTAAAAGCCCACGGCGTCCAAAAGGGTGATCGAATTTGCATCTACTTACCCATGATCCCCGAAACGGTCATTACTATGCTAGCGTGTGCACGCATCGGTGCCATTCACTCCGTCGTCTTCGGTGGTTTTTCCGCTGAAGCACTAAAAACTCGAATTTTAGACGCCGATTGTCGCCTGTTGATCACAGCAGATAACAGCATTCGTGGGGAAAAAACCATACCTCTAAAAGAATACGCCGATCAAGCACTGCAAGATTGTCCTAATGTTCAGCATGTCATTGTTGTACAACACACCAAAGATACCGTGCCATGGACCAAACAACGCGACGTCTGGTACCACGAAACCATGCCGCATGCGAGCACCCAATGTCCTGTTGAACACATGCTGGCAACTGATCCATTATTCATCCTATACACCTCCGGCTCCACCGGCAAACCCAAAGGGGTCTTGCACAGCACGGGCGGCTATTTAGTTTATGTTGCCATGACCTTTCAATACGTATTTAACTATCAAGACGGTGATGTCTATTGGTGCTCAGCAGACATCGGTTGGGTAACTGGCCATTCTTATCTTGTATATGGCCCTCTTTTGCGAGGTGCAACGACCTTACTGTTTGAAGGGGTACCCAACTACCCAACGTTTTCTCGTTACTGGGAGATCATTGATAAACATCAGGTTAATCAATTTTACACATCACCCACCGCTATTCGTGCCTTACGTCGCGAAGGAGACAGCTGGGTACAAAAAAGCGCTCGCAAAAGCTTACGATTACTCGGATCCGTTGGTGAACCGCTTAACCCTGATGTATGGGAATGGTATCATCAAATCGTCGGTGAAGGACGATGTCCCATTGTAAATACCTGGTGGCAAACGGAAACTGGCGGTATCATGCTCACGCCATTCCCGGGTGTTGTACCGGATGCCCCCCCCGGAACGGTAGGCAAACCTTTTTTTGGTGTGCTCCCAGACATTGTGGACGAACAGGGTCACTCACTAGCCCAAGGTCAGCCAGGGCAGCTCGTCATAAAACAACCGTGGCCTGGTCTTATGCAGACCATTTATGGTGATCATCAACGTTTTATTGACACCTATTTTAAAGAAATTCCCGGTTGTTATTTCGCCGGTGATGGGGCCTATCTCGACGCCGACGACAATTATTGGATCACCGGACGAAATGATGATGTACTCAAAATATCAGGACATCGTATCGGTACCGAGGAAATTGAAAGTGCCTTTATTTCACATCCGGCCATCGCTGAAGCAGCGGTAGTTGGAATACCGCATGATATAAAAGGTGAAAGTATTTACGCATTTGTAACACCACGCGCCCATATTGAACCGTCAGACGCATTAAAAAAAGAACTGATTCAATATATTCGCGATAAAATTGGCGCCTTTGCAACCCCTGATACCTTACAATGGACACAGTCACTACCTAAAACACGCTCAGGAAAGATCATGAGACGAATTTTACGTAAGATAGCGAACAATGAGCTGGACAATCTCGGCGATACCTCAACGCTTGCCGACCCCAGTGTTTTAGAAAAAATAATCAAGGATAAAAAATGAAATCACATGTATTCGTTAACCGCACCTTAAATATGAAAAAAATCAAATACATTGGTTTAGATATGGATCATACCCTGATTCGCTACCATAGCGAACGCTTTGAAACGTTAGTATACCAATTTGTTATCAACTACCTGATTGCTAATAAGCATTATCCAGTAGCCATCAACGACCTATCATTTAAGTATGAACATGCTATTCGAGGTTCCGTTGTGGATAGTCAAAATGGTAATATTTTAAAACTCAGCCGCTATGGCGCCATTCGACAAAGCTATCACGGCACACAACCCATTCAATTTACCGAGCAAAAGCAAATTTATCGTAGCATCTACGTGGATTTGAATGATCCCAATTACATCGCGATTGACACGTCATTTTCCATCGCATTTTGTGTTTTATTTGGTCAACTCATTGATTTCAAAGATAAAAACCCTGCCTCGTTACCGAGTTATGAAACCATCGCATTTGATATTTTATATTCTGTAGATAAAGTACATGCTAACGGTGAATTAAAACAGTATATCGCGGAACATTTGGACCATTACGTCATTCGCGAACCTCATGTCGTTGAAGGATTAAAGCGCTTTAAAGACTACGGAAAACAACTGTTCATTCTCACAAATTCTGAATTTCCTTACACCAAACTCATGCTGGATTATGCCATCAACCCTTATTTACCGACGGGCGAAACATGGCAAACTTTATTCGAATACGTCATTACTCTATCGGATAAACCGCGATTTTTTTACGACAATCTAAAATTTTTAAAAATCAATCCTGACAACGCCAGCATGAACAACGTAAATGGCAGTATTGTTTCTGGGATTTATCAAGGAGGTAGTGCCAAAAAATTCACTCATGATCTGTCATTAAATGGTGATGAAATTCTGTATATTGGCGATCACATCTATGGTGATATTTTACGCTTGAAAAAGGATTGTAACTGGCGGACCGCTTTAGTTGTTGACGAATTAGGATCCGAGATTGAAGCTCAAGAAAAATCATTGCCTGTCGAACGAAATATTTCTGCGGCCATGGATATCAAAACGGATTTGGAACAACAGTATATTACGTTGCAAACAAAAAGCGTCCCTGATCACATGCCTAAATGCAGTCCTGAACTTCAACAATTACAAGCAAAAATTTCCGACATCGATACCAAAATAGCCGCTCTATTAAAAGAGCAGCATGCTTTTTTTAACCCAACGTGGGGTAGAGTGTTTCGTGCCGGTGCCGAGGAAAGTTATTTTGCCTACCAAGTGGAACGCTATGCCTGCATCTACATGGAGAAATTAGCGGACTTACTCGAACAATCACCACTGACTTATTTCCGCGCACCAAGACGTAGGCTTGCTCATGATTCAGAATGATTTTGCCCTAGAGATCAAACAACTGTACAAAACCTACGCCAATGGTGTTGAAGCCTTAAAAAACATCGATTTAACCGTGCAAAAGGGCGATTTTTTCGCATTACTAGGGGCTAATGGTGCTGGAAAATCAACCACCATTGGATTAATCAGCACCCTATTAACTAAGACATCCGGATATATTGCCATCAATGGTTATGATTTAGATGAAGAACCGGAACAGGCCAAAATCGCCTTAGGATTAGTGCCGCAAGAAATTAATCTAAATATTTTCGAAACCTGCGAACAAGTGCTGATCATGCAAGCAGGTTATTATGGCCTCCGGCGTCAAGACGCATTGCCTAGAACAACGCCTTTATTAAAACAACTGGGTTTATGGGATAAGCGAAACACCATTGTGCGACATTTATCCGGCGGCATGAAACGTCGCCTTATGATCGCACGTGCGCTCATGCATCAACCCACATTATTAATACTCGACGAACCAACGGCCGGCGTGGATATCGAAATACGCCGAAGCATGTGGGATTTCCTCAAACGCACCAATGCGGAAGGCACAACCATCATTTTAACCACACATTATTTAGAGGAAGCAGAGCAACTCTGTAAAAATATTGCCATCATCGATAAAGGAAACATCATTGAAAACTCAACGATGAAAACATTATTGCAGTCGCTTCATCATCAGACTCTTATCTTCAACACGGTTGATCCCATCAGCATATTACCTGATTTAGAGCCATTTACTGGAACTAAATTAGACAGCAATACCATCGAACTGCGAGTGGATAATCGGTATTCTCTGAATGAGGTATTCGCGGCATTTAATCAACAGGGTATCCGTATTCACAGCATGCGAAATAAAACCAATCGTTTAGAGGAGTTGTTTATGGATCGGATTCATCATGAACATTAAATTACAACTGAATGCGTTATCTACTCATGTGCACCATGAAATCACGCGAATGTTCCGTATTTCATTACAAGTATTTCTGCCGTCGATGGTCACCACCTTATTATACTTTCTTATTTTTGGTGCCATTATTGGAAAACGTATTGGCCCTATCGAAGGCATCAGTTATAGCCTGTATATTTCGCCAGGTTTGGTTATGATTGCCATCATTACCAACTCGTATACCAACGTGTCAACCTCGTTATTTAGCGCACGCTTTCAACGCAGTGTGGAAGAGCTCTTAATCAGTCCTATGCATAACAGCATTTTTTTACTAGGCTATGTCTTAGGAGGCATTGTAAGAGGCATTATTGTTGCATTATTGGTATTATTCGTTGCCGCTCAATTTGTTGAACTACACTTCAATCAATTACCATTCACATTGCTGCTCATTGTCTTATTTTCCTGCCTATTTTCACTCGCCGGATTTACTAATGGCATGTTGGCTAAAACGTTTGACGACGTCGCCCTGGTACCTACGTTTCTTCTGTCACCACTAACTTACTTGGGCGGAGTTTTTTATTCCATCAACATGTTACCGTCTTTATGGCACAAAATCGCTCAGTTTAATCCGATATTTTATATGGTCGACGCGCTGCGATACGCTATGGTTGGTCAAAAAAGTACGTTGTTATTGCTCCCAATGCTATTTATTTGCGGCCTAATTGTATTTTTGATTTGGTTAAATTTACGATTTTTAAAACGTGGCGTGGGGATAAGAGAGTAGACAGGGCTATCGAAAACGGGCTCCTAATCAAAAAACGGACACTTCCGGAAAACCGTCAGTCGTATACACAACTTAGGTTCGCGCGCCGCAATCTCAAACCGGCCAATCAGTCAGTAGTCGGGCCGTACGATAACTTGCTGTCTATGCTTTAAATATAGACCATACCTGGGTTGCTGTCCAATTTATTTACACGCATCGAGCACTCACCCTGCCCACTCCCTGACGGTCGTGAAATAGTTAGCATGTGAACTGATTGCCCTCTAAGACCCATATTTGATAGAATCCATGCAAATTCACTCCAGCACCGGGTAAAATCTACCATGACCGCAACTCACACACCCATGATGCAACAATATCTACGGATCAAAGCAGATTATGCCGACATGCTTCTATTGTATCGTATGGGCGATTTTTATGAGTTATTTTTTGATGATGCCAAGCGTGCTGCCCATTTGCTTGATTTAACTCTGACGCATCGTGGGCAGTCCAGTGGTAGTCCCATTCCTATGGCCGGTGTACCCTATCATGCGATTGAAAATTATCTGGCACGCTTACTCAAAAAAGGCGAATCCGTGGCCATTTGCGAACAAATAGGCGACCCGGCAACAAGTAAAGGCCCCGTTGAACGGCAAGTCACGCGTATAGTCACCCCGGGAACAGTTACAGACGAAGCCTTACTTGAATCAAAACGTGATGTTATTTTGTTAGCTATTCATCAACAACGTCAATATTTCGGTCTTGCTTGGGTTGATTTGAGTGCCGGACGATTTCATTTATTACAAGTGAGTGATGAAGGGCAACTTTTAGCCGAAATTACTCGTTTGCAACCGGCTGAATTATTACTGCAATCACCCCTGCCTTGTCTACCCACACGAGATATTGGCGTTATTAAAATCAGACCATCCTGGGATTTCGACAGCGCACGTGCCCACGATTTATTATGTCAACAATTCCAAGTCAACGATTTAACTGCCTTTGGCGAACAAACGTACCCTGCCGCCCTGCCCGCGGCGGGTGCACTTTTGGCCTATTTACAATTAACTCAACGACAGTCGCTGCCTCACCTAACAACCGTCACGCTGGAGCGCACAGACGATTATCTGCATTTGGATGCTGCAACTCAACGTCACCTAGAAATCTTCACCAATAACCAGGGAGATCGACAGAATAGTCTATTAGCCAGCATCGACAAAACTGCGTCAGCCATGGGTAGTCGTTTACTAAAACGTTGGTTAGGTCGGCCACTGCGCGATCATGCGGAACTCAACAGTCGTCAACAAGCAATCAGCGCGCTCATGGAAAAAAAACAAGACATCAGCCTACATCCGCTGCTTCGGCAAGTTTGCGATGTTGAACGCATTATCGCTAGAGTCGCATTAAAATCAGCTAGACCTCGTGATTTAGTGCAACTGCGTCACACTTTAGCCCTTCTTCCCGCTTTACAACAAGCGGTCCATGACAATCAATCTGATTTAATCCAATCCATTGTAAAGTATATTCAACCATTTCCTCAATTAAGCGAACTGTTAACTGCTGCATTAATTGACAATCCACCTATGGTCATCCGTGATGGTGGAGTCATAGCACAAGGGTTTGATGAAGAACTTGATGAGTTACGTGACTTGGGCAATCATGCCACTGATAAATTAATGACACTTGAACAAGCAGAAAAAGAACGCTCCGGTTTATCAACGTTAAAATTTGGTTACAACCGCGTTCACGGTTATTACATTGAATTATCACGCACCCAAGCTGAAAAAGCACCCTTGCATTTTCAACGTAAACAAACGCTTAAAAATGTGGAGCGCTACATCACCCCCGAATTAAAAGCGTTTGAAGAAAAAGTATTATCCGCCGAAAGCAAAGCCTTAGCGCGTGAAAAATGGCTTTATGACTGTTTACTCGATGAGGTACATCACTATTTACTGCAACTCACAAACACAGCCACAGCAATCGCGCAACTCGACGTATTAAGCAATCTCGCCGAACGCGCTCAATCATTACAATGGTGTTGTCCAACGCTCAGCGACCAACCTGGCATTGACGTTCAAGGTGGCAGACACCCGGTGATCGAGCAAATCTTACAAGAGCGTTTTATCGCCAACGACTTACATGTGCGCCCCTCCCAGAACATGTTGTTAATCACCGGCCCCAATATGGGTGGAAAATCAACGTACATGCGTCAAAACGCATTGATTGTGTTGCTGGCGCATATGGGAAGTTATGTGCCTGCGACCAGTGCACGCATTGGTCCGGTTGATAAGATTTTTACTCGAATCGGTGCCAGCGATGATCTCGCTTCAGGTCGCTCAACTTTTATGGTTGAAATGACGGAAACGGCGCATATTTTGCGTCAAGCAACATCCAACAGCTTGGTCCTTATTGATGAAATTGGCCGAGGAACCAGCACGTATGATGGAATGGCACTTGCTTATGCCTGTTGTGCTTATTTGGCGAATACCATCCAAGCATACACGTTATTCTCTACTCATTATTTTGAATTAACCACCTTGCCAGACGAATTTTCTTGCGTACGTAACGTCCACTTAGCCGCCACATTAGCAGACAACAACATCGTCTTTTTATATCATGTTGAACCCGGTCCTGCCAGTCGCAGTTATGGTCTGGAGGTCGCTAAACTCGCAGGTATTCCAAACGATGTGCTAACCTTGGCAAATCAACATTTAGCCCATCACACTCTTATAGGACAAACGACATGACGTACTCCATTCCAAAACGCTTAAAACGCTTGCGACGCACCCCCACTATTCGCGATATGGTGCGAGAAACACGTTTGCATACGAGCCAATTCATAGCCCCCCTATTCATCAGCGAAACCCTACAAGAAAAACGTGAAATCAAAGCCATGCCGGGTCAATTTCAGTTGACTCTTGATTGTCTACCCGCCGAAATAGAAACGTTATCTGCTTTGCAAATCCCCGCCGTTCTATTATTTGGGATCCCTGCATTTAAAGACTCAGAAGGCACTGCATCGTTATCAGACCAAGGCATTATTCAACAAGCCATTCGAAAAATTCGTAACGTCAATCCTGACATGCTCATCATTGCTGACGTTTGCTTTTGTGAATACACCGATCACGGTCATTGCGGTGTATTAAAAGGTAAAACCATTCATAACGATGCCACCTTAGCTCGTCTGGCTCAACAGGCCGTGAGCTATGCCGATGCCGGTGCTGATTGGGTCGCCCCCAGTAGCATGACCGATGGGATGGTAGCCGCCATTCGCCATGCATTAGATGAGGCAGACCATCACGACGTGGCCATTCTAAGTTACGCTGTAAAATACAGTTCCAGTTTTTACGGACCATTTCGTGAAGCCGCGCAGGGAGCTCCTCAATTTGGCGACAGACGCACCTATCAAATGGATCCAGCTAACGGTCAGGAAGCTCTTCGAGAGGCCGCTTTGGACCTAGAAGAAGGCGCAGATCTCTTAATGGTCAAACCGGCTATGAACTACCTCGATGTCATCTATCGCATCAAACAACAATTTCCAGACGTCCCGCTGTGTGCCTACCAAGTCAGCGGAGAATACTCCATGATCAAGGCTGCCGCTGCACAAGGATTAATGGATGAAGAACAAGCCATGTTTGAAAGTTTAACAGCAATCAAGCGCGCGGGAGCTGATTTGATTATTTCTTATTTTGCGAAGGATATTGCGAAGAAACTGTAAGGTCTGTTGTTTTTGTAGGAGAATGGTTACGTTTTATGGTATAATGAGATGTACAGATATGGGGGCGACCTGGCTTCGACGTGGGTTGCGAAACCTGAGGTGCATGCCGAGATTGAGACTTCTCGTAAATCAGACTCAAATAAACACAAATGCAAATGATGAAAACTTTGCTGATGACGCTATCGCTGCTTAAACAACGATAGATAAATCACACCGTGCGCTGCCTTAAACCAGCGCCCCGTTGCCCACGCCTGCTTATAGGTAGTGGAACCAACGGTCATAGAAGATAAGCTAGTGATTTGATTGTCCCGCGTCAAATCGCGAAATTTAGGGAACCGTTGTGCATCATCCTGCCGGTCGGAGGGTTCACAATTAAATTAAATGACTAGGCTACGCATGTAGAGCTGATGGCAGAGGATTTGCGGACGCGGGTTCGATTCCCGCCGCCTCCACCACTTAACTTCTTGATTTATAACGATTTTAATCGCAGTATCAAACTTTCGGGTTCTCAAAGGGTTTATTGATGACTTTCTCACATACGGAGTCACCTTCAAGTTAGTAACAGAGCTCCTTAATGCGAGTTTATATTATGCACATACAAATGGTTCAGGATAATGAATAAAAAAATGTAACCATTCACCACAACCCGCCCCTGCGGGTCGGACCGTGGTGATGCAACCGCTCCAGCATTAGATTGTTATTACTTTTCAGTAAAGAAAACAGCAGGCAATTTCCCATCAAACAACGTTTTTAAGGCATCTGTT
>JAUYQG010000184.1 GCA_030695645.1 Legionellaceae bacterium
TTACTAGGTGAAATCGATCTATTTTATGAAAACAGTTGCATATAGTGTAATTAATGAACTGGTTGAGAGTAATGGATCTCAAGTTTCTTGGACAGAAAGACATGAGGCTTTTTTCATGTCTTTTTGTCCAAAGTCCAATACTATATAGTTTATCTTCCAGAAAATGGAGAAAGTAATGACTCAATGGTACGTGAAAGAATTAAGTAAATTAACACATATCTCGGTGCAGACACTGCATCACTATTTATTTTGAAGATACAGTTCGTACAATTTCCTTAAGAGTCTTTTTTAGGTAGCACTCACGCTCTTCAGGCTGCTTGCTTTGTCCTAAAATAATTAGATTTTGGGTCCATGGAAATTGTCGCACCACGGGTGCGACAATTTCATTATTATAATATGTTTCATAGTGAGGGGGTTGGATGTGACGCCCTTACAATACTCCATCGCTTGTAGAATGGGTGTGTGACTGACTGATTATTACATTCTGTGTTCAAAAGCATGAAATTTTCTGTGGCTACATTTAGACCATTTCTCCAAAGCATCTCATTCTTATAATAAGCCGCCATAATTTTGGGCATGTCATGCCTTAGACATTTTTCAATGACCACCGGATCAATATGAAGTGATTCACCTAGTTGCGTTGCAAACATTCCCAATGACCACCTTTATCTGGGCCAACACGCTTTAAGAGGCCTTGCGCTTTCAATTTATTAATTTGTTTTAAAATAGCTCCTCCAGTAATCCCAATGATCTGTCCTAATTGATCTGTCGTGATATATGGATTTTTTTTGATCAATTCTAGAATTTGGACATCCGTTTTCTGTGCACCTTTCTGTGAACTTTTTGTTATTACTTGGTTATCCACCAAACTCCGCCTCAATTTCTTCCACTGTAGGCAAGCTCGATTTTAGCTCTTCTGGCAACGATTGTGTAATCTGGTACTCTGAAACTCCAATAGGTTTATGTACATCGCTGAGAGCATATTCAACCACCAACTTATCGCGACTTTTACACAACAAAAGACCAATCGTAGGCTCATCACCTTCACGACGCAATTGTGCATCAACTGCTTTAATGTAAAAATTCAACTTACCAACATGTTCAGGTTCAAAGTCCACATTTTTTAATTCCACGACTAAATAACAATGAAGGCGAGTGTGATAAAATAATAAATCGACAAGAAATTCGCGTGTTCCGACTTGCAACGGTACTTGCCGCCCAATATAGGCAAAGCCCGCACCCAATTCCAAAAGAAACTGCGTAATATGATCAACCAACCCTTTTTCAAGCTCTTTTTCATCATATCCTTTGGTTAAACAGAGAAAGTCAAAAATATAGGGATCCTTCAGTGTTTGATGCGCTAGATCAGATTGAGGTGAAGGCAATGCTCTTGAAAAATTAGATAACGACTTGCCTTCGCGTTGCCAGAGGTTACTTTCAATTTGATGAGTTAAGACGCTGCGACTCCAACCATATTCAACGGTATTTGTTACATAATACGAGCCTTCTTTTACATTTTGACACTTAGCAATGATGATTAAATTATGCCCCCACGGTATTTGAGTCAATTGGGCAACAGGCTGTTGCCCAATTACATTGTCAGTCAACCAAAATAACACCCATTGACGAATGTACTTAAGATTTCGTTCAGAAAATCCCTTTATATCAGGAAATTCAGCCATCAAATCACGACTTAATTGTTTTATAAAACCCTCGCCCCAAGATGTTTTCTTCTGCTTTTCGACAATATTTGCTCCAAGCTCCCAATAAAATAGTAACAATTGCTGATTTACTGCTACAGCTGCTTTAAGCTGCACTTGTTTGGCTTTTGTTTTTAAATCCGTAATCCATTGCTTGTATTCAGTGCTATGAATCATGTTTTTTTGTTCGCTCATGATTTAGGCCTCGTAGCAAGAGTAGAAAGTGATTCACTGTTACGAATATCTGATTTAAATTGAAGAGGGCTATCCTCACCCAGTGCGATTTCAATGCATAATGATTGTAAGTTCATAACGGTTGCGCCTGTTTGTTAAATACGTGATATGGAGTTGTTGCAAAATTTGCAACAACTCCTGACTGGTCGGCTACAAAAGTATCTTTATGGAATACCAACCTTTCAATAAACTCCCCCCACCGATCTAGCGCGTCTTTACGTTGGAGTAACATTTCGTTTTTATTGTATGTCGCCATAATTTTTGGCATTTTATGCCCCAAACATTTTTCAATGACCACCGGATCAATATGAAGCGCTTCGCCTAGTTGCGTTGTAAACGTTCTTCTCAAATCATGAGGCGTCCACTGTGGTATTCCAACACGATCTTGTATTCTCTTGACGGCTTTAGGTATGGATTTGTCTGTCAAGGGCTGATTATCCTTTGCACCGGGTAACACATAACAGGATGTCCTGTGGAGGCGCAATTTTTCTAATAATAACTTAGTTTGTGACGCGAGATGAATTTTCATGGTTTCGCCACTTTTAGTATGACTCGCGGGGATAGTCCATAAGGATTGTTCAAAATCAAATTCATCCCATTGTGCCAGTCGAAGCTCGGCAGTTCTGACGCCAGTGAGTACGGTGATTTTAATGCCTGCCTTCATGTGAGTATACATTTTGCTGGCATCACTATCCAAGAAGCGCCATAACGTTTTGATTTCTTCTAATGCCAGAAAACGCTCTCTTGGTTTCTCTAACCCACCAATATCACGCGCGCGTATGTTCATTGCTGGATTTTCAGCCAAATCGCCGCGACTGGTCGCGTAATTAAACGCTTGCTTAAGTGTGCTGAGTACTTTGTTAGCGTGAACGGGTGCGCCGCGATTAACAATGATATCAAGTGCTCTGGTAATGTCTCTAGAATGTATTTTTTCAAGTACCATATGACCCAGTAGGGGAACAATATCAGCATCTATCAGCTGTTTAATTTGCTGAGGCTGCTTACGATTTTTTTCTATGTAGTTGGCATACCAAGATAGTAACAAATTTTTTATTGTATAATCTTGCTTTGATTTTTGTTGTTCCGCGTGCTCGATTGGGTTTATACCTTGTTCTTTTAGGCTCTCAGCCTGGATGTGGAGCTCGCGGGCTTGCTTGAGGCTAATTCCAGGATATTTTCCCAAGGTCATTTTACATCGTCGACCATTTAGTGTAAAACGGTAAATCCATGATTTATTACCGCTCGGCATAACGCGCACAGCAAGACCAGATGATTCTGTTTTTTCGAACCAACTTTTTTCGTGTTGTAAGTTCTTAATGTAATTGTCGGTAAATTTTATCATTGGTACCTTCTCATCATAACTGGAACCAATTTTGGTACCAGGCAGGGTGTGCTGGGTTAATATTAATTGATACTATTTGAGTGCCATGATAGCGACAAATAACCTTTGTTTACAAGGGATTTGAGATTTTTTGATACTTTATGATACCCTTTGAAATCACCGTTTAACAGTATGGGGGTGCTAGTGGTCGAAGGTTCAAATCCTTCCGTCCCGACCATATACAGTAAAGATCGCATCAAGATACCCAGTGTTGGATTAGTAAATAATAGGCACTTTACAGGGTACTTAAAAAATCAAATTTAATTTCTTTTTCTTGCTATGAGCATTGTATTTTGTGATCTGAAGACAAAAAAAACAGGCTCACGGCCTGCTAAGAATTATGAAAGATACTGACAAGATGTCATATTGAACAGGTGGCTCTATCTAGATTTCACTAAGTTTAATACTTTTGATAGAGTTTGACTAAATTGATCTCTGAGTATCCCCCTCAATAATCCCATCTTGAACTAAAAACGCGGTGATATAATTTCTTATAATTGGTTTTTGACCATAATTTGAACCAGAAAGCAGATCGTTAATTGCACAAAATAACCCGCTTCTGAATATTATTTGAACAAATAAGATTTTCATGACAGATCAGCACCCTGCTTCAAAATAAAATGTAACCATTCACCACAACCCGCCCCTGCGGGTCGGACCGTGGTGATGCAACCGCTCCAGCATTAGATTGTTATTACTTTTCAGTAAAGAAAACAGCAGGCAATTTCCCATCAAACAACGTTTTTAAGGCATCTGTT
>JAUYQG010000187.1 GCA_030695645.1 Legionellaceae bacterium
CGTTGTACCACTGCTGGTGGGCACGTCGCGGGCTCCTTTGCTCACCCTACGAATTCAGTGATATTTTGCGAAAAATAATTTTATTAAAACGCTACATAGCCCTAGAACAGAGGGCCTTATCGTTCACCCAGAATTGCTGTGAGATCAACAGGGCAAGATCGTCTAAATCATGGCTAACGCCCTAATTTAGACGATATGTTTAACGAAAGGATCGACAAACTACAGCAGGCATGATCAATGGTCGTATCGAAATCCGACGAGCTTATGCTGTTGATTTTAAAAAATAACGAATATTTTAAAAACCGCACGCCGCTACGTTAGGCACGCACGCGGGCACGTTCACGTGGATGAGTCGCTGTCGCGACGGCTTATATATTAAAGCTATCAATGATATTGGACTTTGGACAAAAAGACATGAAAAGGGCCTCATGTCTTTCTGTCCAAGACATTTGAGATCTGTTATTCTAAATTAGATTACTAATTATCCTGAATGTATATTTTATTACAAACAAAGCCGGTTGTGTCACGTATTGTAAGCTTATAAATATCACAGATCTAAAATTATTTGGACAGAACTGCATGCGTCTTTTTGCATGCGGTTTTGTCCAAAGTCCAATTAATAACACAACATAACTATTTTTACGCCGCTTTAATCGCGATTGGTCTATCGTACTACCTGTTTAACATGAAACTAGAGAAAGCGCCTAGTAACAAAGGGCTCATTGAGAGGTTCTTTCCGGAAAAACATATGCGTTCATCTGTGCAAAAACCAGATGCTAGAGATCACGTAGATTATCTTACGATTTCTTATTAAATAGTCATAAAACTCCAAACTGGGGTTCATAAAGCATATGAGATGTAAGTTCTTATTGCCAAGCTCTTACCTTTTGTGAAAAAATCAAATAAATACTATTTATATAAGCAGCAGCATCATGTTGATTGATCGTGCTGGCTATCGATTGAACGTTGGGATTATTTTAATCAACGAATCGGGCCGAGTTTTTTGGGGTAAGCGACAGGGTCATGATGCCTGGCAGTTTCCACAGGGTGGACTGGACCCTACCGAGACGCCGATAGACGCTTTATATCGGGAGTTACGAGAGGAAGTTGGATTGGAGCAAGAGGATGTTGATGTGTTGGGCGTTACGAAGCGTTGGCTTAAATACCGACTACCTAAACAATATCTTCGCCACGGAACAACGCCATTAGTTATCGGTCAAAAACAAAAATGGTTTTTACTCCGACTGGTAACCAGTGAACAAAAAATTCGCCTTGATTTGAGTGATTCCCCTGAATTCGACAGCTGGCGTTGGATCGATTATAAAGAACCAGCAGATTTGGTTATTTTCTTCAAAAAACAAGTGTATGTGCAAGCTTTGAAAGAATTGGAGTATTTACTGAAAAAGCGTCGCTCACCTTTTGGAGTGCGTCGCAAACGAGGTCACCATGGTCACTAGATGTTAAAAATACTCAAGCGAATTGTACAAGACGTTACAACGTCGCAACATTTGACGGAGGCACTCAATACATTAGTGCAATGCGTCCGAACAGCCATTTATGCTGAGGCCGTATCCGTTTACCTCATTGATAACAAGCATGCCGAATATGTTTTAATTGCCACTGAGGGTTTGAATAAAGAGGCGGTGTCAAACGTCCGGGTGTCGTTAGATCGCGGTTTAATAGGTCTTGTTGGACGTCGTGAGGAGCCCATTAACGTCGATAACGCATCGGCACATGCGGAATTTTACTATAATCCGTTGCTCAACGAAGATCACCTGAATGCCTTTTTAGGCGTGCCCATTATTCAACATCGCAAATTGTATGGCGTGTTAACCGTTCAACAAACGACAAAACGATGTTTTGATGATGCGGAAGAGGCCTTTTTAATCACTTTAGCGGCTCAACTAGGTGGTATGATCGCCCATGCGGAAGCTACAGGTGAGCTGGCTCAGTTAACTGAGCCTCATTCGACAAGCACGACCAAATCGGATATATCACAAATTGCCTTGAACGGTGTGGGAAGTGTTCCTGGGGTTGCTATTGGTACTGCTGTTGTCGTGTATCCTCCTGCTGATATTGATGCGGTCCCGCGCCATTTGGTTGATGATGTGGACGCCGAAGTTGCCATTTTTCATGATGCCTTGCAAGTCACACGTGACAACATGCATCGCTTAAGTCGACGCATGAAATCGAGCGTGGCGGATGAAGAGCATGCCCTGTTTGATGTGTATTTACGAATTCTTGACCAGGAAAGTTTAGGTGCTGAGGTTGTCCATGAAATTCGTACAGAACAGCTCGGTGCGCAAGCAGCACTCGCTTCGGTGATCAAAAAGCATATTCTACAGTTTGAAAACATGAATGATGATTATTTGCGCGAGCGCGCGAGTGATTTTCGTGATATTGGTCGACGCGTGCTTGCCGAATTACAATCCTCACAGCATGAAGAAATTGATTATCCACGTCGAACCATCTTGGTGGGCGATGAAATTACCGCCGCAGCGCTTGCTGAGGTTCCCGAAGGGCAACTGGCAGGGGTTGTGTCCGCTAAGGGCTCTAATAGCTCGCATGTGGCCATTTTAGCGCGTGCGATGGGTGTGCCAACCGTCATGGCCGTGCGAGGGCTTAAGGTAGAGCATTTATCGCGTCGTGCCGTAATCGTAGATGGGTATTATGGACATGTCTTTATTTCCCCTTCAAAAACATTATTAGCTGAATATAAGCACCTTATTCAGAAAGAAGATGAGTTAAATCAAAGTCTAATTAGTTTGCGAGATAAGCCAGCTGAAACGACCGATGAGCATCGTGTGTCCTTGCAAGTGAATACGGGGCTTGCCATGGATTCTGGGATGTCGATGAGTGTGGGTGCCGAAGGGGTTGGTTTATATCGCTCGGAAGTACCGTTCATGAGTCGAGATCGCTTTCCCTCTGAAGATGAGCAATATATTATTTACAGACAAACGTTGAAAGCGTTTGCGCCGCGCTCAGTAACTATGCGTACGCTGGATATTGGTGGGGATAAAATTTTGTCTTATTTTCCAATACAAGAAGATAATCCATACTTGGGTTGGCGAGGAATTCGAGTTACGTTAGACCATCCCGATGTGTTTTTATTGCAAGTGCGTGCCATGATGCGTGCCAATGAAGAGTTAAATAATTTGCGCATCATGTTACCTATGGTGACTAGTCTCAGTGAGGTCGATGAGGCCGTTTACCTAATCAATCAGGCGTATAGTGAGCTGTTAGAAGAGGGTTGTGTTATTGAAAAACCGAAACTTGGTGTGATGATTGAAGTGCCTGCCGCTGCGTGTCAAGCGCGTGAATTAGGCCGACGAGTTGATTTTCTATCTGTGGGTACTAATGATTTAACGCAATACTTATTAGCGGTCGATCGCAATAATGCTCGTGTTGCAGGTTTGTATGATTCTCTTCATCCTGCGATGTTGCGAACGTTGATAAAAATCATTGAAGGAGGACATGCTGCCGGGGTGAAAGTCAGTATTTGCGGCGAAATGGCGAGTGATCCTCTGGCGGTTATACTGCTGTTGGCGATGGGGTTTGATACTTTGAGTATGAACTCTTCGAGTTTACCACGTGTGAAATGGGTTATACGCAATTTTTCGTTAGCGTTCGCACGTAAAATCTTAGCCGATGTTCTAGAGTTGGAGCATCCAGCTGAAATCCGGCTGTATTTAAAACGGGCCTTGGAAGAGCAAGGTTTAGGTGATTTAATTCGCTCAGGAAAATCGTAAAGGATTCTGTCCATGATAACTTATCCATCGTTTGACCCCATTGCTTTTTCTATAGGCCCTATTGCCGTGCATTGGTACGGCATTATGTATTTGTTGGGTTTTCTCATGGCCTGGGGGATCGCACAGTGGCGTGTGTCCCGTTATCAGTTGCTATGGACATCTGAAGAAATTGGTGACTTGATTTTTTATTCCGCTGTGGGTGTGATCGTTGGTGGGCGACTGGGTTATTTGCTTTTTTACGATACATCTCAGTTATGGACTCATCCCCTGGATATTTTTAAAATATGGCAAGGTGGGATGTCGTTTCATGGTGGATTCCTAGGCGTTATTGTGGCGGTGTATTTATTTGCTAAGAAATTTAAAAAGCCGTTTTGGAATGTGGCGGATTTTCTTATTCCCCTTGTTCCGCTTGGTTTGGCCGCAGGCCGCATGGGCAATTTCATTAACGGTGAGTTGTGGGGCCGGGTTACCAACGTTCCTTGGGCCATGGTTTTCCCCCGAGGTGGTCTAAATCCGAGACATCCGTCGCAATTGTATGAGTTCGGATTAGAGGGGCTTCTTTTATTTTTCTTTATTTGGTGGTACGCAAGCAAGCCGCGGCCAAACGGCAGTGTAACCGCCGCTTTTTTTATGAGTTATGCCGTCGTGCGTTTCTTTGTCGAGTTTTTTCGTGAACCCGATGCCCAACTTGGATTCATAGCCTTTGATTGGCTGACCATGGGTCAATTGCTTTCGATTCCCATGCTCATCGCGGGTATTGGATTGTATGCATACGCCCAAAAAAACAATGAGATCACCAAATGAAAACATACCTACAATTTATCGAACACATTTTACAACATGGTGTGGAAAAACAGGACCGAACCGGTACGGGAACGTTGTCTGTTTTTGCTTATCAAATGCGATTTAATCTTGCTGAGTCGTTTCCGTTGCTTACGACTAAAAAATTACATATGCGAAGTATTATTCATGAGTTATTGTGGTTTTTAAAAGGCAGTACGAATATCGCATATTTGCGCGAAAATGGTGTGAGCATTTGGGATGAGTGGGCTGACGAAGCCGGTGAGCTAGGCCCAGTATATGGTCGACAATGGCGAAATTGGCCGACGGCGGATGGACGTAGTATTGATCAGTTGTCTGAAGCCATTGCCCAAATTAAATCCAACCCTGACTCGCGGCGTCTTATTGTTAGTGCTTGGAATGTGGGTGAGTTGGATCAGATGGCACTAGCACCTTGTCATGCCCTGTTTCAATTCTATGTTGCTAATAATCGCTTATCATGCCAATTGTATCAACGATCAGCGGACGCCTTTTTAGGTGTGCCATTTAATATCGCGTCATATGCCTTGTTGACTCAAATGGTTGCTCAGCAATGTGATTTGGATGTGGGGGAGTTTATTTGGACTGGTGGCGATTGTCATTTGTATTTAAATCATCTGGAGCAAACTCGAACTCAATTACAACGCACGCCGTTCGCACCGCCTCAATTGCATGTGAAACGTAAGCCAAGTTCTTTATTTGACTATCAATACGATGATTTTGAGTTTTTGAATTACCAGGCTCACCCATCGATTAAAGCACCTATTGCGATATAATTGGACTTTGAACAAATTGGACTTTGGACAAAACCGCATGCAAAAAGACGCATGCAGTTCTGTCCAAATAATTTTAGATCTGTGATATTTATAAGCTTAAAATACGTGACACAACCGGCTTTATTTGTAAGAGAATATACATTCAGGATAATTAGT
>JAUYQG010000189.1 GCA_030695645.1 Legionellaceae bacterium
ACTAATTATCCTGAATGTATATTCTCTTACAAATAAAGCCGGTTGTGTCACGTATTTTAAGCTTATAAATATCACAGATCTAAAATTATTTGGACAGAACTGCATGCGTCTTTTTGCATGCGGTTTTGTCCAAAGTCCAATAGCTAAAAAGAGACCGATTAACGGACGAACCAGCACTGATCATTTTTTTGCCGATCAATTTAGGAAACGACTAAGCCTTGCCATGCTTATTTTTTTATGCTAAAAGGTATTTCAGTGGTTATTTATAAAACATACTAATTTTAAAATCGTCTTTCAGGTACTAAAATATGTTCAAATATGTAAAAAAACTAATCAATGAAATTAGTGACGTCACTAGTGCTAGTCCTAGAGCAATTTCTATCTCCTCCATCCTCACATTAGCTAAAGTAGCCTCTGTAGCAGCTTTTCCATTGATGCTCAGTAGAAGCTTAGATGAGATGGAAGAAGAGAGTAAGGATAAATTTGAGCAAATTGCTCCGTGGATGCTTGGTTACACTGGTCTATGGGCTCTCTCCGAGTTAATCCCCTATCTCCAAGAAAATGTGTTGCATCCAGTAGCGATGAACATGTCATTTGGACTGACTCACCGCATTATGGACACATTTTATTCACTACCTATGGAGGCTCGTGCATCTAATACCAATGCACCAGCGGTTCAACACTTTAATTCAGCTTATGAGCATTTAGGAAATGCATTTATTACAACCACATTTAGTCGAACTATTCCATCTCTTCTGGAAATATTAGTCATCGATGGATTGGTCATTTATGAAGACCTTGACCTAGGGTTAGTTCTTTTAGGCGTCATCATCACTTATTCCACAGCAGCGGTAATCTGCTCAAAATACATAAGCGATAGCCAAAACCAATATATTGGAAGCTTATGCGTAGGCTATGAGTTTATTATTTCCCAACTCGATCAATATGAAAATGCACATTATTACGGAAATGTTCCTGTAGAACTACAAAACCTAGATGTTGCAATGCGGAAGCTAGGCAAAGATTTTCAGGATGCACTAGCATTCAAATCCACAACATCGGCTTTTTTATCTGGCATGTTTGGCCTAAGTTATATAGGTGCACTGACATATGCTGCTTATCTTTTTGATTCAGAAGAAATTTCAGCCAAAAAAATAATTATCTTAATGCTTTATATATTACAATCTGGCATGTCTCTGCGCGCGTTTTCAGACTCATTTGGAAAATTAGTCAGTAATTACCAAACATTTAAACTACTTGAGGATTATCTTGATACAAAATCAGCGTCTGAACCGACTATAGGATATTCTCCGTTGATCCAAAGGGAACAAGCAGCGATTACTTTTCAACAGGTTGCATTTAACTATGGTGATGACAAGTCCGATTTAATCAATATCAGCTTTACTGCTAAGCCTGGCTCTGTAACTGCAATTACCGGAAGAAGTGGGTCTGGAAAGTCCACGTTGATACGACTACTCATGGGGTTTTACTCCCCAACGACAGGCGCGATCTTTTTAGGAAATAAAGAAATTTCAACCTTTGATCCAACTGATTTACGAGAAAACTTTGCAGTTGTCCCACAGAATGCTGTGATTTTTTCAGGAAGTATTGCTGATAATATAAAATATGGCAATTTATCGGCCACTGATGCCGACGTGCTGGAAGCTGCTAGACAAGCTGGACTCGCCGATCTGATCGCCGAAGACAGAATGACCGCCAATACGGGCTCTAGTGGACGAAAATTATCCGGAGGACAAAAACAACGCATTTCTATTGCACGCGCCTATCTTCGATCTAATGCCGCATTCTTAGTTTTGGATGAACCTACTTCAGCATTGGATCCCATAACAGAAAAAGAGGTATTGCGTGAATTAAGCCAACTCATTGCAACACGCAATGTGACTGTTATGATAATCACACATAATCTGGATACACTAAGACAATATATAAAGGTAGATAACATCATTGACGTGGATCTATATTCCGAGCAATTTATATCAAAACCAAAGACACCAGGTACCCCGATACTGCCTCAGAGTGACGCACTTGGTGCTTTAGGAATGCATAAATCAGTGAAATTTGATCCTGCTAAAAGCCCCTCGGTAGATTCGCCTCTTTTGGATCCTCTTTTATATCAGAATAGCTCCAGCTCTCTCTTTTAATAGAGAAGGGTATGATGTTCTTTGGTTTGAAAAGGGGGTTTAAGGGATGTCGAAACCTTATTTGATCAAATTTAAAACAGGTCTGTGTTTTTTAGGCTGGTATACGATTTAAGCGGGAATCGCTGCTATTTTAATTGATATTTTTAATAAATGGCGTACATTTTATAAAATACATTTCTAAAATGGCGTCATACAGATCATGTTTGAGAGATTGATACGCCTTGGAGAAAAGCAAAGTGCTTTTTTATTTGGCGCCCGTGGGGTAGGGAAAACAACTCCTCTGAAATCCTTACCATGGCATTCAAAATGCGCTAATGATTAATTTACTGGAAGCCAAAAATGAAAATCATTTTTCACGGAATCCAGATGCCTGCCGATTCAGTGTATCAAACCGCATAGTAAAACCAATATTTAATACAGGTGTATTTAAATCATCACGTAATGCTTTCATTTGCCCAACGCTGGCTTGAACGCCCATCGATGGCGTAAACGCATACCGTATACCAACAAGAGGCTCTATGATGGAACCACCACTCAACGCCAATCCTCCACCGCCACCAGCACCTACTAATAATTCCGTAAATAATTGAACGTGCTGCCACAACAACGCACTTTGAATACCAGGCCCTATCATGCCCGTCGCATAGCCACCAGCATAATACCCTTCATACGCCCCCATTGCTTGATAGCTCAAAAAGAACCATGGTGTAAACAACTGATCGACCTGAATCCCAATCAACTGAATTGAAGACGTTGTATTATTCAAGGAGCGTTGCGGGTGAAAATAAGTTTGATTTAACATTTGAAAGCGCCAGCCCAAAATAGTAAAGCGATCACCCATGAATTGATTGAGATGTAAGCTTTCTGTCGCAATATCTAAATGCCAAATCAACTCTCCCGTTATAGGCACGGCCTTTAACTCACCTTGAAGAGCCCATAAATAGCCGCTACTGGCGCGCAATGAAAGCGTGGGTGTGACGGCCCACTCCACGCCCAACAACGGGTTGACTAAAAAACCACCACCCGTTTCAACCAAACCACCACCACCAGCCCCAAGCCCAAATTGAGGAACAAGGGCTAAACGAGAGGAGCCCAACGATATGTGATAACCAAGACCACCCAATACATCCATATAACCATTCGGTATCCCACTAAACGCACCCGATGTTTTTAACCACCAAAAAAACGTATCCGTAAAATAATGATCAAGCTCCGCACCAACAAGCCCCATAGTGCTATCTTGTACAGAGCCAACCGCATTTTTTGCTCCCGTACGCTGTTGATACGCCTGCACAAACAGCGCAAAATCATTTCGCTGAAAACCAATAAATCGACCCATGTATGCATGAATGTGGTCTAAATCAAGAACAGTTGAACCAACCAAGCTATCATGCGGACAGAGATAGGAGAAATTCATGGGTAAATCAAGATTCAATCCCACTTGTTGACTATGAATTTCACCACTAGGGAAGTCAATATAACTATAAAACACGCCCAAACGCGCCCATGGAAACGAATAAGCAATGCCAGCATGTGGACGTAACATCAAACCACCGCCAGTTAGCGAGGCTTTGCCACCACCCCCACCAACAAACAAGCCCGCGTCACCCCACCAATTTGAAATCAACTCATGATGCAAGCCACCTTCAACCCCAACGGTAAATAACCCACCTTGCGTTCCGGTAACTGAGCCGTATCCCCCAAAACCGGCGTACATGAACGAATTCACATCGGAAAAATAATCAAAGCCAAGCAAACCCATGTCAGCAATTTGGTTCGGCATGTGGATGTTGTTGTCGAAACTAAGGCGTAAGAAACCAGGGAGCGAATGTACCTCATGATTATTATCTTGAGATGTAATAGCTTCCGCTTGGATCAACGTGCTAAAAAACAAAGCCAGAAACCAAACAATCCATGTATTATAGTATTTCATTCAATGAGCTATTTCACATTGTTAATATTCAATTCTGCATCTCAGTGCGAAAAAATGGAATTGAATATTTATATTGTCGACGAGACACTCGCTTCTTTAAGGTATAACTTAACATTGAGTAAGCACAAAATAAAAGAAACATCCCCACGAATAACAGCCACTCTGGTGTCCCTATCCGATATAAACAAATACCAGAAACCGCAATCACAATAGCAAGAGCAGTCAGCATAAGAACCGTATCTCGTGGAGAGTAATTTAATTGCAACAATAGATGGTGAATATGCCTACGATCGCCCCTAAAGGGAGACACACCTCGAATTGTTCGATTAATCATTAAATGTATAGCATCCATTAAAGGTAAAGCAACAATCCAAAGCATAAGAACGGGTGGGTAATGGCCGACCACAGGATCCTGCGTTATCCGCACACAAAGCCATGCAAGCATAAACCCGATGAGCAAGCTACCTGCATCACCAAGAAATATTTTCCGTTTTTCTAAGCATTTTATAGGAAAGTTAAAACATAAAAAAGCTAAAATAGCCCCCATCATAATAACGATAATCACTGTTTCTATCCGCGCCCCACAGTGTGTTGTCAAAAACAATAAACACCCAAACTCAACCAAGCTCACGCACCCAGTCAGTCCATCCACGCCATCCATCATGTTCACCGAATTTGCGATTCCAACCATTGCAAAACCAGTAAAAAGCAGACTCATAGATCCTAATGAAATATCACCAAAACCCAGTAAATTGCCCAAGTGCAAAACAACCGTATTACCAAACACAACAACCATACACGTCAGTAAGAATTGCATAATTAATCGATGGCTAGCGTTTAATCCATACAAATCATCCACTGTCGATATAATTACTAGCGCAAAACACATCAACCAGAACGTAACATACACATTATTATGAAGAATAAATGGAAGTAAGAGGACGCTAACCGCAATAAAAATGGCAAGCCCACCTATCAATGGCACGACTTTTTTATGCTTTTTACGCCCCCCAGGATAATCAACAAGCCCCAACTGAAAACTAGCTGATTTAAGACACAATACAACAAACATGGTTACAATTAACGCTTTTGCAAACAAAAAAAATAGTTGTTCATATGGTATACTCACGCTCAGTCACTCCTTAACTGTCCAAAAAATAACAATCATATGTTATTTGTAATCGATTTCGCTAAGCCTATTGTTACGTCATAAATGACAATGTCTCAGGGCTTGTTGATACAACGCCTTGGACCTGATTTTTGTAACTGGCTCGGAGGGTGATCTTAACCCTCGGTGAACGGTCAGATTTGAGTGCAGGTTGAACGAAAACGGTTTCGAAAAAGCGCAGCATACATAGGCTTGTCCTGTCCCGGCGAAGGCCGGGATGAGCATTTTTCGAAACCGTTTTCATTCAAGATACGCAAAATATGGCCGTTCCTTTCTACGAAGTGAGTAGTTACTGATTTTTTTCATATTCAATATACCATCGAACGGCCTCTTCCATGCCATCTTTAATGCGATGGGTTGGCTCATAACCTAAGCAAGACATGGCTTTATAGATATCCGCTCGAGAATGCTTAACATCGCCTGCTCGAAAGGGCTGATAAATTATGGGTAGATTGTATTCGATGCCTTGATGATAGAGGGTATTTTTTAAATAATCAAACAATTGATTTAAGGTGGTTTGCTCATTTAATGCAATATTATAAATCTGATTTTTGGCACGTTCGTCCGCTGTTGCAGCTAATATATTGGCTTGAACCACGTTGTCAATAAAACAAAAATCCCTGCTGGTTTCACCATCTCCATAGATATAAACAACCTCATTTTTTAGCATAGCTGAGATCCAAGCCGGAATAACCGCGGCATATGCTCCTAGCTTATTTTGTCTTTTGCCAAATACATTAAAATAACGAAGACCAATTGTGTTTAATCCATAACGATTAGCAAAAACAGTCGCATATAATTCATTGACGCATTTTGTGATTGCATAGGGCGATAAAGGAGCACCTGTTTTATTTTCAATTTTAGGCAATGTTTCATCATCTCCATAAATTGAACTTGAACTGGCATAAGTAAAGCTTTCAACTTTAGAATCTCTAGCGGCCACCAACATATTTAAAAAACCATCGATATTAACCGAGTTTACGTTAATAGGGTCATGAATAGAGTATGGTACGGAACCTAAAGCGGCATGGTGAAGAACATAATTGACCCCCTCACAAACTGCTTGGCAAGTTGATAAATCTCGAATGTCCTCTTGAAAGAAAGAAAAATTTCTCCATGCTTCCGCAGATACATTTTTTTGAACTTCATCTAAATTGTGTAAATACCCAGTCGAAAAATTATCAAGACCAACAACATATTGATTATGTTTTAATAAAAACTCTAAGAGATTAGAGCCGATAAACCCAGCTACACCGGTAATCAGCCATTTATTAGGATTTTTCTGTAAATTTTTTATAACTTGCTTAAAGTCCATAATTTTTTTCATCCAACGAAACACGATAGTCGCTGATTACAACGACGGTACAAACTTATACACCAGAACCAGGTTTTAACCCCACGATCCTAAAGTCCAGAACCCAACACTACCAGATTCTAATAATAAATCCATCGGTTTGACATAATTTTCCACGGCGATCAAAACCATTTTAGTTTAACCTAGAAAAAGCAGTTGAAGCCGTAGTTTTTAATGCTTGACTTTCTATGACGCCGACGTACCGCCTGTCGATAACTTGTGAATCAAGCTGTGGGTAATTGGACTTTGGACAAAACCGCATGCAAAAAGACGCATGCAGTTCTGTCCAAATAATTTTAGATCTGTGATATTTATAAGCTTAGAATACGTGACACAACCGGCTTTATTTGTAAGAGAATATACATTCAGGATAATTAGCAATCTAATTTAGAATAACAGATCTCAAATTTCTTGGACAGAAAGACATGAGGCCCTTTTCATGTCTTTTTGTCCAAAGTCCAATGGGTAAGTAAATGCATTTTCAATATCACGAAATGTAACTAGATAGCCAGCGCCATCTGGCTGTATTTGTGCGCCATAACTTAATTCAATGATTTCATTCATTGTGCACCTCTAACGGTTAATTTAACGATGGTTGACATCAATTTGACGATTTTAAGTTAACAGCTTATAATTGACATATTATGTATATCAAACGTGATCTCACACAACGCCTCATTGAGGCGCAAAGTCCAGTTCAGCTGGTTATTGGACCGCGTCAATGTGGTAAAAGCACTCTTTTGTATCATCTGGCAGGCTCCTTTTCTAAAGAGGTTACCTTTGATGATTTGCAACTGCGTACTTTGGCCAACCGAGATCCAGCACTCTTTTTACAACAATTTACGCCTCCCCTTTTATTGGATGAAGTACAATATGTCCCTCAATTATTCCCGGAAATTAAGCGTTATGTTGATCAATTGAAACGACAACGTTTAGAAACCTCCGAACAAATAACTACACTATTTCGCATGACAGGTTCTAACCAATTACTCATGGATAACAATATCAAAGAAAGTTTGGCAGGCCGCGTCAGTTATTTTGCTTTAAATACACTTTCAGTGCATGAAATCAACCAGGCCCTACCCCAAACAAGCATTTCAGATATACTTTTTAAAGGTGGCTGGCCAGAGCTTTATATTGATGAGCGCGTATCGCCGATTCAGTATTTGAATGATTATATTCGTAGTTATATTGAAAAAGACATTGTGTTAAGTGCGGGAGTGCAAAAACAAGAAGCGTTTAACATCGTATTAGGATTATTGGCCGCAAGAACCGGTATGATTTTAGACTATACGAACATTGCAAGAGATAGTGGAATTCAGTCTGTTACCGTTAAAGAATGGATCAGCCTTTTACAACGAACATCTATCCTTTATTGTCTCAAGCCCTACGCAAGTAATCTCAATAAACGTCTCACCAAATCGCCTAAATTATACTTTTTAGATACAGGGCTGGCTGTTCGTTTACAGGGCTGGCAAGAACAACTGCCTTTGCTAACTAGCCCCCAAGCAGGTGCTTTGTTTGAAACATTGGTCTGTTCTGAAATCATTAAATTCATTCAAAATCATGGAAAAAATTGGCAACTTTATGTATGGAGAACCAAAGAGGGTGAAGAAATTGATTTTCTGATTATTACAACCAATGGTCAGGTTTTAGCGTTGGATGCTAAAATGAGCATGCAAGCATTACATCCCGTTAACCTTCCCAACGCATTTAAAACACTATTCCCACAGGTTAATCAAATCACTTTGGTGACTTTTGGAGGTCAAAGTTTACAGTTAACGAAAAACTGTCACACCGTTCCTTTAGTTGAATTGTATGATTTTCTAAAGCAGTTTGATTGAGCAAAATAATACGCGACAGCGACTAGGGGCTGTTGACATTTGCTCCCCCCGTAGCCGACGTCCCGCGGCTTGTCCGCTGGATCCAGTGATTTCTAGCTAAGCACAAATCTTTTCAGATAATTTAGACCTATTCAGATGGCCTTTGATTTTTCAGCCCAATCCATTGATTAATACTGAAATCAATAGCTCTATGAATAAAAGCAATAGTGTGCAATAATTACGACCAACTGCAATAATGATTGACCATTACATGAAAATAAAAGCAATGTTATTAATCATCTCTATTTTCTTTCCTATTGTTTTATTTGCGAGTGCTACAACGTGCCCTTTATTCACCGGAATCAATGTCCATACCGCAAGACAAGTATTAAATATTTGTAAACAAGGCACTGTATTTAAGACATTTAAAGTAACTATCGGATATAAGGGGGTCGGTAAAAGGCAAGCAGGTGATAATAAAACGCCGCTAGGTTTATATGGATTAGCGTACCCAAGAAAATCTACCCAATTCGACATCTTCATTCCTATTCTCTATCCGACGGCAAAGCAATTAGCTTCCGGATATACCGGTAGAGATGTTGGAATCCATGGCCCAACGCAATCATCTAGTTTATTTCGTTGGATGACCAGTTTACCCAATTCAACACGTGGATGCATTGCTGTTGGCAAGAATGATTACATTGAGTATGTGGCTAATTGGATAAAAGCCAATCCTGGAACGAAGATTTTAATTACTTAATTTGGACTTTGGACAAAAGGACATGAAAAGAGCCTCATGTCTTTCTGTCCAAGAAATTTGAGATCTGTTATCCTAAATTAGATTACTAATTATCCTGAATGTATATTTTCTTACAAAGAAAGCCGGTTGTGTCACGTATTGTAAGCTTATAAATATCACAGATCTAAAATTATTTGGACAGAACTGCATGCGTCTTTTTGCATGCGGTTTTGTCCAAATGCATATTGACTGAAAGTCTTTCATTGGCAGCAAAAAAAAGACTAAACCACATCCCTGACGAGGTTATCGAAA
>JAUYQG010000018.1 GCA_030695645.1 Legionellaceae bacterium
TGGGGAGCCGGAGGATGTTCTTGGCTCCCGGGAGAATAGTGCCATAGATCATATGACACCCATTGTACCTGCTTTTATCATTGCGTTTTTCCGAAAACATAAAGACACATAGGTGTTACCTATGTGTCTGGACCTGGACAAAGATTTTTAAGCCACTTTTAAAACAAATGACGAAATAAAAAAACACCGATGTTTTACCATCGGCTTAAAATTTTCCATATTTCTATTACGTCATTACCAAACATCTTTGACGGCGTGTGCATGTGGATTCTAAATTCAGAAAATATTCTCGAGATGTGCCTCGATGAATCTTCGATGGTTTGATAGCTTATAATGCCTCCGGTTTCTCCGACTGTTTCTAGGTCGCGCCTACTTTCATAGAAAAATCCACCGACCATGCCATACTCAATAGAAGGAATATAGGCGAAGATTTTCTCGTACAAGGCATACTTGTCTAAAGCCGAATGGCAGCACTCGATTGAAAATAGACTAACAAATGCTGTCGGTATAAATGGGAGGCGGTTGACGAAATGAGGGTCGTGATAATCTGCCTGTACAAAATTTTTAACATGTAACGTATCATTAAGATCGATTCCTGCATATTGTGCATATGATCCATAACGTGAATACTCGCCCAAACCACATCCGAGGTCTACTACCCGTAATTGTGTCGGCTTAGTAAACCGGCGAAAATATTCGAAGATTTTGTCGTGATTAGCGCGAACAGCTTCTTCTCTAAGATATCTTTGATACATTCGATAAAATTTCTGATCGTAGGCCATATATCCCTCCGGATTTAAAGAACTCTTTATGGCATAATATCGATTTTGATCGATGTGGTCAAATTTCATCCCGACCGACCCCCAATCAAACCACGCTCTGGAAAAGACCCAAAGAAAGCCTTATAGTGTTTGCATGAGCAAGGTTCTAGACTGACTCACACCGCCAATTTTTATAATTAGGATTTTAGACGGATCTTGATAGCTCCACCTCTTAGATGATAGAGTAAAAAATACTTTTCAAATCATGCCCAAATCTTTATTTATATATAATTTAAAATATTACGATGGTATACATCTTACGCAGTTGAGACCGAGGGTTGTTGCTTTTAAAACATATAAAACAAAAGATGGCACATTGGTAGGCTTGTTTCAAGGAAATCGGGGGATAAGACCAGATCTAGATTTTGTTATAAAAATTCTTATTCTTGGTAATGACAAAAAATTAAGACCACCAACTCATACTTTTTGGGTTGTAGATCTGTTGCTTAAAATTCCTCACTTTAAAAATGAAGTTAGAGAAATCGTGCAGTATTACATAGATTACTATATACACACGAATCCCTTTTCTTCAGTTGATGAACGAGATAATTATCAGCTTGAGACTGTTAATGAAATTACTACTCGTTATGCCCAATTGGAGCAGTCTTACACGCTTTCACTTGATTATGTTGCTATGGTAATTGAGCTTTTTTGTAAAAATGAAAAAATTAATCCCGATGCATATATGTTTCGTAATCTCCTGCTAACACTAAGAGATTACATTGATGGTAAAAAACATTATACAGAAGTGCTTCAAGCGGCTATGCCGGGTTATGGGAATAGGTAAGAATTTAACACTTTACTTCGACACCTGCAATCCTAATTTTTGTAGTGGCAAGTAATTGAAATAATACTGGCACCCAACTGAAATGACGTAATCAAGGGTATCCTTATAAGATGGATTTTTAAACCAATCGTTGAGAATGTAGATATATTCAACCTCAATATTCAACGGCGCCATGAGTTTGCGATATTGTTTTTTCTTAAAATCACATGTTTGCAACTTTTCATCAACAGACCCCCCGATTTTTTGAAACTTCATTTCAATAATAAAGAGGGTGTTATTGACGATTACATACAATGCCTCGTCCGGAAGAAGACGTTTTGATATATACTTACGCCAATCAATACCTTTTTCAGTCAGTAGTTTATATAAACTGTGCTTGCGATAACTACGGGCGACTTCTTTGCTTTGATAGTAGATAATACTGCCTTTTACGGTATAATTTTTTGTTTTTTTGAGAATGTCTAAAATATCACGTTCCTTCTCAAAATTAAGTCCTGTAATTGTGTTTCCTCCGCCTATTCCCTTATTTTTCATAAAATTTTATTCATTATTAATACTTCTTTATCGTCGATTTTATAATCATAGCCCATCTGTCTTTTTTGTTTAGTATTTAAAGTCGTGGTATCCAACAAAATATTTCGGGGACTAAAGACTTTTTTTACTAATTTTCCTTTATTTCCCGTATATCGAGCGGCAATATCTTTTTTATATGTCCAGCTTGTGATTAAGTTGTTTTCTGTATTGTATTTGTTTATGCCACGATACAGTTGGATTGAGGTAGTCTTTTTGAAACGAGAGAGAAAATTGATAATATATTTATTAGGAAAACTAACTGGCTGATTATAGGCTGACTGATGAAAAAAATTATCAGTCCATTTTGCGATATAGGCTGGTATTGGTTTCATAAGGTATATTTCTTTTTTAAATTATGATCTAATTCTTCAAATCGTTTAATCGACAAATCTAAAAATTTTGGTTCAGTATCAATACCGATAAAGTTTCTCCCGTGAAGATATGCCGCGATGCCGGTTGTAGAACTTCCGGCAAATGGATCAATTACTAAATCTCCTTTCTTTGTACTCGCAAGCACAATTCTTTTTAGTAAATCTTCCGGTTTTTGCGTTGGGTGTTTTCCAAATCGTTTTTCGATTGGTTTTGGTGTACCCATAGACCAAACGGAACGCATCTGAAGTCCTGGTTTTTTTAAATTATCTTCAGGCCAAGTACCGTTTTTCATTAAATCATAATTGAAAATGTGTTTTGCTTTTTTATCTTTTCTCGCCCAAATTAACGTTTCGTGACTAGCTGTGAAAAAACGGCAGCTCAAATTTGGTGATGCGTTTGGCTTGAACCATGCAATGTCGTTTAATATATGGTAGCCAAGTGCTTGTAAGGCGTGTCCGCATTGATAAATCGAATGATATGTACCACTCACCCAGAGAGTACCATCAGGTTTTAAGACTTTTCGACATGCCTCTAGCCATTTATAATGAAAGCTATAATCATCCTTGAAGCCCCTGCTTTTATCCCAGTCTCCTTTATTGACGCTTACCATTTGTCCCGCATGAACGGTGATGCCTCCATTTGAAAGATTATAGGGAGGATCTGCGAAAACCATATCAACAGAGTTTTCGGGAAGTTCAGCTAGAATATCTAAACAGTTTGCTAAATAAAGTTTAAATTTCGGCTTTTCATAATAGGTTTTACTAATTTTTTTCTGTTTTGTCTGCGCAGTATCAAATGAAATTGAGAGTGGGGCTGGTTGGATAAAATCTGTTTCTCTTATGACATCAAGGACTACCCCTTGTATAACGAGATCTCGGTCGTTTCTTAATATAATCGGCTCCATGTTTTTGTTCGCTGGTTGCAAGCGGATATGCCCTTGTTCTCTATAGAATTTCTTTAGAGTTGCTTCGTGATTATCTATAAGCGCAACTACTTTTTGTCCGTTTTCGGCGGTTTTCTGTTGCTTTACTAAAACAACATCACCATCGTTGATGTTTTCATCAATCATGCTATTACCCACTACGCGCAGGGCGTAAACTTCTGATGAGGGAGGAATTTTGCTTTTTGGAACCGCAATTGTTTCTTTATCTTGAATTGCTTCAATTGGTTGGCCCGCAGCGATTGTACCCAAGAGAGGTATGCGTACAAGGGAGGTTGAAGATTTTAAAATTCTAATTCCTCGCGCGCTTCTGTCAATTTTTTCTAAATACCCCTTTGTTTGCAATGCTTCAATGTGCTCATGAGCGGTTGAAGGAGAAATTTTAAACCGGTGAGCAATCTCTCGTTCAGTTGGGGCTACTCCTTTTTTAGACAGGATACGGGAAATAAAATCTTTAATTTGTTTTTGGCGATGCGTAAGCATACAATCATGATACCATATGTACCCGAGCAAAAACCGAGCAGTTATCCACAGTTATATATTTTATTGACCTCTATAAGAATTGTTGTATATAATAAACACCATATGACAAAACATGCAATAAAATTTTCATTGGGGGCGGTGGGGTTGGTGATTGTGGGGTTCGGGGTGCTTTTTGTGCTCCGTTATTTGAATCCGGAGAATCGGCAGATGAGGGAGGCGGAGCGCATTATTAAAGAATTAAAACGACAGGAGAGGGAGGATCCGTATGGAGGTGTCACCCCCGAAGAAACACTTCAACTCTTTATTGAAGCACTCAAGAAAGGGGATACGGACTTAGCTGCGAAATACTTTGTGTTTGACTTACAAAAAAAATGGAAAGATAAACTTGATGAAGCTAAAAATAAAGGCTTGCTAGATAAAGCAATTTCCGATTTAGAACGCGCAGAGAAGAGTAAAGTTACTGATAAAGAGGCATATTTTGTTGTAGTTAATGAAAAAAATATTGTATCAATGGAGATTATCATGGTACCAAATCCTCATAACGGAAAATGGAAAATTCTCGAATTATAAACTTTATTTTTACATTATTTCTTGCAGGACTACTCTTCGTAGCGCCTTTTATGTCATGGGCTTACGATGATAAAAAAACACATCCCGCACTCACAGCGGAGATAATAAAATTCTATAAGCGCTCATTCTTTGAGGATAAACTTAATGATATGGAAAAAGAATTTGTGATTCAGGGGAGTATTGATGAAGATACGGGAATTCGCTGGATGCATCACTATTATGATCCAGTTTTCAATCGGGGTTTAACCTTAGGATCAAATAAATCAGTAAATCCAAATCTTGCTTTTGTTGGTGGAGCTCCTCTTACATCACAATGGTCGAGTTCAAAAGAATGGGCACAGAGCAGTCCATCACAAAGTGGGTTAACTGGTCTTATGGGGTCGCTTTTTCAAGGATATTTTAGCAGTAAGGATGACTATTCATGGGAACGCGGTATATATGAATACGCGTGGGGGAATAAGCAACACGGCCTCGAATCGTTAGGGCATGTTTTACATCTTATGGAAGATGCATCAGTTCCTGATCATACTCGCAATGACCCTCACCCTGGGTTGGAAAACAGTTTAGCGAGTGCCGTAACTCCTGATGTGCTCCTTAATTATCTTGGTAGTCATGATGTGACAAATGGTAGTCCTTATGAGGGTTATGCGATATTTGGCCGAGGATCATTAAACATTGCTCAAGAGATAGAAAATGAAAAACCAATTATTGCTAATACTCTGGATGAGTATTTTACTAGGATAGCTACATATTCGAATAATTATTTTTTTAGTGGGGACACGATAATCGGAAGTCCTTATCACTCCCCAAAAATTGAAAATCTTGAGATAAGAACAGAAAAATTAAGTAACGATAAGGATTATAAGTTCGGCTATATAAAAGATAATCAAGGTAATTCATTTAAAATCGTAAAAATTACTGATAATGTCCTTGTAAATGATCCTTACTCTATCAAAGATATTGATAACAAGATTATGAAAGAGTATTGGACATTTCTCTCCCGCCAAGCGGTTCTCCACGGCGCAGGCGTAGTGAAGCTCTTTTTTGATGAGGTTGAGAAAGAGAAACAAACAAAAACGTTATATGACAAAAATAGGTCATGGGTGAGCAAAACATACGATTCATTCACACAAGCGGCCTTTGGGGCCGCTAATCTTTTATATATTTTT
>JAUYQG010000124.1 GCA_030695645.1 Legionellaceae bacterium
TATACACGAATTTTATAGAAATAACCAGAATTGCTACGCTCAACCACCTAAACCTAGACAAAAAGCACCTGGACGAAAATTGGGGGATATTCAAATAAAACGAACACGTCATCCCATCGTTAAAAAGTCGAAAAATACAACGGTAACAGAGAAAATGATCGCATAATCAGAGAGGTTGTGCTAAAAAAACAGGCGGCTCGGGTTCGGGCGGGCTCGGGCACGCCCACGGACTCGGGCTCGTATTAGATCGCGGTTTGTCCAAACTCCAGTACATAGAATGTGCCTATAGAACAAATTCACCCTGGCCGATTGTCGTTGATATTATTGGCTTATAAATAGGTCCAATTATTTAGAAGTCCAATCATTTCGGCCCTGCCACCATGTGTTTAAATGATAAGGCCTGCTGCAAATCAATGAGTTCAACTTGTGCCGCTTCTCGCATATCGGCAATGGTTCGGGCTACTTTGAGTAAACGATGAAAGGCACGAGCAGATAATTTAAGCTTTTGTAGCGTACTGCTTAAAAAAGCTTGTTCGTTGCTTCCTATGGCGCAGACTGTTTCACAATTTCTGGTGCTGAGATCGACGTTTAAACAGCCTTGTCGATTAATCTGATTTTCGCGCATTTTCTCAACTATGTTCCGAATTTTCATGCTTTCTCCCATCGGTGTTTGATTGGGCTTGATTAACTCGTCTTCTGTGAGTGGTTGTAATGTGACGTGCATGTCGATTCTATCGAGTAGCGGTCCTGAGAGTTTATTTAAGTAACGATTTATTTTGTCTGGAGAGCAAAAACAATCCGCTTTGCTGTTTCCCCAATGACCACACGGGCAGGGATTCATTGCGGCTATCAGTTGAAAACGCGCAGGAAATTCAACTTGTATTGCTGCTCGTGAAATACAAATATAACCTGACTCCAAAGGTTCACGTAGGGTTTCTAAGACTTGACGATGAAACTCGGGTAATTCATCAAGAAATAAAATGCCGTGATGAGCGAGAGAAATTTCACCTGGTTTGGGTGGATTACCTCCACCAACTAAAGCTATGGGAGACGCTGTGTGGTGAGGTGAACGAAATGGTGGCAACTTCCAATTATTATAATTGGCAATGCGGCCGTGAATTGACTTGATAGCCATGCTCTCAAGCGCCTGAGTTTCAGACAGCTCGGGTAATAAAGTACTAAATCGTCTGGCAAGCATCGTTTTACCACTTCCCGGAGGACCACTTAATAAAATGCTGTGCCCTCCGCAGGCAGCAATTTCCATAGCGCGTTTTGCGTGATGTTGTCCTTTGATATCAGACCAGTCTACCCTATCATCAACACATGTTATGGTTGGTCGACTGGGTAAAAAATTTAGCGGCGTGTTGTGTGCGAGATAACTGCAAACGGCACGTAGATTAGCGCTTGAATAGACACCCACATTTCCCACGAGAGAGGCTTCCTCGGCATTTGCATCGGCAATAATAAGCTGTTGTTTTGCATGATGAGCCGCAAGTACCGCTGGGACAATTGCGTTTATGCCACGCAGTGTTCCATCGAGAGCTAATTCACCGATAAATTCATGAGATGCTAAAGGTTGTATAGGTAATTGGCCGGAAGCTGCCAAAATACCTATGGCGATGGGTAAATCAAAACCACTCCCTACCTTGGGTAAGTTGGCTGGTCCTAAATTGACGGTAATTCGACGACAGGGAAACTCAAAATGACTATTCATAATAGCACTTCGCACACGGTCTTTGCTTTCTTTAACTGCCGTTTCAGGTAGCCCAACGATGGAAAAACTGGGGAGGCCATTAGATAAATGAACTTCAACGGATACCGGTTGGGCATGAATGCCAACAATACTACGAGTTTTACTGATAGCGAGGTTCATATTCTCATCTTCCTTAGAGAAAATTCGGATTGTCATTAAGAACGTGGTTGGATAACGTTCCTAAGGTGTTTTTTTCTGCAAAAGCGCATCAACTTGCTGTTGCAGTAGGTCAATTTTTTCGCGTGTGCGTGCTAGTACTTTAACTTGAACATCAAACTCTTCTCGCGTCACTAAATCCATACGCGTGAAAGCGGATTGCAGAATATCTTTAAATTGTTGTTGAATCTCAAGCTCCAGTGTCTGTATGCCTGGTGGCAAAGCAGAGTAAAGTTTTTTAGCGAGATCTTCAAGTTGTTTGGAGGCAAACATAGATTATTCCTATTTATCTTGAGGGTTGCGACCCTAATGGGGCTAAGTATACCAATTAAATTTGTTTAGTTAAACCTAGAGCTCGTTGAAATAGCAATTCTGGGTGAACGAGGTAGGGTGGGCAAAGGAGCTTGCGACGTGCCCACCGTCGTACCACTGCTGGTGGGCACGTCGCAAGCTCCTTTGCTCACCCTACGAATTCAGTGATATTTTGCGAAAAATAATGTTATTAAAACGCTACATAGCCCTAGAACAGAGGGCCTTATCGTTCACCCAGAATTGCTGTCGTTGAAACATGAAACCTGAAGTTTTGCCCCTCATTCCAATGAGGAGCTATGGCTCAGCAAAATATATTGTGCTTGGTGTGACTATCGCATCGAGTTGGATATCCCACGGATCGGGTTGGATAAAATCGTGTTTTTGAAAATCATACGCAACTCCTATGCGTACGGACAATACGTTGCCAGCTAATGTTCGATCATAATAACCGCCACCCATCCCTATGCGCGTTCCACATTCGTCAAAAGCAACTAATGGCATAAAAATAATGTCGAGATCAGTAGGGTCTATTGCCTGTGACAGGTGAACATCCGCCTCTAATATACCAAAATTATTTTTTAGAAAACGTGTTGCATGTGTTACAGGTAAGAAAGAAAGTGTGTGATCAGATTGGATGGTGGGAAAAAAGTATGTTTTTTGACTACAGTTGGCCGACTGCCATAAGGCTGATAGATCAATTTCACCCCGAACTGCGCTATAAAGTGCAATACATTTAGCTCGTTGAAACAGCTCCATGGATTGAATGCGAATACAAATACGGCTTGAAGCAGCGCACTGCTCGGCATGTGATAGAGACTCACGTATCGTTAAGCGAGTTTGTCTTATGGTTTCTTTTATTTGATTTTTGCTCATGCTAGTATGCTAATATAGTCTATTAAAAAAAAATACTAGGAAATTTTAAAAAAATAAGGTATATAGCTTTCGATCTTGATATTATGAGAGGATTGCATGACTGAGTTATTTGATGATAATGATGAAGAAAAAGCGATAGTAGTTGATGATGAGCTCATTGAGGTTGACGATGTGATTGTTGAAGTTCGTCATCGACCCACGTCTGATGCACGACGGCGTTTGGAAGATTTGATGGAAGACAAGCGGTTGCGTGACGAGCTTGAAGATTTTATTGATGAATATTAGGGGCTGTTGACAATTCATATTCCTACGTCCAGCGGCTTGTCTTCGGGATCCATTTTAATATTTATTAATACAGTTAGTCCTTGCATTGTTCAAGATCCCTGGATTCCGCGGACAAGCCCCAGGACGTTGGGCTTCTGGAGATGAGTTGTCAACAGGCAGCCAGGATATGTAGGTTAAGGCCAAGTTCTTTCACTTTATAACGATACTGCGCGCAGTATATAATCTAATATATGGAGTTCGCATGGGCAGTGGTTTTTCTCCAACAGCACATTGGCGTGATTCGGCACGAAGCGCCAGATTTTTCATGGTGGATGCGCGCGCGGCATTTCCTATTTTTTTGTTTTTAATGCATATCCGCGTGTGGACTGGTGTGTTAGTTTTAGTTTCAGCTGTTTTTTTTGGTATCCTTGAGCATTATGGGTTTACTTTGCCGGTTTTTTTGCGATGGTTGCGTTTATTTCTTGCAGGAAATATCAAATATTCACATCCGTGGTGGCGATAAATGGAAAAAGATTTGTCAAAATGTATGGCATTAATTGCCGCACGGATGAATGCTAAATTTTATCTCAACGATCGTTTTGTGAGTTATGAGGAAGTGTTTTCAGTTACTGGTTTACTTCCAGCAATTGCGAGGCGCGCTGATCAACTTTGTTCGCTGTGCTTAGGATATGGACTTGGAGTAACATTCAACGACGCTGAGGGTGCTTTGTTAGGTACGCAAGTGATCTTTGATGAGGTCACACCAGGTACTTTGCGACTATTATGTATGACTGATGTCATGAACGAATTAATTCAAGGTGGACCAAGTCGTGATTATACGCCATTGGACGAATTGATGTATGATTAGAAGTTATGCTTTATTCAGTGATCATAAGCTCAAAATAGTATGCAAATTGTAAAAAAGGTGAAAAAATCCTATCCCTTAACATTTTCTTAAGTCTAGCTCTGCTATTATTAGTCCATAGGATGTTGGCTTTATGGGGAGTGAAATTATGGGTATGAATACATCAAATCAACGAAAAGTCGGTGAGAATCTTGCTACAACTATTGAAAATATTAAAAAGGCTTTAGTCGATATAGGAAACACGGCTGGGCGAGTGTTTGCAATGCCATCCGCTGTGTCTCCACCGCCATATATTTTAAATGGAATAAATAGAGGAATAAAGACAGCTATTACTGGTGAGTATATTAAGGATGCTGCGGATGCGGCTAAACAAGCGTCTGGTAATCCCAATAGTTTCCACAACTCGAAGAGTAAGTATGCAACTATGAGAGAAGAAGCCGCTGTTAAAGAAGCCGCTGGCAAAGTTAAAACAGAAGGACCTGATAATTCTGGCCCGACAATACCCTCAGCTTAGGGATCTCGAAGTTCGAGATCCCTAAGCTGGGAGTTACAAAAAATCCCTGCCTATCCGGTTGTCACATATTCGCAATGACGAAATCATCACACTATGTGACAACCGGATAGGCAGGAAAAAATCAAGATCTTCAGATGGAATGAGTATATACTTCAAAGAATAGTAATGACATGAAAAGTAATATGGATGAAGAAATAAAGAGGAAGGCTGAGGCGCTTTTGGGAGCGCTGGATGGTGCTATAGCCAGTGGGTCTTGGAATGAAACCAATTTTATTTTATTAATAGGTAAGAAATTGCGCGCAATGCGTGATGATTTGTCTTCTCAACTTAAACTAGCTCAAGAAGATCCAACGTCATCCTCCGCATTTTTATCCCACCAACTTGCTATGCAAAGCACCTTAAAAGAAGTATATATTGGACTTTACTCCGTAGAAGGCGTTAATTTGCAATCGTGGGAGAATATCGTTGCTAATTTACGCAGACAAATGGTTTCACGTCCTGTTTATGCTAAAGAAGATGAGATCATAGCCATCATCAAAACCAAAGAGAAAAAAATAAATGAAGCGTACGTCTCTATTTTTGTGAGTGAAGCGGATATTCTGTCCATTAATGCGGATAAAGCACCCATTGATAAATTAGGAAAGTCCATGCTGGTCTTAAAGGACAATGCCATCAATTTAGATAACATTAATTTTTTTATGCATCTATCTGGCAAGTATCGATATTCAAGAGGTCGTTTAGTTAAAATTAATACGGCTGATTCTGCAGAGGCTTGATGACCTACTTTTCTTCTAAATATCGGTATATACTCTAAAGAATAATAATTGATTGAGGCATACGGATGGGCCAACAACAACAGCAAGGGCAAGGTGGTGATACCTCAATGGCACCTGCCTGGATCATGGCGCTGTTATTTCTCGCGTCATATGTCATTTGGCGATCAGCCAGTGAATACATTGTTTCTGTTGTTTTTTACTTTAATGTTCTACAAGGTAAGCTCATCAATCTTGTTGTTCACAGTAGTGAGTTAGATTCCAAAATATACCTGATGGAGACCTTAGATCCTCGTACAGTGGAATGGGGTCAGTTAGTAGATTTTACCTATTATGTTGGGACCTTTGTCCGTTACCCGGTCATATTCGTTTTAGTTATTTTGTCCGGGATCTTATATCGATCGGATGTGACGGTTCAATACCGCAAAACGCACAGTATGAAATCACTTAGCCAACAAGAGCAACATAATTGGCCTGCCATCATGCCCGTTATCTCACAAGATTTGGTGAGCATGGATATTAATGTCGGTCCTTGGGCCATGGCGTTAACACCGGTGGAGTTTTCGCGAAAATATAATCTGTTGAAAAAAAATGATATGTTGTTAGATGACTCATTACCAGGTCAAGAAATGACAGCTGGCTTACGTCGTGGTGATGCAAAACGCGTATTTACGTTACAATTAGGTCCATCTTGGGAGGGGCATTTTGATCGCTGCCCATTGCATGTGCAAGCGTTAGCAGCTGTATTTATGGCACGCATGAATCGTGATAAAACGGCTGCCACGGAAATTTTACAAGCACTGGATAAATCATTTGTACTCGGTAAACTGCATGCGCCAAGCGTACCCGGGACGTTGCAAAAATATCAACAGAGTGAGCTTGTGAAAGAGATTTATTCACGCCACGCTTATCTCTTGACGGTATTGGCTTCATTATTAGAGGCGGCTCGACTGGACGGTGTTGTACCCAGCTCGGAATTTTTATGGTTAAAACCTACAGATAGACGTTTATGGTATATGATGAACTGCATCGGCAGACAAACGCCATATGCTGAGGTTGCTGGAGCGTTTGCTCATTGGCGTGCCGAAAAAGCAATGGGCCGTAGTTCGCGAGCTCCTATGATTGATGAAGCCATTAAAGCACTGGAAATTGCGATAAAAGAGGTAAAGCTGTCGCCAAAAGAATTACAGGGGCTACTGCCATGATGCGAGGTATTGATTCACGAAATGAAATTGACCCATCGCGACTGCTACGGGATACCCGATCGATAGGTCAGCGCATAGGTGACTTTTTCAGTCAACCGATGAATGTCACCATTGTTTTCTCATCATGTTGTGTTGTTATTTACTTCATGCCCGAATCAGCGTTACTTGCCTTATTACTTTGTTTGGCAACGTTTTGGTACACGATGACACGCAAGCATTTTCTTCCATTTAGATTACCGCAAATAGCAAAAACCCAAGATTTCAATGATTTAAAACCAGGCATTAAACTACCCTATATGGCGCGAGGCATTGCTTATTTTGGTAATGAAAAAAAGACGAATAAAGAACTGTGGTTTGCAAATGAAGATATGAGAACACATGTGCTTATTTTTGGTTCAACAGGTAGTGGTAAAACCGAAGCCTTGGTTTCAATTGCCTTCAATGCATTAGTCCAGGGTAGCGGGTTTATTTACGTGGATGGTAAAGGGGATAACTCGTTGTATGCCAAGGTTTTCTCTATGGTTCGCAGTATGGGACGTGAAGATGACCTATTGTTGATCAATTTCATGACGGGTGCGCGCGATATTGTCGGTCCTCAGGAAAAACGCCTTTCGAATACATTAAATCCATTTTGCCAGGGCTCATCCAGTATGTTGACTCAGCTTGTGGTTAGTTTGATGGGCGAGTCAGCAGGTGGTGGTGATGGTGATATGTGGAAAGGTCGGGCGATAGCGTTTGTTGAGGCATTGATGCGTTTGTTGGTATACATGCGTGATGACGGAGCCATTTTATTGGATGCTAACACGATACGAAATTATTTTGATCTAACACGCCTCGAATCGATTGTTATTGATAAAGTATTTCCTCGTGATGAGCAAGAGTCCGTTAATATTGATCAGATTCCGAAACTAGTAACCGACCCTTTGCGTAACTATTTGAATACATTACCGGGTTATAATAAAGAAAAAAAGGGTAAGCAGGTCTCACAAGTACTCGAACAGCATGGTTTTATCACCATGCAGCTGGTACGAAGCTTTTCCTCGCTGGCAGATACTTACGGTCATATCATTCGTGTTAATTTAGCTGAAGTAGATTTTAAAGACGTGGTGTTGAATAGGCGAATTTTGGTGGTGTTATTACCTGCCTTAGAAAAGTCACCCGATGAGTTATCCAATCTGGGTAAGGTGATTGTTTCGTCTTTAAAAGCTATGATGGCGGCTGGTTTAGGTGAGGAGGTCGAGGGCGACTATCGTGATGTGATCGAGCGTAAACCTACCAACGCACCAACACCTTATATATGCATTTTGGATGAGTATGGCTACTATGCCGTGAAAGGATTTGCAGTTGTGCCAGCACAGGCACGGTCTTTAGGATTTTCAGCTATTTTTGCAGGACAGGATTTGCCAGCGTTCCAAAAAGCGTCGAAAGAAGAAGCGGCATCTATTGGTGCAAATACAAACATTAAAATTTGTATGAAACTGGAGGATCCAACAGATACTTGGGATTTTTTCACGAAGACAGCGGGTGAGGCATACGTTACTAAAGTAGATTCGTTTCAAACCAAAGAAAACAGCATGTCCAATAGTTACATGGATACGAAAAGTTCGTCTTTTGAAAAGCGTGCACGCGTCGATTTACTTGATTTAAAAGATCAAACGGAAGGTGAAGCACATATTTTCTTTCGTTCGCAAATTGTTAGAGCCAGCATGTTTTATGCCGCGCCCAAGCCAGTTAAGCGCTTGAAAGTCAATCAATTTTTGAAAGTAGAGCCGCCACCGGATGATTATTTAGTTAAGTTACAAAAACAATTGCAAAGCTTTCAGACGGTGCTTTCGGGTGATGAGCCAGGTATAAGCGGTGATGTAGAGAATGAAACGATTGCATTGGTGAGTAAGACCTTGCATGAATCGACGATCACCGAACCGATAGAGCGAAGTGTTTCGGTATTGTTAGCATTTCATAACATTAATGAGCCCGAAAAGGTTGAAGATCTTATCGAAGAAGAGGTACTTGGTGCGATAACAATTTTTACTAGGTTGCAACAACCATCCGGGTCACTTCCTGTTATGGTGAAAGATATCTCGCGATTTTCTGAAGCATTATTACCGATTAACGAAACGCGTAATAGCATGATTGCAATTGAGCGGTTGACCGGTGAAAAAGCAAGCTTGGCGGGTAATATAGCAAATGAAATAATAAAAGATTTTCAATCGGCAACGAATTACCCACCAGAAGAGCGAGATGTCGTTAGTTCTGAACACTTAACTGAACTTGTGCACTTACTTTCCGAAAAAATTAAGCGAGAACGAAATAGAGCGCAAGAATCATAAGAAAGTGCTTGTAACTGAGCCTTCAGTATGGTTTGATTCTTAAATGGATTGTGGTGTTGATGGGGTTTAATGGTGAGAGTTACCCTCCTTGTTTTAGTGTTATTAAGCCTTTTGGGATGCCATTCTTCACCCAAGAAATTGGTTATAGATGATGGGCCAACTCTTCCAACAGCGGTTGCAGGAGCTTCTGATCCATTTATCATTAAAATGCAAAATAAATTAGCAAAACAAGGTGTGCGTGTCATAACAATGGGACAGATGTACCTAGTCAGTATACCTACACCACTCTTGTTTGCTGATCAATCGCCTGAGTTGAAGTGGAGTTCGTACAACTTGTTAAACGAAATTGTTTGTTATTTGCAACAGTTTCGTAAAATTACTGTGCATATTAATGCCTATAGTAGTTGTTATCTTTCGGAGCAACGTACTCATGCTTTAACACTAGCACGGTCACGAATTATCGCTAATTACTTGTGGTCTCAAACTATTGAAACACGTATGGTATTTACACAAGGCATGGGGAATAATAAACCTATCGTTGCTTTTAGCAAATGTACGGACTCCTCACCGAATTCGAGGATTGAGATCATATTTAGAAGGGCTGTTGCATGAGTCGCAAGGTATGGAATTTAATTAAACACTCCAAACGGTTTTATGTGCGCTCATACCGCAAGATGGGCACTGTGCTTTTGGTGTCGGTGATAATTAATGTTTGTTTGGGGCTTGCTATATTTTATAACTACCTCAGACTTCCTGAACATGATTTTTATTCTACATACGGCGAAACACCACCTGTGGAATTAAAGGCAATGGAGCAGCCAAATTATGGTTCGGAACCGTTGTTGAGTACTGATACGCATTTTGATAGTGACGCACGAGAAATACCGCAATGAGAGGATAGTATGGTCGAAGAAACATCGATTCAAGATAAAAAAAATAATGGTGCTGTCATTGAAGAAGAGACAGTAATCGAACTTGCGGCGCCTGAAGATGCATTAGCCAATGTGGCGATGAGAAATAGTTTTTACCGTGATGGTCAACGAAAAATGATGACGGTATTATTAATTTCTATGGCTGGAAACTTTCTCTTAGCTTCTATCTTAGCTTATATTATAACCCATCCTCCCGCCCCTAAATATTTTGCCACAAGCATCAATGGGAGAATAACGCCGCTGATTGCGATTGATTCGCCGAATCAATCGGATTCAGCGATATTGCAATGGGCAAATCAAGCGGCAATAGCAACGTTTTCATATAATTTCGTGAACTATCGTTCTGAACTAGTAGCGGCCTCCGGATTTTTTACTGCAGAAGGGTGGGATCAATTTATTTCTGCGTTAGGAAGTTCAAACAATTTGGACGCGGTAAAAGCCAAAAAATTAGTGGTGTCTGCTGTGGCTACGAGTGCGCCTGTTATCTTACAAAAAGGTGTATTGAATGGACGTTACGCATGGCGAATACAAATGCCTATACTAGTGACCTATCAGAGTGCTAGTGAATTTTCACAGCAAAATCTAAATGTGACCATGTTAGTTTCTCGTGTTGATACTTTGAACTCACCAAGGGGAATAGGTATCGCGCAATTTGTTTCGGCACCGGCTGGTGGAACGAGCTAATGATGACTCTAAAAAAAGTAAAATTATTCTCTCTTTCTGTGCTTCTGAACATGGGTGTCATGCTGCCTCTTAGCACGGTGCATGCAGCAGATGATCCGGGGTCAGCCAAACAAGCGTTGGAGCAACTGCGTATGCTTCAAAAGCGCTTGTCATCCGATTCCTCAAAGAAAACAAGTCCGTCAAATATAAAAGAATCAGATGCGCATGTAACTCAGAAAGACGAAAAAGCGAAAGCAGTTGAAAAGTCAAAGGAAGCAGCAGAAGAACGACGAGATAGATTAGCTGCTCAATCACGTGCAAGTAGCGAACAAAATTTAACTCCGGGTGAGCTGGATATTGTTGATGAGAGTGACAATAATAAAATAGTTGATACGATGGCATTTAAGGGTATAGAACGGCAATTATTCCCTTTAGATCCTGATAAAATTAAAACATTGAGACAATTGTATAATAAAACCGAGTTTGCAAAAACCCTACCCGCTGATACGCCTCCTAAGCCAATGGCGACTTCACAGTTTATCAATTTATCGCCTGGTTCAACACCGCCTGTAATCCGTCTTTCACAAGGGTTTGTTTCATCACTTGTTTTTCTTGATTCAACCGGTGCGCCATGGCCCATTAGCGCGTATGATTTAGGTGATCCCGCATCGTTTAATATACAATGGGATAAAACCAGCAATACCCTGATGATTCAATCAACGAAATTGTATACATACGGTAATTTAGCCGTGCGTTTGCGCGGGTTAAACACACCGGTTATGTTGACGCTGATTCCTGGTCAAAAAGCGGTGGATTATCGAGTGGATTTGCGAGTACAGGGTTATGGGCCTAATGCAAAAAGTATGCCTATGGAGGAAGGGCTCCCACCGTCGGCTAGCGATGTGCTCTTGCACGTACTTGATGGCGTTCCTCCCGCTGGGAGTACTCGACTCACAATCAGCGGCGGTGATGCGCGGGCTTGGTTACTTGAAAATAAAATGTTTGTGAGAACGAATTTAACGATATTATCTCCAGGATGGATTGGGAGTATGACGAGTGCAGATGGGATGCATGCTTATGAGATGCAAAAATCACCTGTTTTGTTGGTTTCCTGGCATGGTAAAGTCATGCAGCTTAAGGTAGAAGGGTTATAACGAAATGGCCGGTAAAAAAGAGAATATAAAGGCACTGTTTTCAAATACTCGTTCGCGAATCATTATTGTATTTACGGTAATTATGATTCTGGCAACGGTTGTTATTGGATTTGTGAAATTTAATAAGTCAATGGGTCCGCTTGGAGGCTCATCTGGTGCGGCCACTTCACCAGGGGGAATTAAGTCTATACCTGGAGCTTTGGATCAAACGGCTCAATATTCTGCCCTACAATCACAACAAAATACGGAACAGGCAGAGCAGGCAGTGGCAAAGGGGACGAGCTCTATACCCACAATTATTCGCTCACAAGCTTTTGGTGAGGGTGTTGAGTCGGTTGGTGCGACTGGGGGGCAGGGCAGTGTTGGCTTTGTGACGCTAGCTCGAGACAATATCACGGGACCTCAAAGCACGTTGTGGTTTCAAAATTTAAAAGATACATTTTGCAGTAAAGAAAGTATTGATAAAGCAGTGAATCAAAATAATGCGTCCATGAGTGATTTACGCTTAGCCTGTACCTGCGAGCAATTAAAAAATGCTGGGTATAATCTGGTTGATTTGAAGTCAATATGCGAATGCAGTGAGTTACGTATCATAGGATTTGGTATAAGACAATTCAAGGCAGCAGGTTTCCCTGCTGATGAGCTCAGGGCTTGTGGATTTGTTGCGTGTGAAGAGCACGCTGCTGGATTTACTGCTATAGAGATGAAAAACGCTGGGTATTCTGATGGTGAATTAAAGGGCGCCGGTTTTACCGATCGGGATATTGCTTTGGCTGGTGGATTACCAGATGGAGTAAGTATTCAAGACGTGCAAAATGCAGGATGTACTGTTGAGAACTTAAAACGACTCCGTGCATCGGGTGTGACAGCGGCAGCTATTCGACGAATCAGTGGTTGTACGGCAGCACAATTGATGGCGGCAGGTTTTAATGCCTCTGAACTGAAAAACGCGGGATTTTCAGCGGCGGAACTCAAAGACGCAGGGTTTACTGCGGAACAGTTAAAAGCAGCCGGTTATAACGCACGAGATCTTTTAAATGCAGGGTTTACACCCGATCAACTCTCCGCCACAGGCTTTTCAGAAGCCGATATTAGTGCGGCTGAAGCGATGCTACCAATCGGTTTTACCAGTAAGGATGTTAGCGCAGCCGGCTGCAGTCCTGAGGCATTAAAACGCGAACGATTGGCCGGCGTGAGTGCGGCGATGATTAAGAAAAATGCTCATTGTACTGCTGAGCAATTAAGACAAGGTGGTTTTACTACGAATGATTTACAGAGAGCTGGATTTTCTCCGACAGAATTGGCGGGTGTGGATGGTTTGAGTGATAGTGAAATTCGTGCGGCTGGTTGTGATGTTGAAAAAATCAAAGTGCTAGCTGCAAAAGGAGTATCAGCAAAACGTATCCATGATATGAATGGATGTGGGGCTGATGTGTTGAAACAAGCAGGTTTTGATTCCGATTCTCTACTAGATGCCGGATTTTCACCTAAGGAATTAATTGCCGCAGGATTTGCCACGGAAGCATTTGATGATGAGGCATTACGTAAAGTAGGTTGTGATCCTGCAAAATTAAAAGCACTTTTTGCACAAGGTGTGTCGGCAAAGCGAATTCATGCTGTGAATGGATGTAGTGCGGCAGCATTGAAACAAGCCGGTTTTGATGCGGCATCATTAATGAAAGCTGGGTTTACTCCGAGTGAATTGCTTGCAGCAGGCTTTACGCCAAATGATTTGGCTAAAGCGTCGGCGTCTTTAGCCTCCCAATCATTAGAGGACGGTGAAATTCGTGCGGCTGGTTGTGATGTTGAAAAAATTAAAGTGCTAGCTGCAAAAGGAATATCAGCAAAACGTATCCATGATTTGAATGGGTGTGGGGCTGATGTGCTTAAAAAGGCAGGTTTTGATGCGAAATCATTACTTGATGCCGGCTTTACACCTCAGCAATTGCTAGCAGCTGGTTTTGCGCAAGAGTCTTTTGATGACAATGCATTACGTAAAGTAGGTTGTGATCCTGCAAAATTAAAAGCACTTTTCGCACAAGGGGTGTCTGCAAAGCGAATTCATGATATGAATGGATGTTCTGCTGATGCGTTAAAAAAAGCAGGTTTTGATATCAAAGCATTGGCAGAGGCTGGATTCACTCCGACAGAGTTACTTGCAGCAGGATTTACTCCCGATGAACTAAAAAAAGCTGGTCTTGCTTTAACCCCCGCGGGTATTGTTGCTGCCGGGCGAACAGCAGGATGTACTGAAGCATCACTAAAGGCTGCACGAGCCATGGGGGTTTCTGCAGCGACCATCAAACAGACCCTGGGATGTAGTGCCGATGCCTTAAAACAAGCGGGGTTTTCGGCAGCTGAATTAAAAGAGGCTGGATATACTGCTGCTGAATTAAAAAATGCAGGATTTAGCGCCAATGACTTGAAACTTGCAGGATACAGTGCAAAGGACTTACGTGCTGCAGGATTTAGTGCCTCTGAGTTGAAAGCGGCTGGATTTGATGCAAAATCATTACATGATGCCGGATTTTCAGCTGAATCATTAAAAGAGGCCGGATTTACTGCAGAACAACTAAAAACAGCAGGATATAGTGCGTCAGACTTGAAAAATGCAGGATTGACAGCAGACGAGCTGCACAAGGCAGGGTACTCAGCAAACGATTTAAAAGATGCCGGTTTTAGCGTAGTCCAATTAAAAAATGCGAAATATACTGCTGATGAAATAGCAGCAGCGGGTGTAACATCACAAGATTCCGCACTAGCCGGCCTGGAATCGGTATCACCACTACAACCAGAGCAATCTAATCTTACCACGATTCCTTCGATTACGGGGAATACTGTATCTGCTAAAGACCAAGCAAATCTACAAGCTGAAAATGCCAAGCATCTGCAGGAAATTATGAAGCGTCAACAGGCTCAACAGGTTGATCAGCGCTTTCAACAGAAAATTCAGCAACGCACGGCTCAGATGCTTAGTGTCGCCAATCAAATGATACAGCCATGGAAAACCTCACCAACACAACAATATCTTGCTAGCTCAGTAAAAGAAGAAGCTGGGAAGGACGGAGCTGCTGTTGGGCCGAATGGTTTACCAATGAGTGATGCTGCGACTCAACCGGTGGCTGCGGGTACACCACTAGTTCGTATGGGTGACGTATTGTTTGCGGTTATCGATACGTCAGTAAATACAGACGAACCAGGGCCTATTCTTGCAACCATCGTTACGGGTACGTTAAAAGGTGGCAAACTAATCGGTACGTTTAATTTGCCAGGTAATGCCGATAAAATGGTGATTTCTTTTAATTCGTTATCGATGCCAGGTGCTCCAAAAACATTGTCAATAAGCGCGTTTGCGATTGATCCCAACACGGCACGGACGGCTCTATCAAGTCAAACGGATCATCATTATTTGATGCGTTATGGCTCCTTATTTGCATCAACGTTCTTAGAGGGCTTTGGTAATGCGTTTCAGTCCGCAAATACAACGATCTCTGTAGGTGGTACAGGTGGTCAAACGAATACAACAGTACAAAATGGTATTGGTCGTTCAACACTTGAAAATGCTGTTATTGGGTTAGCAACAGTAGGTAAAGCCTGGGGACAAGTTGCCCAACAAAATATGTCCAGACCAACAACAGTACAAGTGTATTCCGGAACTGCGGTTGGTGTTCTGTTTACACAGGATTTGACAACGTAAGAGAGTGCGACATGAGCGAAAATGACAATGAGCAGTACCTTGATGATGAGTATCACTTTGCAGATGAACCGGAGCCAAGTGATTCCGAGAAAATTGAAGAGGTACCTTCTTCTCAGGGCACCCCAAAAAAGGACCCAAGCCTTGACACAAAAATCAAGGACGCACAAGACTTCTTTAAACGAAACTCTCCCGCTCGCAATGCACTGATTGCTGTTGGTATTATCATTGCCCTGTTATTGTTATATAAAATCTCTAGTGGGTTTTTCTCAGGAAGTAAAGACAGCACGAAAATAGTAAAAACTCAGGAAACTCGGCAAATCATACCAGCGGCTACTATTGAGCCTACTGCACCAGTTACTATGACTCGGCCAGAGTCTGTAGCTCCTGAACTTACGAATAAATTATCAGCATTGGAACAAACTCAGGCCAATATGCAATCACAGTTTGCAACCATCAATAATCAGATCACAGGTTTAAATACTAATTTAAATTCGTTGGCGGAAAAGCTGAATCAAGTTGCATTGCATGTAGCGCAACTTACTGCAACAGTCGAAAATCAATCGCATCTCATTATGATGGTGACTGAGCGTACAAAATCGAGACCTAAAATAATAAAACAAGTTATTTCCAATCCCATGCCGGTATTAAAATATTATGTTCAAGCAGTAATACCTGGTCGTGCATGGTTAATTGCAACAAATGGGTCTACGCTTACAGTGAGAGAGGGAACACCATTACCCGGGTATGGGGTTGTAAAGATTATCGACGCTATGCAAGGACGTGTTCTGACCAGCTCCGGGCAAGTAATACGATTTAGTCAAGACGATAGCTAGAACCTATATGAGAGAGACTCATGGCTGACTTTGGTAGTTTTTTTACTAATGGAAATGTTGATATACTGACTAATCTAGCAAATTCACTAGTGCCGGTTGAAAAATTAGTGACTGCAGCCGCGTATTTAATGGGTATAGGATTTGCAATAAAAGCAGTGTTTACATTGAAGAGTCACGGTGAGCAGCGCAGTAGCTTATCGGGGACTGGTAATATGAAGGAAGCAGTTATTTACATGTTAGTGGCGGGCATGTTACTCTATTTTCCATCGGGCTTTGATGCGTTGTTGATGACTACGTTTGGTTCCTCTGATGTATTGGCATATGATCAGAATCCGTATTTAGGTAACATCATAGGCGCTGATAGCGCGGTCGGTAACTCGATTACATTGATAATTCAGGTTATTGGCTTGTTTGCTTATGTAAAAGGGTGGGTTATGTTAGCAAGGGGAGCCTCTCAGGGACAATCGGCGGGAGGAATGGGAAAGGCATTAATGCACATATTTGGCGGAGTACTCGCAATGAATATTGTTGGTACAATGCAAGTAATAACAAACACGTTGTATGGTACAGGTTGAGATCAAGATTGAGCTTGGATGTTCATTCGAGCACGATGCTGACAGCATTCGTGACTCCGCAGGTTGTGGATATGGTTATACTGAACCCGAAGCAAGCCCGTCATCCAGAGCGCAGTTTTTTTGCGCGAAGGATGACGTACCTGGGGAGTTACCAGATTTTTCTATTTTTTAATATATGAGGAGCTAAAGTGAGAGAGCTAATTAAGGTACTGGGAAAAAAAGGGATTCTAACACTAACTTGCTTGCTATTTGCTTTTTTTTCTGGAGGAGCCTTTGCTGAAACGTTAGGTACTATGGCGTCGACCATCACAAGTACATTTTCTAGTGTCGGTAAGTTAATTACGGCATCGTCTTATATTGCGGGGTTAGGTTTTGCTGTAAGTGCTATTTTAAAATTTAAACAGCACAAGGACAATCCACAACAAACTCCAATTGGTCAGCCTATTGGTTTGGTTTTTATAGCAGCAGCTTTATTGTTCCTGCCTTCCATTTTAGAAGCAGCAGGTGGTACGATTTTTAGTTCTACTCCGAAGACGGCGACTTCAACCGGTACGGAAATAGGCGGCGCGTAGTCAGCATGATGGACAACGAAACAAAGGCACCTGAGTTAAAGTTAATGGCTACGCCAGGTGCCTGGCGTCTTTATTCTGCTAGACAGTCTGATCCTCGTTTTCAGCTATATGAGAAGCGAGTTTTTCAACGTGATCGATATACCTGTCAATTTTGTGGGTTTCAGGCTCGTTTATATCAAGATATTGTTAATAGTGATGGGAATTATAATAACAATCGTCTTGAGAACTTGGTAACGGCATGTTGTTTCTGTTCACAATGTTTTTTCATCGAATCCGTTGGCGTAGGTGGATATGGCGGGGGTACTCTTATTTATTTACCTGAGGTAACGCAAGCTGAACTCAACAGTCTTTGTCATGTATTGTTTTGTGCCATCACAAATGATACGGGCTATAAATCCAGTGCTCAAACGATCTATCTAGGCTTTAAAGTACGCTCGCAACAAGTGGAAGACAAATTTGGTGAGGGAACGAGTGATCCTGCCATATTTGGTCATTTACTTATTGACTCTGTTCCGATTGCCGATGATCTACTGAAGAAAATTTTCAAAGGTATTCGTTTGCTGCCATCGAGAGCTAAATTTCGAAAACAAATTGAGGGCTGGGCTGCGAGTGCTCTTGAGGAAATTGCAGAAAAGTAGGCTCTGCTGTAGTTTTGGACTTTGGACAAAACTGCATGCAAAAAAACGCATGCAATTCCGTCCAAATAATTTCAGATCTGTGAAATTTACAGACATATATTACTAGGTGAAATCAATCTATTTTATGAAAACAGTTGCATATAGTGTAATTAATGAACTGGTTGAGAGTAATGGATCTCAAGTTCTTGGACAGAAAGACATGAGGCTTTTTTCATGTCTTTTTGTCCAAAGTCCAATGTAGTTGAGAAACAAAAATTGTCAACACACCATAATGGAGAGATATACGATGTCGACATTTACAGAGTCTTTTCTTGAAGGCGTAGACACGTTTTTTGCTTGGTTGAGTACATCGCTAAAGCAAACAACAGAATCATACTGTGAACTTGAAACAGCGGATAGTCCTACGGTTCTTGTGAATCATGATGGGTCGTTACTTTCCGTTATCAGCATAGAAGGTGTCACTTCATTAGTTGGTGCGGATGAATTTACGAGGTTAGTCGAGGGCCTAGCAAATGCATTTCAAGGTGCAATGGGGCGCTCAGGGCATGCTTTGCAAGTGTACTTTAGTCATGATAAGCAAAACATTCAGAAAGTTATTCGTGATATTTATGCGCCTGCGATAGTCACTGCAGAACGACTTAACTTAAATCTACAAGATTTGTTTGAAGAGCGTGTTAATTATTTGTCTCGATATTGCTCGGAAGAACGCCTTTATTTTGTTTTAATCACACGACCGTTTAATTTACCTTCTGATCAGTTGAAAACTGCCTTTAAAACAAAGATAAAAACGATTCGAGAAGAAAAAATCCCCCCATTTAAAAACTCTCAAGCCATATTTGCAGCCATTTCAGAGTTAAGAGACACGCACAATGCTTATGTTCGATCGGTATTAAATGATGTTGATACACTTAACATTATTGCTAGGCAGTTAAATGTTCATGATGCGGTACACGCTATTCGTATGACAGCGGATCCTGATTTCACTGCTGACGATTGGCGTGCTAGTTTGCCAGGTGATCCTTTGACTGTGCGCGAAGTGAATGATTTCGAAGGTGATGCGTCGGATTTGTTATGGCCGTCTTTGGCCAAACAAGTGATTCCACGTGATGGAGAGACGTTGGATAGACGGACGGTTCTGGTTGGTAATAAAATTTACTCGTCAACTTACATTGATTTATTTCCTAAAGATGTTAGGCCATTTACTCAGTTATTCACACGTATTTTACCTACGCATGTGCCATGGCGCATTTCATTTCTTATTGAAAGTGAGGCCTTAAACACCATTCGACTAAAGGGATTGTTAGCATCGGTTCTAAGCTTTTCTTCCCCACAGAATCGTTTGATCAGTGATGCGGTTAATTTATTGAAATTTGTTAGTCTTAACACAGATGAATCGATTGTTCGCTTACGCGTGGTTGCAACAACTTGGGCGCCCGAGGGTGATCTTCCGCTGCTTAGACGGCGTGGTTCTGAGCTTGTGAAGGCAATTCAGGGCTGGGGTAGTACTGATGTTTCTGAAATTTGCGGCGATCCCTTTGCCGGTTTTGCTGCTAGCATGTTAGCTACAACGACGAATAGTCCAGCTGTAGCAACCATGGCTCCACTCTCGCAAGTTATTTCCATGTTGCCAATTACGAGACCTGCGTCACCGTGGGCGGTTGGTGCTTTATTGTTTCGTTCTCCGGATGGTAAATTATGGCCATTTCAACCCGGTTCATCTCAGCAAACCACTTGGATTGATTTGGTTTATGCACGTCCTGGTTCTGGTAAATCAGTTTTATCAAGTGCTCAAAACTTAGCACTTTGTTTGTCCGCTGGTTTAAGTCGATTACCACGAATTGCTATTATTGATATCGGTCCATCAAGTAGTGGTTTGATCTCGTTGCTTAAAGAGGCATTACCAACAAGCAGTCGCCATTTGGTGGCCTACTTTCGCTTGCGTATGACACCGGAGTACTCCATTAATCCGTTTGATACGCAACTGGGATGCCGCGCTCCCACAGCAAACGAACGTTCGTTCTTGGTTAATTTTTTGACTTTATTAACGACACCCTTGGGAGCAGCAAAACCCTATGATGGTATGCCGGATCTTGTTGGTATGGTCGTGGATGAGTTATATAAAAGCACTTCAGATGAGGGTAAACCAACCCCTTATTCACCTGGTGTTGAAGAGTTTATTGACACTATTTTAGAAGAAATTGGCTTTGTACGGGATTCAAAATCGACATGGTGGGAAGTAACTGATGCGCTGTATTCGGCGGGTTTCATTCATGAAGCTATGCTGGCACAACGTTATGCTATGCCATTACTCGCCGATGCGGCATCGATTTGTAGAACACCATCCGTAGAGGATTTGTACGAAAAAGTAACTGCCCCAACCGGTGAGTCGTTAATTAACTCATTTTCGAGAATGGTTTCTGGCGCTGTACGAGAATATCCAATTTTATCACGGGTTACTGCCTTTGATATTGGTGATGCGCGTGTTGTCTCTCTTGATCTGGATGAAGTCGCTAAGAGTGGTGGTGATGCCGCTGATCGCCAAACATCCGTCATGTATATGCTGGCGCGTTATATTCTTGCTCGTCATTATTATTTGACGGAGGAAAGCATGAACAACGTACCAGAGCAATATCGGCCTTATCACAAAAAACGTGTCACGGAGATTCGTGAAGATCCCAAACGTATTATTTATGATGAGTTTCATCGCACTGCAAAATCAGCTGCTGTACGTGAACAAGTGATTGTGGATATGCGTGAAGGTAGAAAATGGAATGTACAAATTTCATTATTGTCCCAGTCTATCGATGATTTTGATTCGGTCATGGTAGATTTTGCTACGTCAATTTATATTATGGATGCGGGTCCCGCACAAACGATTGATAAGACATGTCAAATTTTTGGTTTATCCGACACAGCAAAAACAGCATTAAGAACGCGCGTTCATGGTCCAAGACATGGTGGTGCGACTTTCTTAGCACAATTTGCAACGAAAAATGGTATTAACATACAATTGTTAACCCTCACTTTGGGCCCTATTGAACTGTGGGCATTTAGTACGACAGCAGAAGATGCTGCGGTTCGTAACCAATTATATCGTCAAATTGGGCCATCAGAAGCCAGGAGATTCTTAGCCAATCTATACCCAAATGGATCGGTTTCTAAAGAAATAACAGAACGCTTGAATACTATGAAAGCTGAAGGTGGTTTTATTGAAGAAGATGCCAAACTCAGTGTTGTTGAAGAATTGGTTAATGATATTCTTAAAGCCTATTCTAGAGATCCTAACAGTAAAAGTTTATTGTTAGTTGGAGATAAAACGTAGTACATGGGCCGTCTAATTTTGGCCGGTTGAAACAAAGAAAACCGAACCGAGACCGTTAGGGAGCGGAACCCTTTAGAATTTCCGCTCCCTAACGGTCTCGGTTCGGATGCGCATTAAATGAATATCTGTACTTAGCCAGCAATTCCTGGACGACACGCATTAGAATGTAGAGTGGGCATAGGAGAGAGAGTGACGTGTCCACCAATGAGCTTCGAACCTGGTGGGCACGTCGTTGCACTCCTTTGCCCACCCTATACCGTGCCTCCCAAAGAACGTCTTCCTTATCCCCTTCTCCCCGAACACGGGGAGAAGGTGCCCACAGGGCGGATGAGGGGCTCTCTCGACAGAGGCGCTCTTTTCCGATGTTTGCCGTACATGGCTGGCCGACTCGCAATGACGAAATCATCACACTATGTGACAACCGGATAGGCAGGAATTTTTATACCACATTGTGTCCACAGAGTAGCCGCATGCCACACAGCAATTAAAACCCTTACCGATCAATTTATACAACAAAAACACAAAAAGAATACACTTGTCAGCTAATATTTGCTATAATGTTGGACTTTGGACGGAATTGCATGCAAAAAACGCATGCAATTCCGTCCAAATAATTTCACAGACATCTATTATTGGGTGGAATCGATCTATTTTATGAAAACAGTTGCATCTAGTGTAATTAATGAACTGGTTGAGAGTAATAGATCTCAAGTTTCTTGGACAGAAAGACATGAGGCCTTTTTCATGTCTTTCTGTCCAAAGTCCAATATAATACAGTCTTACAAAAAACGAGAACGCTCCTAAATGAGGCCGAGATGACGATTGAGTTGAACGGACAATGTTACCAAAACGATCAGATAGAGGAGTTGTTTGATGAATTAAGATCAAACCATGTATCACGAAAAGTGATTTTGGTTTGTCATTCTGATAGGTTGGCTCCTGATATTCGGAGTTTGCTTGACAGTATTGAGTCGTCCGATCCTCCGCTTCCGTGTCGAGTTCAACTTGTTACTATTGTTAATGAACACAAGATACTACACCATGATGACCTGTTAGAAACCCTATATTTTAAAGGTAAGCGCAAGCAATTTTCGAATGACATGATTGCAAAAATTGTTCGGGCTGAAGGAGGGAGCGCACCACACGTACAAAAACCCTATATTGATAAATCAATACTGAATTTATTTGGATCAGCGGGTGGTGATAAGCCCGAAATAGCCGTTCAGCAGCAGCAGCAGCAACAACAGCAACAAGCACAAAAGCAAGACACTACAATCACTAAACCTCGTATTGCACATAAACGATCGGAAGCAATACCATCCTATGTTGATCCGAAAGAGCCTAATACCATCATCACTCGCGAAAACATAATGAGAGATAATGAGGTATTGGCGTTTTACAACCAGAATTTTCAAAATCTCGCAGAGAAACCCTCTTTATTAGCTATTTGGGATAATCTAGTTGGTGAACGAGCTATTTATATTGCTGATAAAAGAAAAACGATAACGGGTGTTGAACGTGATGCCATGATTGAAGTTATCCGTCATTATAAAGAGTTTGGTTACGGTGTTGTATCGGATAATTTACCGGTTATGATGAATGAATCAGGTGAAATAGAGGCTCGGTTTACATTAGAAGAAACTGGCTATGGCATACGTAACATGACATCGAATCCTACGACATTATCCATCAAGGCGCTGCGTGGGTTATTAGAAGATCATGTTGGATACATTCAATATTCGAATAAAATATATTATTTTAATAAGGTTTCACTTCAAGAGGTCCCAGAACTGAAAAAACAACAATTACAACCCATGATAAATGGGTTAGAAGCAGACAAGTTATATATCAAATCGGCTCATGAAACCCATGATCCTGTGGAACGAGTTCTGTGTTACACAACTCATTGCAGTCAAGAAGAGAAAGACGATAAATCAGCGCTCACCATCACGTTATCACGGCATGAAATCAAACCTTCGTTGGGCTCCTATATCGAATTATGTTCCGTAGACTCCGCCATTTCAGCCAATGATGTGATTATACATGAGCAGGTTTTACAGCGAACCACATCATCTGACGAGAGCATAACAAACGCATTTCACTTTTTTCTTGCGAGCGGTACTGAGACGCGCGTGGGATTAATTAATCAACGACTGAACTCATTAAGAGAACTCAATAAAGTTAGGTTGAATGCCAATTTTTACCGCGGTCTTACGAACTTATTAGTGTCCGCTGGTGATGCCGGAGTATTGCTTTTCTTAAATTATTTAATTCATGTAAAAGATATCACCCTAATTGATAAATTCTTAGAAGAACCTCTCAATTATTTGCAATTTGCTTCGAAAGAAGGATTTGAAAAATTAGAGCAAATATCTCGAAGTGATGTTGAGAAAGGGTTCAGTCCCGCACAACAAGATTGGTGGAAGACGCTGGTTTGCCAACACAGTGCGGCAGGTGCACGACTTGATTTTAATGATCTATTTAAAGCCTTTACGGACTCGATGAGCATACTGCAAATTGGTCCGAATAATGTGTTGCCAGAAAAATGCCCATTTGAACACGATATTAAACACATGAAAACGGCTCTTGCTCGCTTTGTCTACGTAGTAAAACCCCATGTTGTTACAGAAGAGGCCAGTAATGATCCGTCACAACGTAATCAACAATTAGATTATTTAAGGGGGCTAGATCTTGGCCCTTTGGGTGCTGAGTTTGGAGTGCGTCATGAGGGTTTGAATATTGTCACGGAACAGACCGGGGCTTCGATTAAGCAGGGTGTGCTGCTATCGGATGGAAAGCCACAACTTTCCTATTCAATGCATGATGATGTGACTTTTGCCAAACGTATGATGTTATCCAGTGATAATAAAAAAGTAAAGGTTGATTTAACACAAGAGACTGACACGGAAACCCATGACGTGCGTTGTGAGGATAGTAAGATTTTCTTTTATCAATATATATGTGGGCAATCTCAGATATTTCCACTAGAAAGTTATGACAACATCGTTAAATATGTCGAGAGTCTTACCGATCAGTTGATGGTACGTAAAGAGAATGAATTCTCGGCGTTATCGTTATCTGAGGAGTCGAGAGTCTCAATGTTGTATACCTTAGCAATGGCCAGTGCGGGTAAACGAGCATGCGTGGTTCAACCTAAAGAGCCTTTTGGAGAATTGCCTGATTATATTGAGGCATTACGCGAATACAGTAAGAAAATCGAAAGCAGAAGGGGGGATGGCCTAGAATATGCCTTAAAATGTATGCATCAAAGCGGGTTTCAAGTTGAGACTAGCCCGACTTTGGGTGAGCTAACAACCATCTTAAATCTCATGCCTGCTTCTTCAGATGCCAGGTTAGCAAAAGAACTATTTCCATTGACACTTCGTTTGATTAAACACTATGGTGCTGCGGCCTATGATGTGATGAAACATCATAAAGAACGATTGGCTAAGCAAACTAACGCAGAAACAGCAGACAAGACTTCGACCATCACGGCGATCAATTTTCCTGTTTTTGTCAAAGCATTAGATGCAATCTATTCGACTTCAGAGGCAGCGTTCTTGCGTGATCAACCCGTCCTATTCCAGCGTTTTGTCACGGTATTATCACTCCTAAATGATTCGATCGAGGATCAAGTGGCGTATGAGCGCGACGTCAAACTATTGATGACGCAATTGCATGACTTACCAAAACCGGTTTACAGTGCCTTATTAACTCAACTTTGTGATATTGATCTTGAAGCATCGGAAGGGTTACCCACGTTTGCTTCGTTAGGCCTCATGATTTCAGAAATAAAAAATAGTCACCTCATGAGAGGCTGTGATCTTGTGTTAATGACAGTGAGCAGCCAACCAACTCAACAACAATTACATCAGGTTTGGTCGGCAAATGATAACAAGCCAATTTTGTGTAAACGCAGTAGCGGAATATTGAGAACACAACCTGATTATTATTTTTATGGTAAGAGTGGTTCTGCTTGGAATGTTCGTCACTTTGATAATCAAACTCAAAAAGACTGGCTAGATAACTTACCATTACCTTTTCCTTCAGACCAGGCTTCTCCTGTCCAAGCATTTGATTATGATTTTAACATAAAGCCAATTTATGACGCTATTATTGAAAACCATTGGCATGATGATATGAGCATTGATGATCATAAACTACCATTAGATGCTTTAAATCAGAACATGTTAACGTCGTTGGATGCCACACATACGGCATACGGAAAAAAAGAATTTGAAGAATTACCCCTGGATTTTATCAGCATGTTTCAAGAGTTTGCTCTGAAATATGATTTAAAAAATTGTCAAAAAACTTTAGAAACATATGCTGAAAAGCTTGGGATGGAACGTGTAGCGGTAACGGCATGCGGCGGACTTATTAGAGAGACAGTGGCCTTTTATGATCTTTTAGTTGATGAAAAGAAACAGTTGCGCGCACGTGACGATGTGAATCCGGAAGCCGTGTTGGATCAATTACAAAAACTCGACGATGTCATGAACCGCTTGCTTACCGTGAGTGAGATTCTAATTTATCCTATTCGAACGAGGCTGATAAAACTGATTCAAGGGGGCATGCTGGGTGGGGCAGAAAAAGCGGTGCTTCCTGATTTTTTTGATCAAAAAACGTTGAAAGTTTTCTTGGGTGCTTTATTTGATAACGAATTTAAGCTTCCCATGGAAGCCTCCGTTCGTGTACTAAAAGGACCAAAAACATTCCGAGATTTTTTAATGAAGCAGTTGGTGTTGAATAATACTAGCCAGATTACTATGAGGGAAAGTATTCGGTTATACAAAGCACGTCAAGGTGTTCTAAATAAGTTTATTAATCAATTGGGAGCATTACAAAATCAAAATAAAGCTGAGTACTTAAAATGTGTGGAGTTACTTAATAACGAGCAAAATCAAATCGTATTGACCATGGACGATCTAAGTCGGATATTTCAAGTAGTACCGACACAAAAAAAATGGCCTATTTCAAAACAACTGGCTTGTATTTTTGAAGAACTTAAGAAAACCAACCGACAATCCAATCAATCGATTCCTGATGCAAGACTAACGAATATCATTAATGGGTTGAATGTGCTAGTAGAAGAGCAAGAAAAACTCACCCCTGCTGTGGTTAAATTGCTTTTTAAAGCGTCGTTTACTCATAACTTGGACAGTGATAATCCGTTTCCGTTGCAGGCCATGTTGGATTTACAAAAGTCAGATTCTAGTGGCCAATTATTTAAACAATTCATCAACGTTGTTTCTTTAGTTTCTAAATTTAACAGCAGTGATTCAGCGGCACGAACTCTGTTGAGCACCGTGAGTGTTTTAGAAAAACAAGCGACTACCTTACCAAGCTTAAAATCATTTGTCTCGTTGCTATTAAAAAATATCAACTTGAATGGGTGTTGCTGCGCAAGGGTTATGCTGTCGGAACCGACGGAAGCGGATAAGAACAAAGTTCTTTCCTTGAATGAAGTATTAATTATTCGTAGCAAAGATGTTTATGAGATGGCTTTTTGTAATCTCGATGGAAAATACGAACGAAAGGTGATCGCAGATAATTCTGTAAGAGAACTTTTGGCTCAATACAATAGTGTTGGTCAATATATTATAAACGATGATCACGAACAGCAACTAAATGCTGTACTTCACTCGTTTAAAAGTAAATCGACTCTAAATCGCTTGCCTCTTAAATCGGAGCAATCCTCCTATGACGATTTATTAAAAAAAATCCCGAGCGATCCTGAAATTGCTGAGCAATGGCTTACAATCCTTGTTGCTTTGGGTGAATCCCGCCAGAATCCACCTGATTTGAAACAATTAAATGTGATTGCAGTGCTTTTAGAAGATGAGGCTAAATTAAAGACTATTCACACTTTATTTAAGACACCACCTTATCCACCCATCGGTGACTTTATGGAGGTGATGCTGTCAAAAGAACATAATGCATTAGAAAACTATAAGCATGAATTTGATTTACGTCCTTATAGCACGACGTGTGCTAAGGAAATAGACAATAACTTTATTTTAGATCCCGTGTCAATCAGTCGAGTTGTAGGCGGTATGACTCAGTATCTTGATAATCAAGGTATTAGTGAAGAGAAACAAGCAAATTTAGTTAAGCAACTGTGTTACGTGAATGCAATTGGACGGGGGGACTATCCATTACTTGGCATCAAAGACGGGCAGCCCGTCAGTTACAAGCTAAAAGAAATGAGCCGAGCTGAGTTACTTACGTTGGTTGAAGAAATTAAAGCGTGTGTGCGTGCTGATCAATCGCCCAAAGGCGATCGCAAGTTACAGCTGCATCTTTTAGCCGTGTTACGTGAGTTATATTGTCGTGGAACGTCGAAAAATCCTAACTCGACGCAGCTCTTGTCGATTTTATTGTCGTTAGAGCATCCTACCAATGTATTATTACAAATTGATACTGGCGAAGGTAAAAGTGTTACAACGGCTTTGTTTGCGGCAATGCGCTGTGCTAAAGGTCGTACCGTTCATGTTCCAACGGCTAATCGAACTTTGGTGAGTCAAGATTATCACGTTCAACAGAATAAATATTTTTTTACATTAGCTGGTATGAAATCAGCGGTTGTGGAATCTGGTTCGGTACGACATACCCATCAGGTGGGTGGAATCAATTATGGAACATTTGGTGATTTATCCATTTATCGATCCACGGCTAAGTTGTTTGGTGAGAGTTTAACAACGGACGACCAAGGCAGGTTTTTCCGTACGGATGTGGTTTTGGATGAAGCAGATAAAATTTTAGATGATCGGAAGCAGTATAATTACTCCATGGAAAAAGAGGGTGGGGGGGATTTATATTTTAATCCCAATGAATGGATGTATTATGAAATCCTCAATTTTGTTGCCAGCTCGCTTGAGTTTCAACGTGTGGAAGCGGATGCCGATGGCAATCCTCCCTGGAACCAAGAAGAACGTATTCGTCAAGTTAAAATATATCTTGAATCAGGGGAAAGAACGTCTGAGCAACGGCGTCAAGTTGGTGCATTGGATCGATACGATCTTGATATATGGATAATTAGTGTGTGTGATGCTCTTAGAATTAATCGAGGCAGAGATTATGCGATTCCACTAGAACCGACAAAACGTATGATGGACGGAGAGGAAGTTGAAGTTAACATAGTCACACCGGTGGATGCTAATGGTGTCCCTCAAGATGGCGCATCGTATTTAGAAGGTAGGCATCAGTTTTTACATGCCTTTTTAAGCAAGGGTGTTAAACATGGCACAGAAAAATTCAAAGCGATTTTAGAAAAACGGAACGGGGTCACAGGTCGTTATCCGATTGATGCAGAAACCATGTGCGTAGCGACTGAGTCGGCTGATGCGTATTTGACCGATTATTTGGATGACGATCATGGTGGCGATATTATTGCTCTCACGGGTACCACCGGTACAAAAGATGAGCGACTGGAGTTATATAAAAAATATAATTTATTGCCGTTTGAAATACCGCCTCACAAAAAAAGTAATCGAAAACCACTGCCTCCGCAAGTTGTGGAAAATACAAACAATAGCAACTTGGTTCGAGATAAAGCCATTATTACTGCTATTGAAAAACATGCCGATAGTGATAGTGCGTTGCAGCGGCAACCGATATTGGTTATTGCTGAGGATATGAATCAAGCCAAAGCTCAGTATGATGTGCTGTGTGCAACCTATGGTGATAGGGTTCAATTGATTACGGGAATGGAGTCCGATGCCCAGCGGACGGAGGCTCTAGTCGTCGCGGGTAAGCCTTATAGGATAACGGTAGGTACACCGTTGTTAGGTCGTGGAACGGATATTAAGCTGGAGAATGAGCGTAAACAAGAAGACTACCCGGGTTTATTTGTTATTCAAACCTATCTTGATACACCTCGTAATACTCGTCAAATTGTGGGTAGAGCAGCACGTAAAGGTGATCTTGGAAAGTATCTTGCAATTTATTCAGAACCGGGATTTGAATTTTCTAGATTTCCGGTGTTGAATTTTTCACTGGGTCTGAGTGAAAAAGAGCAACATAGACAAATCGATCGTCTGCAAAAAATATTGAGTGAAAACGCAGCAGTAGAGCGGCACTATATGCAAGAAGTCGATGATATTCAACAAGTTTTATTACGACAATTTGACGCGTGGAAAAGCGTATTATTGGGTGGTGAGACAGAGGATCGCCGATATCTGGAAACTGAAATTTTCACTTTACGAGCTAAACTGATTCAACAAGTTAGCAAGACATGGAGTGATAGGTTAAGTGAGTCTGATCATGACAATAAGTATAAGAATTCCTACATTCGTCGAAATGGAAAAGATGGTGTCTTGGAGACCAGTGAACTTGATAAAGCACTCACATTATTTGAAACGGATAATGGATTAGGTGTTCCTAAAGTATGGAGTATGATTCAAAAAGAGTTGATCAATAGTAAGCTGAAATTGAAGTCGCGTTCAAGGGTTGACGATGTACGTTTTGAGTATTTAGAGCATGATAATATTGCGAATGATTTGCAATATCGAAAATTGAAACTTCAGCATAAGCGTCTGGATATGGAACGTTTATGTCGAGTGAATGAAGAACGTACAAAACGAATTGTGGAGTTGGCCTTGGATCCGGATGGGGCTGTATTGGCATTTGATGGTGAACAGATGGAACCTTCGGAAAAGCTAAGGGTAACAGAGGCACATGCTAAGACTTATTTAGATGCCATTTTTCAACAGTCTCATAAGCTTCAGTTGGTCGATGATAAGAAGGCACCAATAAGTACTCGAATAGAATTATTGGTAGGAGCATTATTAGAGCCAAAGTCTTATAAACAACGAGTGCAATTCCAGTCGGCTGCTATTGAGTGTTTGGAGTTATACAACCGAGTGCAGGGTACGATCGTGGGTTTGCATGATTTTGAAAACACAGCCTCCAACGCGTGTAATATCAAACAACAGATAGATCGGATAGAATCTGTGTATAAAAAAGATGTGGTTAAGCCTTTGGCTGTCGATTTAATAGATCAATTATCTTGGGTTAAAGAGTCTTCCAGTTTCTATCGCACTTGGATGGAGCATTCGAAAGTGACTCGTGCGGCTTTGGCAATAGTGAAAGCGTCAGAGGCGGTTCAGAACGCGTATCTGACGAGTAATAAAGCTCAGCAACACATAGCACTGAGAGCGCTGAATAAATCATTGAATCACCATCAAGTGATGCTCAGTAATATGTGGTATTACTTCCCATTTGGGGAGTGTTTTTTTGGCTACAAGGATACGCGTAAGGTTATTGCGGATGCTTTGAATCAATGCACCATGTTGGTGAGGATTGATCCGGATTCGGCTCTGCAATTACAAGAATTACAATACGATGGTTATGAAGCTGGAAAATGCCAAGCCTATTTAACGGATTTCACAGCCCAACTGCGAGCTTTGCAAGTGAACGATGAGGGATGGAAGGAGGTTCTTAAGCAGGTGGAATTGATACAAAAAGCAAACGATGGATTAGCTGTAGTGGATGAATTGCTGCATTATTTAAATACATCAGAGGTTCAAGCCATGGCATTGGTGGTCAAACCAACCTTAATCAGTTCCTTTTCATCACTGTTTACTAAAGTTACGGTGAATCCTGTGCAAGTGCTGATTAAAACCTTAACGGCAGCACATACCAAGATACGACAGGATGATCCTGAAATAGAGCCGACTAGAGCTCGATTGTTTATGTCGAAGAAAGAAGCGAGTTTGACGAAAGTACTAAGCCAATATAATGCTCTTAAGGTGACTATTAATCCTGGAGTCAGTCATCGTCCGATCATACGAGCAAAGCTCAACGTTGCTGATTCAACATCCCGAAACGATGATCGAGATCATGCTGGTTTTGACACCTATTTTGATGTCGTGATTCATGGACAAGTGCCAATAGCGGATTTTGCTACAGAATATCAATTTCAACACGACTCTCGGCGTGGTACGTATGAGTTGGAGCTTAAGGATGTGACTGCTGAGATAGGCAGGGCGAGTCGTGATTTGGACAAAGCAAAAGCTGGATTGCACATTGCACAAGACCTATTACAAACTATAAAATCATCTGCAAAAAATAATAAGCCAAATAAAACCCCTACAATGGCTGCTATTGTAACTATGAGTGCATTTTTTCAGCGAAATTGGAGCAATTTACGTGGGCATCAGCCGGTAGTTAAGAAGAGCGTGGATGTGCATCCGATTTCAGGCCATTGGCAAAAATTGAGAAATAATTTGAAGCAGGCTGTTGCTATAGAACAAGACGCTGCTCTAGAAAAAGTAGGTCATTTACCGAATCAGATAGAGACTTTAGAAGCAACGTTAAAAACGTTACGTGATAAAGAGTGTATTTTAAAAGAACGAATTCACAAAAGCAATGCGAATATTATGTTTAAACGCTTTGATAACCTGGATGATTTATTGAGTTTTGAAACAGCATTGAAGCGTAAATATAGTGCTATTGGGGAATCGAATGAAGAGACGGATGCAGAATCGGTTGCTAATGATGACAGTTTTGATCCAGCACGTTTGAGGGAAGGGATCTCAAATTGAATAACATACCCATAATGGTAGAACGTAGGGTGGGCAAAGCGGTAGCGTGCCCACCAGTTCGGAGCCGGCAGGGGATATTTGATGTAAATGCTCAATATGAGGTAAAATCCATCCCATCTTTAAACTGAAGGAATTAAAGGTTGTATAGGGATGTTGACTGATAAAATAAAAATAACGATAAAAGACGCATCGCAGGCATTAACGGGTTATAAACGTCGAGCATTCGTGGCTAAAGTAGCCATTGACTATTTTGAAGGTAGCTCTCGTCGTGCAGAA
>JAUYQG010000026.1 GCA_030695645.1 Legionellaceae bacterium
TTAGTGTTTTCACTGAACACGAAGCAAGCACGTCATCCTGAGCGCAGTCTTTTTGCGCGAAGGATCTCCTGAATTTTGCACAATCTGAGATCCTTCGCGCAAAAAGACGCGCTCAGGATGACGTACCTGGGGAGTTACAAAATAGATTGAACGCTGCAATCTATTCCTAATTGACGAAGTTTTGTTGTGAGCTGCATACAAGATATTGAATCCCCACCTAGTTTATTGGACTTTGGACAAAAAGACATGAAAAGAGCCTCATGTCTTTCTGTCCAAGAAACTTGAGATCTATTACTCTCAACAAGTTCAATGTACCGCAAGTACACCGTCACTTTTGTTCGCTTCAGAACGCGTCAACCTGATACCTATCTTTAGCACCAGAATGGGACGTTATTTCTGGCCCGTTCCTAACACTCTCTACCTTACTGAGCCTGAGCAGTCTTTATAACTAGGTCTTGCTTTGCAATATTGCTCTATTGTCAATGTACATTTATGACTTAAGCACCAAATATTAGCTCCCGAGCAAGCCAATCGGTGTCCCTGACAAAAAGTACTTTTCAAATTAGCGCCACGATATCCTCTAGCATCATAAAGTGTGCTCTTTATATCCCTTGTATCCCTTGTATCCCTTGTATCCCTTATATCCCTTGTATCTTTTTTAATGCCTACAGCGCTCTGTCTTATTTGTTTCTTTTGATTTTTTAAATCATTATGTTGAATGCCAACACGTTCCGCTGAAAAACTATTGCTTGCGAATCCAAGTATCGTGAATACTAATAAGTATATTTTTATTTTCATGATATTTCCCTATTATTTAGCTTAAATGAATACCCGATACTACACCAAAATTTTATGATGCTCGTGTAAATATGTCAATATGGGTGCGATTTTAAGTGCCGTTAAATCTATATCTTAAAAACCGCACACCGGTTATGGCTGCGGTAGAGGTAGTGGCGCTCCTACAGGCAACGATTACGCTGTGACCCACGACCTTATTTCTGGCCCGTTCCTTAAGACCGGTGCCTGATAATTCTCTGAGTTTGTCCGCCAGTTCATTTACCTTATTCCACTATTTTTATGCCAAATAATCTACTGGCTCACCTCCTCCCCAATTGAAGACTGGCATCAAACAGTTTAAAGTTGTTTTTCCCGTGGTTTTTTACATAATACATTGCAGAATCAGCCTTCTCAATAAGCGATTGATGACCATCTCTTGGATATACTGAGATCCCAATACTCAATGTCACTTTGAGGGTTTTATTTTCAATTAAAAATTCTTCTGAAAAACGTTGAATCATCTTTTTTGCTATTTTAACAATATCTTGTTCTTTTTTAAGATTCAACAGAATCAATGCAAACTCATCACCACCCAATCGAGCGAAAGTGTCGCTATCACGTATGCCTGTTTGAAGACGCTTTGTCGCTGCACATAATAATAAATCGCCGGTTGCATGGCCATACTGATCATTAATGTGTTTGAAGTTATCAATATCCAAAAAACAAACCGCCATAGTATCTTTTTGTCTTTTTGAAAGGTAACTGCTCGCCCATTCGAGGCACGTCATTCCGAACGCAGTGAGGAATTTCCTTGATTTTACGCTGATTTACATGATTTTCACTAAAATATTTAAAAAATTTTGTCGAAACCTATTGACAGCCTTTGTGAGCGTTCATTTTTCATTTTGCCAAATCCACTGTAGAGATCACATATAAAGCACTTTTAAGATCGATAGAGATCTTGAAACAAAAGTTTTGATTTTTTTCATGACTCATTTCGTTTACATGTCGTATAGAGCGTCCCAAGAGGCCCCAAAAACCCATGTTACAATAATGACATTAGTTAATAACGATAATACAGTTAAATGGCTACCATTGATAAACAATCTGTTCGAGCAGAATTTGACAAAATCAAAATTGGTTTTGATGAACAAGTAAAATCGGGTAAGGTATCCACAGAAGTTGCTATGTTAGTCAACACACTGATGCTGCTGTTTAATCTTGTCTTGAGCATCTTTATGGAGAAGAGCACTAAAAAGACCTCGGCCAATTCCAGCATACCTCCATCACAAACAACACCTGATGAGACATCGATAACGACGAAGAGCAAAGGCGACGATCAAAACAAGCAAAAAACGGTGACAGTAGCGGGTAATACACGCACTGTAAAAACAGTCACCTTACTTCCAGCATTAACTTGCGAAACATGTGGTGAAGATTTGAGCCACGTTGAATGTACATGCATTGAACGCCGTACAAAAATCGACATCATTTTTGAAAAAACAGAAGAACACGTCGATGTCGAAGTAAAACAGTGCCCCGCTTGTGATGCTACAGTTAAGGCTCAATTTCCTGATGACATGCCAGGACCATTACAATATGGAAATGGCATTAAAGCCTACGTAATTCAGCTTATTGTTGCGCAAATGATTGCATTGAATCGTGTGGCTGATATGGTGTCTGCCCTCATTGGCCGCATGATATCACCTGACACAATGTTAGGGTTTATTCTACGCTTACATGTGGCATTGGCGCCATGGGAAGAGAATGCCAAAAGCCAATTGATGGCGACACAATCGATGCACGTTGATGAAACCTCCTTGCGCGTGGATAAGAAGAACCACTGGATTCATGTTTATTCGTCAGGTGACATCACGCTCAAATTTCTTCATCAAAAGCGTGGTAAGGAAGCCATTGAGGCTATTGGCATTATCCCTAACTATGGTGGAACCATTGTTCATGATTGTTGGGCGTCTTATTTATCCTACGACCATTTAAAACATGGGTTGTGTGGCGGACATTTGTTACGCGAACTAACATTTATCATCGATTCTAACGGGTATCGCTGGGCTAAAAACATGAAACGCTTGTTGAAAAAAGCATGTAAAATAGTGTCATCTCGCAAGGAAAAATGCTTAACAGCAGGTGAGTATTTAAAATTAACGCGTTTATACAAGGCGCTGCGCTAAGGCCGACTATCGTCGGCAACTTGGTGATATAATCAGGGTTTATCGTTCATCGAGACCATTGTGCACAAACATTCAAAAACCCATAACAAAATTGTTCGTGGAATTTTAAAACAAATTGCCCATA
>JAUYQG010000029.1 GCA_030695645.1 Legionellaceae bacterium
TAAAATTATTTTTCGCAAAATATCACTGAATTCGTAGGGTGAGCAAAGGAGCTTGCGACGTGCCCACCAGCAGTGGTACAACGGTGGGCACGTCGCAAGCTCCTTTGCCCACCCTACCTCGTTCACCCAGAATTGCTAAAAGTCAAATTATAGAGTTGCTGAGTTATTAGAGCGATGATAAACTTACCAATCGATGATATTGGTGCAAATTGCTCGTTTTATGGTAACTACTCACTCCGTAGCAAGGAACGGCCATATTTGGCGCATCTTGAACGAAAACGATTTCGAACAATGCTCATCCCGGCCTTCGCCGGGACAGGCGCAAGCCCATGTATGCTGCGCTTTTTCGAAACCGTTTTCGTTCAACCTGCACTCAAATCTGACCGTTCTCCGAGCAGTTACGTTTTATGAATAATCAACCGCTCCCGCCACGTAAGCTACTTCCCTGGTTAACTTACGTGGATTTTCTTACAAAAAAGCTTTATGAGAAATCAGGTCACACAAGCTTATCGGTGCTTTCCCAGGGTTGGGGGATGGCGAGTTGGTGGGATAGGCATGTTTTAGGTTTGGATTTTGGTCAAGTTTTTCATCGTGACATTGTAACCTCGGCTTGGGATGAGTCGTGTTGGTATGCGCGGACTGTTATTCCCTTAGCCACTTATCAAGCTGATTCGACTTTATTTGATCGATTGAAAACGGAAACGTTGGGAGCGCTTATTTTTGAAGGCACGAAAATTAAGCGTGTTTCACTTGTTCATTATCCTATTAATAAACAAATGATTGAATTTCAGTGGTTAACGACAACCATGTATGGCGATTCAGACATACTTTGGGTCCGATCATCCGCATTTACGCTTGCTTCAGGCGATCTTTTTTATTTGATTGAAATACTCTTACCGGGTTTGGAGACCTATCTTTGTCAAACCTAAGCGCTTATTACCGATTGATGCGTTTTCACAAACCAACGGGTATGGTGTTGTTGTGGGTACCCACAGCCTGGGCCTTGTGGCTGGCTAATCAGGGTATGCCAGCATGGTCCCTTCTTATTTATTTTCTTTTAGGCACAGTTTGCATGCGGGCAGCGGGTTGTGTGATCAATGATATTGCGGATCGACACATCGATATTCACGTGGAGCGCACGCACTTGCGGCCCTTGACTGCTGGTGAACTAGGATTAGTTGAAGCTTTAATTTTGCTGATTGTCTTGCTGTTTATTGCGCTCATTATTGTGGCGCAATTACCGGTATTGTGTTTTTATGAGGCCTTGTTTGCTTTATTGGCAACTCTGATTTATCCATTTTGTAAGCGGTTTTTTCAAGCACCGCAGTTGGTCTTAGGTATTACGTTTTCCATGGGAATCCCTATGGCATATGCCGCATCGGGTGTGTCACCTAACGTAGTGATGGGACTATTATTTTTTCTGAATTGTGCATGGATTGTGGCTTATGACACGATGTATGCGATGGTGGATAGAGACGATGATTTACAGATAGGCGTTAAATCTACGGCGGTTCTTTTCGCATCGTACGATCGCGTCATTATTGCCATGCTCCAGGTATTACTGCATGGCACCTGGTTGATGTTGGGTTTGATGTTACATGCCTCCGTATGGTTTTATGTGTTCTGGTTGGTGGCGTTGTGCCTTATTGGGTATCAACAACAGTTAATTGGTTTGAGGACTCATGCGGATTATTTTCGTGCTTTCTTAACGAATGGTTGGTATGGAGTGATTATGTGGGTAGGGTTGATTCTTGGGCTATAATCCACTGGTTCCAATACGAAACCAATCTTTTTTAGCGTCCAAACCCAGTACATGCTGCGCTAACGAGACATATTGACGGGCTTGGTCGTAGGTTTTAATTCCACCAGAGATCTTAATTCCACACGACGATTGTGTATCATGAATGGCTGATAATATAGCGAATGCGGCAGGAATGGTTGCCCCCGTTGTTATTTTCCCCGTGGATGTTTTAAGAAAATCACATCCTTGATGTATGAGCTCAAGGCTCAATTGATATATCAATTCAGATGATGGAAAAGCGCCTGTTTCCATGATGACTTTAAAGGTACGTTGGTGTTGTTTGCATAATTGATACGCGGTGTGACACGCTGCTAAAGCATCGGACGTTTGACCCGCTAAATAAATTTGATACGGGAAAACATAATCGATTTCGTCGGCGTGATACTGAGTAATGGCATCGTGGATGTTGGCTAATACCCTATCGTTTGATTGATTACCTGTTGGGAAATTAGCAACCGTGGCACGTTTTAGCGTGGAGATATTGGGAATGGTGGTGAGATGATGTGGATAAACACAGATTGCAGCAACCTGATTTTGAACGGCTTTTGTAACAAGATTGTCGATATCGGTCATTGAAGCCGTTTCATTGAGTAATGTTAGATCAACAAGAGACCAGATCATGGGCTCTGATAACGGGTCGATAACCATGTTAGCAAGGGTCTGTTGACAATTCAGATTCCATAGGGCTTCTGGAGATGACTTGTCAACAGATCTTAATGTCATAATGGACTCACTAATTTACGAATCACGTCTGGAAAAGGAATGGATTTATTGTGTTGATAATCCACCCAAACAATTTTGCAAACTCCTTGAGCGATAAGAGTTTCTCCTTGATGGAGATCATGATCCATCATCATGCTGCTGCGGCCTAGTGTATGCAAACGGCTATATAGCGTTACTGTAGCAGGATACACCAATGGTTTTAAATACGTACATGCAATATGCAAAACCATAGGACCTGAGGATTGCGGCATGTCTATGTGCATACTTGCCAACCATTGGATACGTGCTTCTTGAAAATAATCGAAATAACGAACGTTATTCACATGCCCTAACGCATCCATATCGCCCCAAGCAATATCGAAGGTTTTTTCATGAACTGTTATTTTAGGATTGGTCATGATGATTCCAGGGTAAAAAGATAGGGTCTGTTGATGTTTGTCCAAAGTCCAATAAATATATCATGCTTAAGACTACAAAAACACAATGATCTTGAGTCCCTCTGAAAAAATGTATATACTTGTATAAACATGGTAAGAAGGGGGATAGTATGTCGCTACATCATGATTTGGTGAAAAGTATTTCGGTACAAAAATGGGGAAATAGCTTAGCAATCCGTATTCCGTCCGCCATCGCACATCGTGCGCATTTAGCATTAGGTTCAAAAGTAGAAATAACGTTGGTTGATGAGCAGATAACGTTGAAAGCGCTTGATGTAAACGCGTTGACATTAGAACAACGATTAGCGCAATTTGATCCTAAGGTACATGGTGGTGAGGTGATGTCATCTGTGGCAGTCGGACGCGAGAAGCTGACATGATTTCAAAAGCTTGGGTTCCCTCCAGAGGAGAGGTTATTTGGATCGATTGTAACCCTCAGCAAGGTTGTGAAATGCGAGATATTCACCCTATGCTTGTTTTATCACCAAAAACGTTTAATCAACGTACAGGTATTGTGATAGGGTTTCCAATGACGACGGCCTCGTACAATGAGACAAACCCTTTTGCAATAAAATACCAAGGCCCAGATGATAAAATAAGTTATATTTTAACACACCAGCCTAAATCATTTGATTGGCGTCAACGCGGCGCAAAATGGCATCCCTGGAAAACTTTACCAAAGCCTGTTTTTATTGAGGCTTGCGAAAGACTGAATCAGATCATTACGTTAATTGATGAAAAGATCTAAAGCATGTCATCTCTATATAACCCGAGGAAGAGCAGCAATTCTGGGTGAACGATAAGGCCCTCTGTTCTAGGGCTATGTAGCGTTTTAATAAAATTATTTTTCGCAAAATATCACTGAATTCGTAGGGTGAGCAAAGGAGCCCGCGACGTGCCCACCAGCAGTGGTACAACGG
>JAUYQG010000031.1 GCA_030695645.1 Legionellaceae bacterium
ATAAAATTATTTTTCGCAAAATATCACTGAATTCGTAGGGTGAGCAAAGGAGCCCGCGACGTGCCCACCAGCAGTGGTACAACGGTGGGCACGTCGCAAGCTCCTTTGCCCACCCTACCTCGTTCACCCAGAATTGCTAAAGAGCTAACATTATATGAGACAACCAAGAGAGAATAATGCTATACTGGCCGATAGTTTATAACGTACGTACAACCGTAACGAGGACATCGCATGAGCGTTGAAAAAACCACTTATGATTCTACCAATATTAAGGTACTAAAAGGATTGGATGCCGTACGCAAGCGTCCGGGTATGTATATTGGTGATACAGATGACGGTACTGGACTTCATCACATGGTATTTGAAGTCGTCGATAACGCCATTGACGAAGCCTTGGCGGGACATTGTCATGAGATCTCCGTTACCATTCACGCAGATGAATCAATCACGGTTGTTGATGATGGACGTGGAATTCCGGTTGATATTCATAAAGAAGAGGGTCGCTCGGCAGCCGAAGTCATATTAACCATCTTACATGCGGGTGGTAAATTTGATGACAACTCCTATAAGGTATCCGGCGGACTTCATGGCGTGGGCGTATCGGTCGTTAATGCGTTGTCTGAAGAGCTGCATCTAAAAGTTCGACGCGACGGTAAACTGCATGAACAACATTATCGTCATGGTGAGCCTCAAGCACCTTTAGCTATTACGGGCACATCCGACGCAACCGGCACACAGATTTGGTTTAAGCCGAGTGCCGATACGTTCACAAACATCCTATTTCATTACGACATTTTAGCAAGACGTTTACGCGAATTATCTTTTCTTAACTCTGGCGTATGCATTCACCTCTTGGATGAACGCGAAGATAAACGCGATACGTTTCGCTACGAAGGCGGAATCAAAGCCTTTGTGGAGCATTTAAATCGTAATAAAACTCCGATTATGCCAATCATCATTTCAATAAGTGCCGAAAAAGACAATATTGGCGTAGAAGTATCGATGCAATGGAACGACACATACCAGGAAAACCTCTATTGTTTCACGAATAACATCCCCCAACGCGATGGCGGAACGCATTTAGCTGGTTTTCGATCCGCATTAACTCGCACCTTGAATAATTACATTGAAAACGAAGGATTTGCAAAAAAAGCAAAAATCGCAACCACAGGAGATGACTCACGAGAAGGCTTAACTGCTGTCCTATCCGTTAAAGTGCAAGATCCCAAATTCTCATCACAAACAAAAGATAAACTGGTTTCATCTGAGGTGAAATCGGCGGTTGAATCCGTAGTAGCTGAGAAACTGAATGATTTTTTATTGGAAAATCCTGCTGTTGCGAAAATCATCGTCGGTAAAATGATAGATGCGGCTCGCGCCCGTGAAGCGGCCAGACGAGCACGTGATATGACTCGCCGCAAAGGGGCTTTAGACATCGCCGGATTACCTGGAAAATTGGCCGATTGCCAAGAAAAAGATCCAGCACTTTCCGAATTATACATCGTCGAAGGAGATTCAGCGGGTGGTTCAGCAAAACAAGGGCGTGATCGTAAATATCAGGCCATTTTACCTCTTAAAGGTAAAATTTTAAACGTTGAAAAAGCTCGTTTTGATAAAATGCTGTCCTCACAAGAGGTGGCAACACTCATCACCGCGTTAGGGTGTGGTATTGGCCCAGATGAATATAATCCCGATAAAGTACGTTATCATCGCATCATCATCATGACCGATGCGGACGTCGATGGCGCGCATATTCGTACGCTATTATTGACTTTTTTCTACCGACAAACACCTGAACTGATTAATCGCGGCTACATTTATATTGCCCAACCCCCGCTGTATAAAGTGAAACAAGGAAAGCAAGAACAATACGTGAAAGATGACGATGCCCTGTTTGAACACTTAACCGTCAGTGCACTAGACGGAGCATCTTTTTATCCGGCCAAAGATGCACCCGCTATCACAGCAACCGCATTATCGGGCTTAGTCCATCAATTCAGACGTCTTGAAAAGATGCTTCAAAAGTATTCGCGTCGCTATCATACCGACGTATTAAAACGAATTACCTGTTTGCCGGCATTGCAAGCCGAGGATTTTACTAGCCACGATACGATGCAAGCATGGGTAAATAAATTACAGATTAGTCTTCAAGAGCTTGGTAGTAAAACACAACAATTTAGTGTGAATGTGCTGCATAATCCTGAAAACAATCAATACACTCCCCGCGTTATCATGCGCGAACATGGTACCGAGCACGCAATCGCATTGAGCATGGATTTCTTATTGTCGAAAGATTATAAAGAAATGTTTACTATCAGTGCGGAATTGCGCAATTTGGTTGAGGCTGGCGCTACGATCAAACGCGGTGAAAAAACACAATCGGTCGATAGTTTTGAACAAGCGTTAACGTGGCTAATGGATGAAGCCAAGCGTGGTCAAACCATTCAACGCTATAAAGGTCTTGGGGAAATGAATCCAGAACAATTGTGGGAAACCACAATGGATCCCGATGTGCGTCGCATGCTACAAGTCACCATCGAGGACGCGGTTGCAGCCGACGAGATTTTCACAACGTTGATGGGTGATCAAGTAGAACCACGACGTGAGTTTATTGAAACAAATGCGTTAGAAGCTGAGAATATAGATATTTAACCGAAGCACGGAGGGTGGGCAACGGAGTGCAACGACGTGCCCACCCTGTTCGAAGCTCATTGGTGGGCACGTCGTTCTCGCGCCGAAGCCCACCCCACATCCTTGCTGTGTACTTATAAATCAGAATACACGGTAATTTGGTCAGTTGTATCCACAGGGTAGCCCAACATCGGGAAGACGATCCTACGTCAGTCACTATTTTACTGGCTTGTAACCCCTAAAGTTTTACCCCATTACGCCGATTCAAATACTGAGCGGAATCAAAAACCATTGATTCTCAAAGCTGTATTGCCAGCAATAATAATAAGGAGACGGCAATGTCACATCCAAATAAATTACAGGAAGATTTTCTAGAGACATTACGCAAAGATAGCGTACCGGTGTCTGTTTTTTTAGTAAACGGCATTAAATTACATGGGATGATCGATGATTTTGATGAACACGTGATCATGCTGAAAGGGACCATCACGCAAATGATCTTCAAGCATGCTGTTTCAACGGTTGTGCCTGGGCGGTAACAGAAGCCATAGCGTAACTGCTCGGAGGGTTCTGTTGACGCTCGGAGCAGTTACGCCATAACCTCATTTAAACTATCAAGAGTTTGACCACCGTATAATGCGGTGGCCAATTTTCCATCAGGACTAAACACAAACGTGATCGGTACCACGGAAATATTCCCCAGATGCAACTGATTAACCGAACGCAATGTCAAACTAGGGTAGCGGATATCAAATTTTCGAATTAATCGCTGTTGTTTGTATAATGGCAACGTATCATAATTCACGGCAAAGACTGCTAGATTACTGGGTTTATGGCTTTCATAAAACCGATTCAATTCAGCAATTTCCTCCACACAAGGTCCACACCAACTTGCCCAGTAATTAATAAAAACCCACTTGCCTGTCAACGATGACAAAGGAATCGTCGAACCATCAATATCCTCCAATATCGTATCCGCTTGAGCAGACGCGGCATAAATTAAAAAAAGTAACCCAGAAAATAGCGACAATAAAGTACGGCGATACATAATGAAATAACCAAATGAATCAAGAATAAACCATTTTAACACGGCTTTGCCAAAGTCCAAACTGATGAATTCAAGTCAATAAATACCTCCAATCTGAGTAACTGCTCGGAGGGTGCTGTTGACGCTCGGAGAACGGTCAGATTTGAGTGCAGGTTGTCTGAAATTATTTGGACAATACGGCATGCGGCAGCAATTCTGGGTGAACGATAAGGCCCTCTGTTCTAGGGCTATGTAGCGTTTTAATAAAATTATTTTTCGCAAAATATCACTGAATTCGTAGGGTGAGCAAAGGAGCCCGCGACGTGCCCACCAGCAGTGGTACAACGG
>JAUYQG010000032.1 GCA_030695645.1 Legionellaceae bacterium
ATCGCACGCGTTTCTGATAAAACAAAACGTGTCGCAGAGCAAATGCGGCGTTTGCAACGAAATACTCGCTTGGTCTTCGATTATTTGCGCATGACTAAAAATTCAGCTGCCGCAGCTATTTAAAAATTAAAACACGCGCGCTGCGCGAGTGTTTGATTTTTTTACACCTAGATTCGTATTCTAAACAGTCTTCGTGAGGTGGATCTTTATCATGTGGTGTCCATTACGTGCCCGTGAATGAAGCACACGCCCTTGTTAGATAAGAATTCGGACAAGAGAACGGGCACGAAAAGCAGATAATTGCGTGAGAACAAATTTACCGTGTCTCCTGGATTATGGTACTGCGCCATGTATTAGAATATACTCTATAATCCTAGACAAATTAGTTACCGCTTGCTACAGAACCTTGTCCAAAGTCCAACCAACAATGAACCTTATGCCTAATTTTCTCAATCAATCGTTTACGATAGGCTCTTTTCAGTGTCAAAATCGTTTCATACAAGGTCCCTTGGCAGGCTTTAGCTGTGCGCCTTTTCGAACGCGATTTTATCGGTATATGCCTCCCGCGTATTGTGTCTCGGAAATGATTTCAGCTCATGATGTGCTGTATAAACACCAAGCTCAATCGCGGTATCTTTATCGCGATCCCAAAGAGCAGGCTTTGTGTTATCAATTAGCTGGGCACAATCCACACATTGTCGCCAAAGCAGCTGTGCGGTTAGAACAAATGGGGGCTGACTTAATTGATTTGAATTGTGGATGTCCTAAAGCAAAAATTCGTAAAAAAGGTGCGGGGAGTGCTTTACTCGACGATCCTACCAACTTAATTAGCATAATTAATACCGTACGAGCCAGTATTACAATCCCTTTCACCGTTAAAATTCGTATTTTTGGTGATGATAGAGATCTCGGCTTAGCAAAAGATATTGAACAAGCCGGAGCTGATGCGCTTATCGTCCACGGTCGTGGTTGGCGCGATGATTATGATGTGTCGTGCAATCTCCAACAAATAGCACGTATAAAACAAGCCATAACGATTCCAGTTATTGCGAATGGGGATGTTCGTTGTCCCCATTCATTGCACCAGATCATAACGACAACAGGTTGCGATGGTTATATGGTGTCACGCGCGAGCACGGGTAACCCTTGGTTATTCCAACAGTTACTTGCAAAACCAGGTGAGTGGATCCCTGTGAGCGAGAAAGAGCGTGTTGATTGTTTCCTCACGCATTTGCATGATCTGGCTCACTTGGAAAGTGAGCATCAAGCCGTCATGCAAAGTAAGAGTTTGGTGCGTTATTATTTTAAAGGCATGATAAGCGCAGATCATTTGGGTGAATTTTATACTTCAAAAACCTTGCTTGAAGTTGAGAATTTAGTCAACCTTTGGTTCTAATCCAAGCCCCCTTCGAGACGGCGCGCTGACCTATGTGCTATAGCCAAAATCCATGTGTGCGCCTCCTCACCGCGAACGGGATCGGAGTAAATCAGAACAAAAAACTGTTCTTTTCAACTATTTTATACGACGTATTTAGGTTACTCAGGGCGAACGGAGCTGGACGTAAAAATGGCTAAAGTCCAGCTACAGCCACTTTAAATTTTCCGATCAATTTTCACAATGGACATGACTTTCGTTGCGATTTCTTCAATTGAAAAGCTTGTCGAATTAATGTAAGGAATGCCTTCGTTTTTATACATTAATTCGACATCTTTCACTTCACGTCGACATTGTTCGGGAGATGAGTAGCGAGTGTTGGGGCGGCGTTCAGTGCGGATATGTTGCAGCCGCTGTGGATCAATCGTTAAACCAAATAATTTATCCTTATACGGTCTTAACACGTCCGGTAAACGATAGCCGGATAAGTCCTCATCCGTGAAGGGATAATTTGCTGCAAACACACCAAATTGTAGAGCCATATAAAGACAACTCGGTGTTTTTCCACAACGAGATACACCGATCAAAATAATATCGGCATGATCATACCCTTTGATTTTAATACCATCATCATGGGCTAATGCGTAATTAACCGCATCAATGCGCAGGGTGTATCGCTCATCGTCAGCCACAGCATGTGCACGCCCTACCGTATCCGACGCTTTCATTCCCAACTCAGTTTCTAAAGGAGCTAAAAAGGTGTCAAACAAATCAAGCACGCACGCATTGGATTGTTTAATCACATCACACAGCTCGGGATTAACTAACGTCATAAAAACCAATGGTTTGTTTGCTGTATCCTCATAACATACGTTTATTTTAGCGCATAATTGCTCCGCTTTTTGCATGGAATCAATAAACGGATACACTTGCTTTTCAAATTCTAACATTTCAAATTGAGTCAGCAAACTACTACCTAATGACTCCACCGTAATTCCCGTACCATCCGAAATCATAAAAACGGAGCGTTTCATATCGTACACCACAGTGCCATAAAATCAGTGACGGTCATCGTCGCTAAGGTATCTAAATTGTCCATCGCTTGCATAATGGCTTCGACCTTGCCCGCCGCTAAACGGGTATTGAGATTTTGTTTAAATTTGTCCAATAACACAGGCAAACCTTCGTCTCGACGACGTCGGTGGCCAATAGGATACTCCACACTGACCCAATCCGTCTCACGACCATCCGAAAACACCACTTTAATGCTATTCGCTATTGAACGTTTTTCAGGAGCGTGATAATCCATGGAGAATTGCTTATTTTCAACCACGTGCATTTTTTTACGTAACTCATCAATACGAGGGTCATGCGCTGTTTCATCTTCATAATGTTCGGCACGCAAATCACCCAATAACAAGCCAACAGCAACCATATATTGCAAACAATGATCACGATCGGCCGGATTATGCAACGCACCTTGTTTGCTGATTATGCGAATTGCTGATTCATGAGTAACCAATTCGATGCGTTCAATGAGTTCCAGTTTATCTTTAATTTGTGGATGCAATAACACAGCGCATTCAACGGCTGTTTGCGCGTGAAATTCAGCAGGATACGATAATTTAAATAAAACATTTTCCATAACATACGACCCATAAGGTCGTTGAAATTGAAAAGGCTGCCCACCCAATAATACATCATAGAACCCCCATTTCGGCGCCGTCAAGGCACTGGGATATCCCATCTCACCAGCCATAGTAATAAACGCTAAACGAACGGCACGGGACGTTGCATCGCCCGCAGCCCAAGATTTTCGTGACCCTGCATTAGGAGCATGTCGATACGTACGCAAACTTTGACCATCAACAAACACCTGCGACAACGTACGTTGCATGTGTTCGCGATCAGCGCCTAATAAGGCAGAAGCCACAGCGCTGCTCGCAATTTTAACCAACACCACATGATCAAGACCTCTCGCATTGAAACTATTTTCTAACGCTAAACAACCTTGAATTTCATGCGCTTTGATCATCAATGTCAACACATCTTGCATGCGCAGGACCGGTTTGCCGGCGCGTTCTTGCTGCCGTCCAATATAATCGGCAACTGCTAAAATAGCCCCTAAATTATCAGACGGATGCCCCCACTCCGCGGCAAGCCACGTATCATTAAAATCCAGCCAACGAATCATCGTACCAATATTAAACGCGGCTTGCACAGGGTCCAATTCGTAATTCGTACCAGGGACTCTCGCTCCCCCGGGTAACGAAGCACCCGGAACAATAGGACCCAATAATTTCGTGCATTCACGAAAGTTAAGAGCCAACATCCCGCAACCCAATGTATCCATCAAACACAACCGAGCTGTTTCATATGCCAGTGGGCTTTCAATCGGTGTATTCAGCACGTAATCGGTAATGTCCTTGATTACGGTATCGTAATCAGGCTTCACATTCTCTTCTACAAACATCCCCATGATTATCTCGCATCAATCATCACAAATGGTTTTAAATTAGGTCCAACATAATCGGATGTAGGACGAATCAATCGATTATCTGCTCGCTGTTCGAAAACGTGCGCAGACCATCCGGTAATACGTGACATCACAAAAATAGGGGTAAATAATGACGTAGGAATACCACAATAGTGATACGCTGACGCACTATAAAAATCCAAATTAGGAAATAAATTTTTTTCACGACGCATCACGTCTTCAATGCGCTCAGACACTTTGTAAAGCAACAAATCATTGTTCGCTTTACCTAGTTTTTCCGCCCACACTTTAATAATATCCGAACGTGGATCACAATCTTTATACACACGATGCCCAAAGCCCATGATTTTTGCTTTATTCGCTAACATCACCATGAGTTGTTGCTCTGCTTCTTGAGGCGTTTTGAACCGTTCAATTAATTCCATAGCGGCTTCATTCGCACCACCATGCAACGGGCCACGTAATGTGCCAATAGCACTGGTTATTGCTGAGTAAAAATCGGACAATGTTGCTGCGGTAACGCGAGCTGCGAACGTTGAGGCATTAAATTCATGCTCCGCGTATAAAATGAGCGACACATTCATCATGTCTTTATGCAATTTCAAAGGTTTAGAACCATGCAACATGGCAAGAAAATGTCCGCCAATCGTGCGTTCTTCCGTTTGACCAGTAATCTCTTTTCCAAGCATGTGATGCGCATACCAATAGCACAACATGCCCGGAAACAAAGCCAATAAGCGATCAGCGACATCATGTTGCTGTGCCAAGTCATATTCTGGTTCTAAGGTTCCCAGCATCGAACAACCGGTTCTTAACACATCCATGGGATGCGTCTCTTTGGGAATTAATTTCAATACCGTTTTCAGTGTTTCAGGTAGCTCGCGAAGACCGATCAATTTATCAGTATACGTAAGCAACTCAGCACGCGTTGGCAACTGACCGTAATTAAGTAAGTAAGCCACCTCTTCAAACGTCGCATGTGCGGCTAAATTTTCAATGCTATACCCACGATAGCTTAACCCTTTCCCTGCCTGACCTACCGTAGCAATAGCTGATTTCCCTGCAACGATACCGGCTAATCCTGCTGATTCACTGACCATCCTGATCCTCCACATACTCATCTAATTTTTTTTCGTAACGACTCACTCCGTAGCAAGGCAGGAATTGCTGATATTTACTCATCAAATCACCAAATAGCCCCTTGAATACCACTTACAATAACCTGAAATTAAAACGTGGTCATCAAATACCTCACAAAAAACATCGCCAGTACGTAATAGACCTTGTTTTGCATGCAAATTTCGTTTATTCAAGCGCAGTGACCAAAACGGAGCTAACATACAATAAGCAGAACCCGTGACCGGATCTTCAGAAATAGTGTATTTGGGATAAAAACACCGTGAATAAAAATCAAAGTCATGACTTTCCGCAGTCAGAATAAGCCCGCGTTTCGGCAATTTTTGCAATGCTTTTAAATCGACTTGAGCCGTTAGCACTTCGGATTCATCCGACAACAAAACCAAATAATCCAGCTCACTCTCATACATTTCAACGCAGGATTTATTCACGACTGTGGGCAAAAATCCAGGTGGCGTTATCTGGTGCAGAGGAAAGCGTGGAAAATCCATAGTCAAACGATCTTGTTTTTTGCGTATTGAAAATGGACCACTGAGACTGGTGAACTGTGCCGTATCAGCAATGCCCTTGCCTAACTCAAAAATCAAAAATCCCGCCGCCAAAGCCGCGTGACCACATAAATTAACTTCACCCTTGGGTGTAAACCAACGGATCTGAAATCCATTTTTTTCTTCAATAACAAAAGCAGTTTCGGATAAATTATTTTCAAGCGCTATCGCTTGCAATAGTTCATCATTCAACCACTCATCCATTAAACAAATCGCTGCGGGATTACCGTGAAACATCTTGTCAGTAAACGCGTCGATTTGAAAAATTTCTATCCTTCCCACAAGACACTCCAATCGCTTGCATCTGGTGGACTGAAGAGTAACGAGAGCATCGAGAAATAGCAAGTCTTTGCTTATTGATTGTCATCGATCTACAATGCTGTACCCACCCAGCAATTCTGGGTGAACGATAAGGCCCTCTGTTCTAGGGCTATGTAGCGTTTTCATAAAATTATTTTTCGCAAAATATCACTGAATTCGTAGGGTGAGCAAAGGAGCCCGCGACGTGCCCACCAGCAGTGGTACAACGG
>JAUYQG010000033.1 GCA_030695645.1 Legionellaceae bacterium
CCGTTGTACCACTGCTGGTGGGCACGTCGCAAGCTCCTTTGCTCACCCTACGAATTCAGTGATATTTTGCGAAAAATAATTTTATTAAAACGCTACATAGCCCTAGAACAGAGGGCCTTATCGTTCACCCAGAATTGCTGGTCCCTTTCACCTTGAGTTTGGACGTCATCATTAAGGTCCACTCTTCCAATGCCCCGTTCCTTAATTCCAAAGATTAATTTATACTGAATATCGAAAGTAAATAACGGCGCAGAACATGTCAAAATCCCTTATTAAAACCAAAAACGGAAGCGCCCTCATCACAGCACTGTTTATTATGACTTTGGTTGCCATCGTTGCTACCGCCATGAGCTCAAGACTACAAATAGATATCTACCGAACACGCCTGACGCAAAATAGTGACCGCTTATCCTTAGCCTCGCAGGCCGTGGCTTTTTGGGCTATCGATAGATTGATGGACGCTGATCAAGCCCTAGTTGGTCTTGATCAATCAGGAAAAATATTAGATTTTCCAAGCAAACTTCAAACCATCTATCCAGGCGCTGTAATTACTGGCCAATTATATGATTTGCAAGCAAAATTTAATTTAAATAATGTTACCAACGCAACCTATCTCCCTGTTTTTTTTGGTTTATTAAAACAAACGCTGCCCGATTTAAACCAGCAAGAACATAAACTTATTTTGGACGCAACCATCAATTGGATTATCGGATCAACTGCTGCCAGTACTGGGCATGATGAATGGTTTGATCGATACAGCAAACAAAAACCCGTTTACTTTCCAGGTTACCAACTTATGCAAAATATTTCCGAATTTCGAACTGTTTTTGGGATTCATGCTTTATTATATCAAGCATTATTACCCAACATTACGGTGTTACCCGAAGTAACCCCCATCAATCTTAATACCGCACCGCTGGTGTTACTCATGTCATTGGGCGACGGATTAAAAAAAAATGATGCCAATGAAATAATCAAAATACGACATAAAAAAGAGATAAAAAATATGTCTGAGTTTGACCCACTTCTGGATAGATTCAATATTCCAAAAACAGAGATAACACTCAGTAGTACCTATTTTTTAAGTATAGCCACTGCAACAATTGACGGTGTTACATTAAAAAATTACACGATTTTAAAGCGTGCTAAAGACAAAGCCGGCAAATTATCCGTAAACATTCTAAATGAATCATTTAATACGCCTTAGGAGTTTTAGGGAGCAATAGCCAATAATGACCTGAACTGCTTATTTTCGTAGCAATAGTCTTTGCCTTCTCACCCGCACCCCAATAAATATCGCCACGAACCATCCCGCGAATTGAACCACCAGTATCTTGAGCAATCATTAAACGATTAAATGCCTTTGGCGTATTGGTCGTCACGTCCTGGATAGTTGTTGTTAACCATAAAGGAACACCCATAGGAATCCACTGGCGATCGACTGCTAAGGTATATCCGGGACTAATTGGCACACCTTGGCTACCAACAACCGTATTTTGAGGTAATTGGCGAAAGAATACGAACGATTTATTTTGATTAATAACAGGGCGCAGCTGGGCCGGATGTTTTTTAAAATAACTACGAATATGCGACATCGAAGCCTGATCTTTGTTCATGCTCCCTTTTTTAATTAAAATACTCGCAATCGACCGATACTTTGCCCCATTATCTGCAGCAAAACCAATCGCCAATTGTCCACCTTCCTTGAGTTCCACGAATCCAGAGCCTTCTGTTTCCAAAATCAACCGATCAATTGAATTATTAACCCAGGCCAGTACTGGCGTAGAATCCGATATTACTCCGTGATCAATAGCCTCTCGAGTATAGAAAGGAACTACTTTTTTGGCAACAACATGCCCGACAATCTTGTGATGTGGCAAGTTCGATGAAAAAGAAGATAAATTAGCCGTAACCAAGCTTGGGGGTACTGCGTAAATAGGGACAGAAAAATGCTCTGATTTCGTTAAGCTTCCCTGGAGTGAGGGAAGATAATACCCTGTAAATAATCCATGAATTGGCCTTCCTTGCTGAAATTCAACAGGCTTAAACCATGTTTGAAAAAATAGTTGTATCTCGTCATTTGAGTTTTCATCAATTTGTGTTGCCGCGTTGCAAGCCGGAGCCCAATCCTTCGCTTTTAATGGGATATATCGACTACCCACCACGCTATTAGGATCTTGCCGTGAAAAGGCATGACACGAAACGCGAAGAGCAAGCAACGATTGTTTTAGATTAGTACTCCCCCATCCTGGTAACTGTTGATAGGTCCCCGGTTTCAAAGCTAAGCCATGCTTTGGTGCCGGTAAATGCGGCATGGATAGTGACAGCCAAGCTGGCAAACGCGGTTTAGTCCGAACATACGGCTTAAGTGAATAAACTAAAAACCCTATACCGACCAGGATAATCAAACCAATAATGATATAACGAGTATTTTTTTTCATAGGTGGGTATTATACCACCAATCTTGAGAAAATCACAATCCACATGACTTTTTATTGATCACAATGGATGGCTACTTTTCTCGTCCAGGATGCGATTCTTTAAAGCAAAATAAAACCAATAACAAGCTTAAAAAGAAACAACTGGGCATAACCAACAAGGCTTTTTGGTAAGCAGCTACAGCATAAACCGGAACGGCGTGCACTAATCGCCAATCCGTACTGTGATGCAACATCACACCAACTAAGGGTTGGAATATTGCTCCTCCGATTAAGACGGATAAATTATTAAATCCGGAGGCTGTGCCAACCAAATGAGATGGGTTGTTTTCTGTAACAACAGCAAAGCTGACCGTTTGACCGCCGGCACCAATCCCCAAAAAAAACAGGACGAAATACATCCACCCAATGGATACGTGAGGTGCATACAACATGATTAACGTCGAAATTAAACCAAAAACAGAACTTATTCCCAGAGCCAAGCGCCTACTGCAAAGCCTATCACTTAACCAACCCAAGGCCGGACTACCAATTCCAATGCCAATCCAGATCATGCTACACATTGCCGATGAAACGACAACGCTGACTTGGTATTTCTCTTCTAAAAAAGGTACTCCCCATAATGCAGCAAACACAGCAATGGGTGTCCATATCGCAAACGCATAAGCTCCGGTAATCCAAGTATACGAACGGCTACACACTTCAAGCAAGCGTTGCCACTCATCACGTAGTCGACGAGTAGGTCTTGGCTGTGTCGTTTGATGCGGAAAATCACGAATAAAGGTCCATAGCAACAGAGCAAGAAATACGCCAATGCCTGCCAAAATAAAACTCGCATTACGCCAACCCACTTTATTGGTAAGGGCCGCCAAAGGTGCCTCACCAAAGATGGCGCCCACCGAGCTCATCGCTTGGGCAACCCCGGCAAAAATTGCAAAATGCTTAGCAGGAAACCAACGTGATAACAAAACAAGAACACCAATGAATGAAAATGCCGAAGCGATACCAATTAAAAAACGCCCTAATGAGGCTGTTATCACACTATCAGTCGATGCAAAAAAGAACGATCCTAGCGCACACAAAAGTAATGCTGCCGCCATCAATTTACGAGGGCCATAGCGATCAAACAGAAGCCCAGCAGGCAACTGCATAGGAGCATAGGCATAAAAATAAAATGCGGAAATGACTCCAAATCCCGCCGCACTCACATGAAAGGTGCGCATCATAGGACCGGCCATTACACTGGGTGCTACTTGTAAAACAAATTCATATAGGTAAAAAGATGCCGCCAAGAAAAAAATAGTATAGGCACCGGGATGACGAGCATTTGATGTATTAGATTGATTCATTTTCAAATTATTTCCATACTTTCGTTGTAATGGATGAACAAACCTATGGGTGAAGTATAGTCCAATCTGTTTGTTAAACAGTATCCTAAAGCGACATTACACCTAACCCACTTTATCTTGTCAAGTCTTTAATCGGATTACAGCAATAATCGCCTCACCTTGCCAACCTCTAGCCTGCACACCATGACTCAGATTAGTTGAATGAGTTCATTTATTGGTCTACTATTTGTGGTATATATCAACATTAACTCTTCTCGTAATGTCATGAGGTATTTATTATGAAAAAAGTCTTATGTACAACCTTGCTCAGTTTATTATTATCCAGCCCAACGTTAGCCGAGTCATTACACCTTGTGGTTATACTTAGAAATTTCGGTACGGATAATTGCACTTTAATCAAAAAAGTATTGATTGAAGGGACATTAGATAAGGAAAAGAGCTTTCCCTACACTCTTCCTGCCGACGGTTATTGGTATCAGTTCTCCGTAACTGGAAACAAAACAGATGCTTCAGTTACTTATCAATGTGGAAAGTATAAAAAATTCACATTGACAATGGGGCAATATATGAAGTCCAACGATAAACACAGCACCATCGATGCCAAGATGATCGACGCAGTGGATGTGTTTGAAAAACATCAAACATTAGAAGCTAATCCAACAGAAAATCGCTATACGGGCACACTGGAATGGGACATTACGCAATAAAACGTAACTCCCCAGGTTGTGGATAAACTTAGTGTTTTCACTGAACTCGATGAAAGGATGTCATCCAGATCGTTGTCTCTTTGCGCGAAAGATCTCCTGAATTTTGCGCAATCTGAGATCCTTCGAGCAAAAAGACGTGCTCTGGATGACGTACCTGTTGAGTTACAATAAAACCCCAATTTCGAGTTTTTTTACTAGGCAACGTCCCTGTGAAATCAAAGTCGACCCTTATTGATTAAATTAAGCCCAGAGTATATAATGCTCATCTTGAATGTCATTACTAACACATGTTGCGGTAAGAAAACATCATGCTATTTAATCGTCAACTTTTAATGAATATCCTGTTATCATTGATATTAGTTACAACCACACTCGCTGCAAATGCTCAAATGAATGACCTTATACGCTTAAAAAATGCTTACCCGGATCACATTATAGATGTTTCAAAACATAATATCATTTGGATGGATGGCACCTCTATGCCAGCACTCGAGGATAACGACAACAAAACACTCCAAGAAAAATTGGAATCGCCTTCTCTTCTTGATCAGCTGACCGGAATATTTTATATTCCTGGAATTCCTAAGCAACCTGAGCTTTTTATACCCAAGAACGACCCAGGACGTGTTCGATATGAACCATTTTTTCTAAAAATGTATGGCCAATCAGAACACGAGGTTATTGCCAATTTAGTAACCATCTATTGGATGCCAACGCTATTTGGCACCAGTCATCCTCTGCAGGTAACCAAAGTAAACAACGTTGATCGGAAATTAGCTCGAATTTCTCACGAATTAGAACAACTTGTTGCAAAGCATCCTGAGTATCTTCCGTTTTTGGATAATCCTGGTGGGACGTTTAAATGGAGATTAATCGCCAACAGCAATCGAATCAGTATGCATAGTTTTGGCATGACCATCGATATTAACTCAAAAGTATCGGATTATTGGCAATGGGAACTTAAGGGGCTCGGACTATCTATCACAGAAGATGCTCCATTAAATTATCGCAACAGCATTCCATGGGATATTGTCCCCATTTTTGAAAAATACGGTTTCATTTGGGGTGGAAAATGGCACCACTACGACAGCATGCACTTTGAATATCGTCCGGAGTTGTTTGCTTAAGGGCTGCTGAGTAAGGATATATCGCACCCAATATCGCGGATTTTCTGGAACCCGTGATGCTACTCAAATCAAGTGGCGTGTGTGTTATTGTTTTATCAGCCAACCAAGCAAACATCATGGCTTCTAAATAATCAGGATTAACACCCAATGACTGCGTACTACCCACGTCAACACCGGGTAGCTGAGCTTTAAGTACTCTTAATAGCTCCTGATTATGCGCCCCGCCGCCACAAACAGCTAGTCGAGTAGGTTGTACCGTTTGGTGCTTGACGGCTCGTGCAATAGAGGTTGCGGTGAGTGTGAGTAACGTTGCTTGGACATCTTCCGCTTTATAATTGGCTTGTAAATACGGAGTCAGCCACCCCAACGAAAAGTATTCTTTTCCAATGCTCTTTGGTGAAGACTGCTGAAAATAAGTATCCGATAACAAAGCATCCAATAGGGGTGAAATCACCTTTCCCGTCGACGCCCAAACACCGTCCACATCATAAGCTGTCTGCAAATGGAGTCGCACCCAAGTATCCATTAAGCAATTGCCAGGTCCCGTATCATATCCACTAACCTGTTTATCCACCGTGAATGATGTGATATTCGCAATGCCGCCAACATTCACCACAGCAATCGCATCCGCCCAATGTCCAAACAATACTTGATGGTAAAGTGGCGCATAAGGAGCCCCTTTTCCACCCAAAACCATATCACGCGTTCTAAAATCAGCCACCACGGTCATGCCCGTTAACTCAGAAATAGTATGCGGGCAGCCAAGCTGGATAGTATAAGGAATATCAGCCAACGCATCATGACAAATCGTTTGACCATGACTGCCAATTGCAATCACATCGGCTAACGACACGTCAGTCGTTGTCAACAACTCTTGGACTGCTGCTGCAAACGCCACTCCTAAAACCGTATTTAACTGACTCAGCGCGGAAGGCAAAAGACGTTCGCCACATAACACGGCACCTAAACGTAATCGAGTATCCTGGCTGTACGGTCGAGTTATCCCAGCAATAAGCCTGTTATCAACAACATCCACTAACGCCGCATCAATACCATCCATACTGGTGCCCGACATCAACCCGATATAAAGTTTCATGATGGATTCACTCGAAAGCAACGATAAAAATTCGCGGTGGTTGTTGCCGCGATGGTTTCATAATCAATACCTCGAAGCTCGCTCAATGCTTCAGCAACATGCTTCACCAATGCCGGATGATTTTGTCGACCTCGAAACGGTACTGGTGCCAAATACGGCGAGTCCGTTTCAATTAACATCCGATCCAACGGCACTTTTTTTGCTACATCTTGCAATAAAGTGGCATTTTTAAACGTCACGATGCCTGAAAACGAAATATAGAAATTTAAATCCAACGCACGTTGTGCAATATCCCAATCTTCCGAAAAACAATGCATCACACCGCCAATATCGTGTGCTTTTTCATCCACCATCACACGCAACGTATCTTCAGCAGCTTGACGAGTGTGTATAATCAAAGGCTTTGAAGTACTCAACGCGGCACGAATGTGCTCACGAAATCGCGAGCGTTGCTGTTCTTGAGCCTCTGGAGTTTCCGTTCGATAATAATCCAAACCCGTTTCTCCTATTGCGATGCACGAGGGATGATCAGCTAAGGCAATCAGCTTTGCTGCGTCCGGCTCATGTTGCATTTCGGTGTTGGGATGCACACCCACGGACGTGCTCACATCCTTAAACCGTGCTGCAATGCTATGTAGGGCGGGAATATCATCCAGTTCCACACAAACACATAACATATGACCGACACCGTTGGCATGAGCTTTATCAACGACTTGATTTAGATTTTGGTCAAATTCAGTTAAATCAAGTAAATTTAAATGACAGTGTGAATCGATTAACATGATAAATACCCCAACAATATAGTTTCCAACGCCAACGTTTGATTCAGTGTGATATTTTGTTGCATTTTTTTCATTAACGCATGCATCGTGTCCAACTGCTTAAACAGGATTTCCGGTGCCAGTTTTTGTGCAAACGCATGCAACTGTGAATATTCTGCGGTTGTGCTACCACCTGACAAACGATATTCAATAGCGTCTGCGGTCAATAAATATAAAAACCACACCATATCCTCCAGCGAATAGCTAGGCCACTGAGCAGCAATGGCACATGGCGTAATTTTACCAGCAACCATATCACTCAATAACTCAATCACAGTGAACCGCTGATTAAATAAAGCCGCGCGATCGGTAGACTCATCATAGAATTGCGCTAATGCAAGGTGTGAGTTCGATATCAACTCATTAGGAGCCGGAACAACATACTGTTGACAACGACTCATGATGGTTGCCGGTAAATTACTTATTTGCTCAGCAATTAGTAAAAACATGGTGTGTTCTGGTGGCTCTTCTAATAGTTTTAATAACGCATTAGCCGCCGCCCGATTTAATTTATCGGCAGGTTCCAAGATGACAAATCGACGCGCGCCACATTGTGGTGTTTGATGGACATCTTGTTGTAATGTTCTGATTTGCTCAATTTTTATGGGACCTTTATCGCCCTCGGGTCGCAAATACTGCACATCTGGATGCGCGCCTTGCACAAACATACGACAGGCTTGACAACTACCACAAGGCGCATCAAGCTGCTGACATAATAACGTAGCAACCAACCGATTCACGAACGTCATAATGGATGCATGACGCGGACCGACCAACAAAAAGGCATGAGCAATACGCCCTTGTTGTAAGATAGGCTGTAGCCGAGCCCACAACGGTGCATGCGCTGGTAATGAATTAAGCGACAGTGGATATAGCATGATGCAACTCTGTTCGAATCATGTTTTGAACAATCGGCAGCGATTTACTGGCATCAATCATAATCACGTTCGTTAACGTTTTAATATGTTTATGATAACCAGCGTAAACGTCATTAAAAAAATTCAATGATTCTTGTTCAATGCGATCAAGCTTACCACGTTTCAATGCGCGCTCTAAACCTTGTTCTGGTTTCAGATCTAAAAAAACAATCAAATCGGGTTGGCAATCACCGACACAAAATGAAGATAACGATTGCAACATACGCTCATCTAACCTTCGTCCTCCACCTTGATAAGCAAAACTGGACAATTCAAAGCGATCCGCCAAAACCCAACTACCCCGGCCCAAAGCCGGTTTAATCACTTGCTCTAACAATTGCACTCTAGCCGCATAAAATAATAGCAACTCACTGCGCGAATCCAGTGGCTCATCAATAGGCGATTTTTTGATAATCTGTCGAACTGTTTCACCAACAAATGTTCCGCCAGGCTCTCGCGTTGTTATAAAATCAAGTTGCAATTCGGCCAACATCCGTTTAATTGTTTTCATCGCCGTAGTTTTACCGGCACCTTCTAAACCCTCAACAACAATGAAACGCCCTGGCTTTATGCTCATTTATGCTTCCTTATGTACCGATCAACCGCCTGTCGTTGTTGCTCATAGGTTTCGGAAAACATATGAGTCCCATCACCTTTGGCAACAAAATAATAATAATGCGTCATGTGTGGATGACTCGCTGCATCAATGGCATCTTTACCAACCATCGTAATCGGTGTCGGCGGTAACCCCCGATATCGATACGAATTATAAGGAGAGTCAATTTGCAAATTGTCGTGCGTCAATTTACCTGTGTAAGTTGAACCTAATGCATAAATAACCGTAGGATCCATTTGTAATGGCATATGACTCGAGAGTCTGTTAACAATGACACCTGAAATCAAACGCCTTTCATCAGAGATAGCGGCTTCTTTTTCGAGGATCGACGCAACAATTAGTAACTCATAAGGATTTTTATAAGGTAACGCTGGATTACGGTGTAGCCAAGAAGCTAATAAATAGTGTTTTAAGTTATCATACGCATGCGTAAGTAACTGTTTAGCATCACTATCGGCAGTGTATTGATACGTATCAGCAAGTAATAAACCTTCGGTAATAGGACGTGAATCCTCCGTCTTTGCCAGTGTCATAAAACAATCGGAAAGACGATTGGCATCCCATAAACGGCTGGTCGACTCACAACGATGAGCCTGATCTAATTTCAAAGCAAATACATCATTCCAATCTGAGTCCTTATAACTTAAATAGGGAGCCTGCGTAAGCTTTGTCGCAATTTGCTGTTGCGTCGTTCCCTCAATGATCCGAAATGTTTCTTTCAAGACATCCCCAGCAACCACGCGCCGTAGCAATTGCTGTACCGACTCACCGGGTTTGATTTGATAAATCCCAGCTTTTAACCTTGTCGATAAACCTTGCAGACGAATAAAATATAAAAACAATCGGCTTGAGTTAACTAAGCGTTGAGAGTCCAAGACGTGTACAAATGTCGTTGCGGAGGAGGATTTATCAATACGAAAAATGATTGACTCATGCTCTTGTAGGGGCATGGGGCAATAAAACGAACGGTAGACTTCAAACCCGAAACATACCCCGACTACAAACAAAATTGCAGCAAGGTATGTCAAAAACGAATGAAGTCTCCTATTAGCCATTTACGACATGCGCTTAAACAACAATGTGCCATTCGTACCACCAAATCCCAACGAATTACTCATTGCGTAGTTGACCGTTCGATGTTGAGGTTTGTGTGGAACAAAATTCAAATCACACCCTTCGTCCGGATTATCAAGATTAATCGTTGGCGGAACCACTTGGTCACGTATAGCTAGCACACTAAAAATAGCCTCAATGGCGCCCGCGGCTCCTAACAAATGCCCAGTCATCGACTTAGTGGAGCTTACTGTTAAATCGTAAGCATGTTTACCAAAAACACGCTTAATTGCTTTGGTTTCATTAATATCATTGAGGTACGTTGATGTGCCATGCGCATTGATGTAATCGACCTGATTAGGAGAAATGCCCGCATCATCTAACGTCGCTTGTAATGAACGTGCTGCTCCATCAGCGTCCTCATCAGGTGCTGTAATATGATACGCATCGCCTGACATACCAAACCCAACCAATTCTGCATAAATTTTAGCACCACGTGCTTTAGCATGTTCATATTCTTCTAATACTAAAACGCCGGCACCCTCTCCCATAACAAAACCATCTCGATCTCTATCAAAAGGTCTGGATGCTTTCGTCGGATCATCATTACGTTTAGATAGTGAGCGCACAGCTGAAAAGCCAGCAAGGCATAATGGTGTGTTCGTCATTTCCGAACCACCACAAACCATCACATCCGCATCACCATAGGCAATCATTCGACCGGCTAGGCCAATGTTATGCGTTCCGGATGTGCATGCTGTCACGACAGCGATGTTAGGTCCTTTTAATTGATATTTAATCGAAATCTGTCCTGCAAGCATATTAATAATTCCTGCGGGAATAAAAAAAGGAGATACTTTACGTGGACCACCTTGCATCAAACGCTCTTGATTATTCGTGATGGTTTGTATTCCACCGATCCCCGCACCAACAGCCACACCAGAACGATACGACAGTTGTTCATCCATCACAAGATTGGCATCGTGCATGGCTTCATAAGCGGCAACCATGCCGTACTGCGTAAATGGATCCATTTTTCGAGCATCTTTGGGCGGAATAAATGCTTCCACGTCTAAATTCTTTACTTTTGCCCAAATTTTAGTTGGGTAATCGCTTGTGTCAAATCCTTCTACAGGACCAACACCACTGACGCCGGCTAAAATATTGCGCCAAGACTCATCAACATTAAGACCAACCGGCGACACCATGCCCATTCCGGTTACAACAACACGTCGTTTAATCACTGACTTACTCAAAGGACAACTCCCAGCTAGATCACATGTGTTAACCTGGGTCATCGTTTCGCCATTACACCAAAGCCGCAACCGTAAACGCAGATAAGATCTGTATTACGACAGACTCATCCTGCTCTTCCACGATCACGGCTCTGATGTAATACCGAAACGACGACCGAAGTCATCTTTAGGGACCCGAACTTACTAAGCAACCCCTCGTGCATCCCATCTTACCGTCATCTTGACACGATACGATCTTCGAAAAAGCTCGATGGACAACAAGTACACCTGCGCCTTTTCAACGATCTGATCGTGTCAAGAACAGCAATCGGGGCGCACAAAGGGTAGCTTAGTAAGTTCGAAATCCCTTATCGGTAACTACTCGATTATTACTCTTCGTCTTTATTTAGATTAGACTCGATATAATCGATAGCTTCTTGAATTGTTGTTATTTTTTCAGCTTTTTCATCAGGAATTTCAGTTTCAAATTCTTCTTCTAGAGCCATCACCAGTTCAACAGTATCTAACGAATCAGCACCCAGATCATCAACAAATGATGCATCGTTGCTTAATTCATCCTCCTTAATGCCCAATTGCTCCACAACAATTTTACGAACCCGCTCTTGTACTGTACTCATAACTTACATATCCTCTTCGGTTTATAAAAACTAAAACGTAACTACTCACTCCGTAGCAAGGAACGGCCATATTTGGCGCATCTTGAACGAAAACGATTTCGAAAAATGCTCATCCCGGCCTTCGCCGGGACAGGCGCAAGCCCATGTATGCTCCGCTTTTTCGAAACCGTTTTCGTTCAAGATGCACTCAAATCTGACCGTTCTCCGAGCGTCAACAGCACTCTCCGAGCAGTTACACTAAAACAAATTAAAGTATACCTTGCCGATCACCAACTCCACAAGGCCCAAAATCTACGCAAAACATACTATTGGGCTTTGGACAAAACGGCATGCAAAAAGCCGCATGCCATTCTGTCCAAATAATTTCGGATCTGAGATATTTATAGACTTCAAATCATCAACATACGTCAGTATCTTTGTAATAATAGTGACAGATAGGATGATTACTGATCCAAATCAAGAGAATGCATCTCCAAAGTCCAAATACTAGGGCGTGTTGACAATTCATTTTTGCAAGGCCTATGTCCCGCGGCTTGTCCGCGGGATCCAGAGATCTTGCTCAATGCTTCTGTCTATTGCACAGAGATAGCATCGAACTGGATCCCGCGGACAAGCCGCGGGACGTCGAATGATGAATTGTCAACAGACCCTATTAACTCATGTACATCCCACCATTCACATGAATGGTTTCCCCAGTAATATAACCTGCTGCATCCGAGGCAAGAAATGCCACCACTTCTGCTATATCATTCACATGACCCAAACGTCTCATGGGAATACGTTTTAACATTTCTTCTTTTACCATATCAGGAAGTGCTGCTGTCATATCCGTATCGATAAATCCCGGTGCAACAACATTCACAGTAATACCACGAGAGCCCATTTCAGCAGCTAACGATTTGGAAAAGCCAACAATGCCTGCTTTGGCAGCAGTATAATTTGTCTGACCCGGATTGCCACTAGAGCCTACTACCGATCCGATAGAAATAATTCGGCCCCAACGCGCACGAAACATCGCTTTCAAGCTTGCTTTGCTCAAGCGAAACACCGAGCTTAGGTTGGTTTCAATAACACGAAGCCATTCATCATCATCCATACGTAATAATAAATTATCACACGTAATACCTGCATTATTCACTAAAATCGCAGGATTTTTATTTTGTTCAGCCAAATGAGCAAACACCTGATCAACACTATCTTGTTGTGTCACATCCAAAACGATGCCCTCTCCAGTCAGATTTTCTTCTTGCAAAAAAGATGTAATCGCCTTAGCTCCGTCCGCTGTAGTCGCCGTGCCAATAACATACGCTCCTTTTTTAGCGAGTCCTAACGCAACGGCCTGACCTATGCCTCGACTGGAACCAGTCACCAATGCTATTTTACCCTGTAAATGGCTCACGTTACTATCCTCACTCAATTAAAAGTTGATCACAAGCTTGCTGAATTTGGAACGAATTATCTATGCGTTTCACTAAACCACTTAATACTTTGCCTGGTCCACATTCTATAATGAATTCAAACCCTTTTTGTCGAATGAGTTGAATCGTCTCAACCCAACGCACTGGGGAATATAATTGTTGCTTCAAAAGCGTTCTAATTTGGTCAACTGAGTGATAAATATTCAAATTCACATTACTGATGACCGGTATAGTGGGTACTTTAAAATTAGCGTTCAACAAGGCATCTTCAAATTGATCTGCTGCCTGATTTAATAACGGACAATGGCACGGCACACTCACTGGAATAATTTTAGCTAAACGCGCGTTCATCTCATCCGCAGCTGCAATGGCCTTATCCACGGCTCGTGCATGCCCTGCAATAACAACTTGGCCAATCGCATTATAATTAGCCGGTGTAACTTGCTCTGTATTCGTGCTCACTTGGTTGCAAATAGTAACCACTTGTTCATCAGATAAACCAACAATAGCAGCCATGGCACCAACACCTAATGGCACGGTATCTTGCATCAATTGGCCACGTGTACGCACTAACTCCGCTGCATCAGTCAATTCAAGAGCTCCAGAGCAAACCAATGCGGCATATTCACCAAGACTGTGCCCTGCCATAATACCCGGGCTAAAATCCGGCCGTTGCTCCATGAGCTTATAAATAACCACATCCGCAGTCAAAACAGCAACTTGCGTGTGCATGGTTTGATTCAGTAAGTCTGCTGGACCATGTTGAACCAAGTTCCAAAGATCATACCCTAGACGCTCAGACACAGCAGCAAACAGGCTCGTAACTAACGGATAGCGCTGTGCCAGCTCACCGAGCATACCAACGGATTGCGAACCTTGTCCCGGGAAAACGACAGCCTGATGCACCATAGCATGTTACTCTCTTTAAAAATTAATCTATGTGATTCTCAACTTGTCTGATGGGCACGTCGCTAACGCTCCTTTGCCCACCCCACACTCGGAACGTAGGGTGGGCAAAGCGCAGCGTGCCCACCAAAAATATTGAGAATGACCTTAAAGTAATAAACCCTGATTGATGAAGTCAGTAATTTGATCACGCACTAAATCAACCACATTGTTTTTAACTTGCAACATGGCTTCTTCAATTGCAAATTGAAACGATACAGCGTTTGCACTACCGTGACTTTTAACCACAATACCGTTCAGCCCTAAAAGACTCGCTCCATTATAACCAGCAGGGTCCAATCGCTTGCGCAAATGCGCTAAAGCAGGTTTAGCCATTAGGCCAACTATTTTTGTCCACCAATGTTGATTAAATGACTCTTTCAACACAGCAATAAATAACCCGGCCAAACCTTCGCTAGCTTTTAAGGCAACATTACCGACAAAGCCATCACAAACCACCAAATCCACATCACCTGAGTAAAAATGATCACCCTCAACATAACCAACGTAATTAATTAATTGGCATTCCGATAACATATGTGCCGTACGTTTGACTTGATCATTGCCTTTAATTTCTTCAACACCGATATTTAACAAAGCAATTTTTGGGTTCTTTTTACGATCCAAAGCTTGAATTAAAGCGGAGCCCATCACAGCAAATTGAAATAAATGCTCGGCACATGAGTCCACATTAGCACCCAAGTCGATCACACGAGTTCGACCATGAGCCGTAGGAAGTTCAGCAATGATTGCGGGTCTATCAATACCTGGAAGGGTTTTGAGAACAAATCGAGCAGTTGCCATTAGGGCGCCCGTATTACCAGCACTAACACATGCCTGTGCTTGACCTTCTTTCACCAGATTGATGGCGATACGCATCGACGAGTTTTTTTTATTTCGCAAAGCATGAGACGGCAACTCATCCATAGTAACGGCTTCAGGAGCATGTTCGATAGAAATTTGTGAGTTTTGATGCGCTGAAATACCATGCTTATTTAAATGCCTAACGATCTGATTTTGATCGCCAACAAGAATAAGTTTCAAATCAGAATTATTACACACAGCACGGACAGAGGCAGGAATCACAACGCTTAAGCCATGATCGCCGCCCATTGCATCAACAGCAATAGTGATGTTAGTCAAGGAAGTTTACTCTTGCTCTTCGTAGTTTGTGCCAACATCAACTACTTTACGTCCATCGTGTGTATAACCGTCTGGCGTAATATGATGACGTAAATGCGTTTCACCTGTCGTTGCATTAACGGAAAGAGTCGGTTTAGTTAAAGCGTCATGCGAACGACGCATATCTCGACGTGAACGAGATTTTTTATTCTGTTGTACTGCCATTGGGTTACTCCTAAACAATTTGTTAACAGGGATGCCAAGAAAACACGTGCCATCTCTCACTAGGGCCTGAATTTTACAGAGTTTTTATCAATATTCCAAGTGCCTGCACATAAAAACTATCAAAATCATCCTGCAAACGGGTTTATTATCACATCACATATCATCGAATCGCTATGTTTTTCAGGACAATACAAATGCAATTCGTCTGTAATAATCTCTACCAAATCGACCTCATCGGATTCAGACACAATACACTCATAAGACGCCATTAATTGTTCGGCCACCTCGTCAGATCGACATACAGCAAGCTCACTTTTATTATGATAGGTGTATTGAAAATCACCTAAACAACGCTGGCATGTCAACTCCAATGTCCCTTGCACCTCAAGTAAAATCAGATAGTAATTTCGCTGCCCTTCGACATGAAAGTCACATGTTAATTCACAGGGTGAGTGAACAAAAGCCGGTAAGCGATCGTGCACACGAACGACGACATGTTCTGGCCGTTCTCGTTTTGCATATGTTTTTAAACAAATTTTCATAATATAATCAGGTTAAAATTGAAGCGGCGAGCAGTATAGCGTAAAATATTGGTTTTGTATTGCGGGTTTCATGAAAACAAAAGTCATTGTTGGTATGTCTGGTGGGGTTGACTCATCCGTTGCGGCTTATTTATTGAAAGAACAAGGATATCAAGTCGAAGGCTTGTTCATGAAAAATTGGGAACAGGACGACAACGATAATTATTGTGCGGCCGCCCTTGATCTTGCCGATGCGCAAGCAGTTTGTGATCAGCTAGGCATACGTCTTCATAGTGTGAATTTTTCTGAACAATATTGGCAGCGTGTTTTCACGCATTTTCTTGATGAATACGAGAAAGGACGCACACCCAATCCTGACGTGCTCTGTAATAAAGAAATTAAATTCAAGGCATTCCTTGATCATGCTTTAACGTTAGGAGCCGATTATATTGCGACCGGACATTATGCTAAAGTAGAAACGCACGATGGCTCAGGAGCTCTATATAAAGCAAAGGATCGCGATAAAGATCAAACGTATTTTTTACATGCCGTAGAACCTAAAGCACTGGCAAAGACATTGTTTCCAATTGGCGATTACTTAAAAAATCAGGTTAGAGCCATAGCTGTTGAACTGGGACTAGTCACGCATGCAAAAAAGGACTCTACCGGAATCTGTTTTATTGGCGAAAAGCGTTTTAAAACGTTTCTAAATGAATTCATGCTGGCTAAACCAGGCAACATAACCGATACCCAAGGGAGTATTTTGGGCCAACACGATGGTTTAATGTTTTATACGTTAGGTCAAAGACAGGGCTTAGGAATCGGCGGTACAGCAAGCGGTTTCGATGAGCCTTGGTACGTCGTTGATAAAGACATGACAACCAATACCTTGATTGTTGCCCAAGGAAAACACCATCCTATGCTGTATGCACAAGGCTTAATTTGCGGGCCAGTTCATTGGCTCACTGACCCAGCAGCTCACCAATTACCTCTCACCTGCTACGCTAAAACACGCTATCGTCAAGCTGAGCAACCCTGCGTCATATCTCCAACGGATACCAATCAACACTGTGTTTTATTTTCAGCGCCCCAACGAGCAGTGACGCCGGGACAGTACATTGTCTTCTACGACAAAAATCAATGCCTGGGCGGAGCAACTATCGAGCAAATTATTCGGTAATTGTGTATAATATAAATTTTCAACGGAGTTTTAGTCATGGCTGATATTAGAGTAGCAAGCGATCAGGCAGTACAACCGCTTTTCACCACCCCCGCTGACATTTATTTATCGGTTAACGCGGCAGATAAAGTGGCCTCACTCATTGCTGAAGAAAAAAATCCGAAATTAAATTTACGAGTTTATATTACGGGTGGCGGATGTTCTGGGTACCAATACGGATTTACTTTTGACGAAGTGATCCACGATGATGACACCATCATTGAACAAACATGCTCTGATCAGACATCTCGAGTAAAGTTATTAGTAGACTGCATGAGTGTGACCTTGCTAAAAGGTGCGGAAATTGATTACACCACGGGCATACAAGAACAATTTATAATACGTAATCCTAATGCCAAAACAACGTGTGGGTGCGGGTCGTCATTTAGTGTAGATGACGAGTAGTCCCTTCTCCCCGAACACGGGGAGAAGGTGCCCGCAGGGCGGATGAGGGGCTTTCGGCAGAGGCGTTCTTTTCCGATGTTTGTGGGGCCGGTTACTCAGGATGACGTGGTGCTCAATACGGCTTAACAACAACCTTGGTTCCCAATGACATAAAGTTGTTATATAACCACTGAGCATCAGAAGGTGGCACCCGGATGCATCCATGACTTGCGTTATAATTAGGCACGTCATACGACCCATGAACCGCATACAACTTAGAAAAATACATACAATATGGCATAGGTGCCCCACCGCGCCCTACTGGATAGCGGCTAGACTTGCAATCAGCTCCACGCTTACCTATCACATGGTAAGTACCGGACGGTGTTCGACATGAGCGGTGAATATCGGGACAATAGGCTCGACCAGAAGAACCATGTCCGGTACGGACCAGCTTCCCACTGGATGATACTGCCGTCCATTTCAACGTCCTCGGGTTATAGGTGAACGTACCCGATGCAAAATTCATATTCACAATAGATACTTCAGCATAAACGTTCGCAGAAAACGGAAATACAAGTGATCCGAACAAAAATAGACCTGTTATAATGCGAGCAACCTGTGTATGACCTCTCATGATACATCCTTATTTCAGAGTGATTATACTTACAATTTAGTATATAATCAGGACATATCAAGTATTATTTGATCATTTTGCTCGCGATGACCCATTCTTATTTGTCTGTTACTAACTCCAAAAATTCATGATGTCGTTGTAATTCATCACTATTAGCGAAGTGTACGGGTGAAATAGAAGTCAATAATTCTGCCAATTGCTTTGTATTATGTTTTGACTCCAACGCTTCAGAATCTAGCTCAGCAAATAAATCCGTTTGCCCGCCCGTCATCGCTAAATAGACAAACGCTAAAATTTCCGCATCCAATAAAGCCCCATGCCGTTGGCGGCTGGAGTTGTCCACATGATAGCGCTTACATAAGGCATCTAACGTATTGCGTTGACCTGCATGCTTTTTTCTAGCCATTACCAGCGTATCTAAAATGCTGCAATGATCGTCTAGTCGCTTCGAATAATTCACATGCTTAAATTCTGAATTCAAAAATCCCACATCAAACGGTGCATTATGAATAATCAATTCCGCATTATCGACAAATTGAACAAAATCATTGATGACGTCTTTAAATACGGGTTTATCTTGCAAAAAATGGTTGCTGATGCCATGAACTCGAAAAGCACCTTCATCGACTTCACGCTGTGGATTCAAATAGACATGAAAATGATTTCCGGTGAATTTTCTATTCACCAACTCAATACAACCGATTTCAATCACTCGATGTCCTGATTCATGACCAAGGCCAGTGGTTTCAGTGTCCAAAACTATTTGTCTCATTGCCATGTCTCCTTGAATGCCTACACCATCTCTGCTATTGCCTCATTCGCCAACTCATCCGCACGTTCATTTTCTGGATGTCCCGAATGTCCCTTGACCCAATGCCAATTAATGTTATGATTTTTTGCCAGCTCATCCAAACGCTGCCATAAATCAATATTCTTCACTGGTTCATTTTTAGAATTACGCCAACCCTTTTTTTTCCATTGTGCAAGCCATGTTTCCATGCCCTGACGCAAATAATTGGAATCGGTATAGAGATCAACTTGACAACGTCTGGTTAATGACGCTAATGATTCAATGGCTGCCGTTAATTCCATACGATTGTTCGTGGTCATAGGCACAGCGCCTTTCAATTCTTTTTCTTGTCCGTTATAGCGCAACAAAGCACCCCATCCTCCTGGACCAGGATTACCCTTGCAAGCACCATCAGTATATATTTCAATCATAGATAAATTAGTGTCGAAATGAAAAGAGCAACAAGTATAACACCTTGCCATTAAATACCACTAGTTAATCACACAACAACTCCATCTAGAAGCAGTTTCTGTAGACACGGCGTCTGTATCTAAGCTGTTTTTGGTGTTTCCCTTTTTAGATTTATTCACAGAAAGATTCCAGAAGCTATGTGTTGAATTAGTTTGTTTGCTCTCACATGATGACATGATATTATTTGAAGCATCCATTTCATTTTTATCTGCGACACCATTTGGGACCTCATCATTGTCTGTAACTGCTTGCACGTCATCCCTCGCACCGGGAGGGGTCTCCTGGATTATGGCACTTTGCGATGAATTGGAGATCCTTTGGGATGACGTATGGGGTGAATGGTTACCATCTTCTTTTGATTCTGTGCTCCTATTTCCGACCGTATCATCTTCTTTTGATTTTAAAAGGCTAATGTCTTCCCCAGGTAAGGCATGGAGCGGATTTTGTGTATATAAAACGCTACTATTTTTCGGTTCAGTTGATGATACAAGCAAATTGAGTATATCTTGTGTGTCGAAACGAAGCTTCGGATTAGTGGTTAAGCAACCTAAAATAATTAAGCGTAATTGCTCATCTGTTTTGGTGGGAATGGCATCTCGCTCACCATCGGCTATGCGTCGTATGCGATAGATCGATGTCTGGTTAGTATAGAGATGTAGAGGAGGAGCTCTACGAATCATCTCTAAAAAAGTAATCCCTAAAGCCCAAACATCTGTTTTTGTTGTATAATGATAAACAGAGGTTCTGGCAACAAAAGCTTCTGCAAGCTCTCGTGCTAAGTAATCGGGTGTGCCAACTGCCTCATTACTGCCGTTGTTAGACAGTCTCATGGCTAATCCAAAATCTGCAAGTTTTGCACGGTATAACCCATCAAACAAAATATTTTCGGGTTTGATATCTCGATGCAGATAGTGTTGATGAATATAATTTAAGGCACTTGATATCGCTTTGATGATATTGAGTTGTTGTGTTAAATCCAACAGGTCCTCCCTCCGTCGATATAACAAATCATAAAGAGATCCTGACGGCATGTATTCAAGTATCAGATAGAGAAACGACTTTGTTTTTGCGCCAGCAATCCATTCAACGATGTGGTCATGCTTTAATTCCTTGTGTATTTCGATTTCATTTGTAATGAAATGCACCTTGTTTGTGTAGCTTTTTGCATTAGGATCTATTTTTTTTATTGCTACGTCTTGGCCGTCCCATATCCCTTTGAATACCGTACTAAATGCTCCCGTACCTATCGTGTCAGTTACCCGATATGATCCTCTCTTGCCTAGAGTAATTCTCATAATTTATCCTAAATAAGGAGACCAAGCAGGTTCTTGCACATCGCCATCACGCGATGGTAATCGCATTTTAATACGTCCATCAATAGACACTACCGCCAAGACACCTTGATCATTGTCAGTAGTGGCATACAAGACCAAACGTCCGTTCGGAGCAACGGATGGGGACTCATCCATAGGTGAATTTGTTAATGGCGTTACTCGGCCCGTAGCCACATTTTGTACGCCGATATTAAACGTTTTATCGTCACGGTGTAACATAACTATCGATTGTTCATTGGGGGTATACGATGCACGTGCATTATAATTACCCTCAAAACTCACTCGACTCACATTACCATCGGCCAGCATTAAACGATATATTTGCGGCGTACCACCACGACCCGAGGTAAATAGAATAGAGCGACCATCCGGTGCATAGCGAGGTTCCGTGTCGATGGCCTCGCCAAAGGTCAATTGCTTCATGCTCCCACTAGCCAAATTAACGGTATAAATTTTAGGGCTTCCACTTTTTGATAGTACCACTGCCAGTTGACGACCGTCTGGTGACCAGGCAGGCGCGCCATTAATGCCCGGAAAATCCGTTAATAAACGACGCCGCCCGGTTGCAACGGATACACTGAAAACTTGTGCTTTTTTATGTTCAAATGACACGTACGAAATTTGACTGCCATCAGGTGACCATGCCGGTGACATAATGGGTTCTGAAGATATCAGCAAACTTTGCGGGTTAGAACCATCCATATCAGCAACTTCCAATGAAAACTGTGTTTTATTGGCGTCTCGTTTTACCAAAATATAAGCGATTCGAGTGGAGAAAACACCTCGTTCACCAGTCAATTGCAAATACACTTCATCACTAATATGATGGGCAAGAGCACGCAACTGATTAACATTGACTTGATATTTTTTTGCCAGCAACAGACGACCCTGCGCTGCAGAATCTACCAATTCGAAACTGACATCAAATCGATTACCACCAATCGGTATCACTCGACCTGATAAGACGCTATCGGCACCCGCACGCTGCCAAAATGATATCGGTTGCTCAGAACCACCTGATGCCGGAATAATTCTAAATTGACCGGATAAACCCAAATCATGATCGATCACACTCGTTACCGTTTGAGATTGAGTGTCATAACCAAACGTATTAATACCTATGGGTAGTGCGGCATTAATTCCCTGAGTTAACTCCAAATCCAAAGCATACGCAGTATTTAACATACCGAGAAATAGACACATAGCTACACACCATCGCTTCATCACTTCGTTACCCCCTAGCATTTACTGGTCGTACGGTTAAACTGATATCACGAAACATATCAAATGTGGTCGGATCAGCAGGCACAGGTAAGGGCGAAGCCTTGAAAATTGCCGCTTGCGCTGAGCGATCAAGAATCACATCGCCACTACTACGTATTAAGCTCACGTCAAGAACGGCACCATTGGGTGCCAATCGGATACGAAACTGGCTGGACATACTGCTATTAGCATTATCAGGCAAAATCCACTGCCGACTGATCGCGTTAATAATTAAAGCCTTATATTTATCAACCACACCCGTCAAACGAGTACGATTAGCCGCGTCCGTAGCAGCTTGTTGCGCTGCCTCTTGTTGTTTTTTCGCCAACTCGGCTTTGACTTGATCGGCTCGAGCTTGCTCGGCGTGTGCTAACTGATCTACTTTTTTGTGTTGAATTTCCGCTAATTTTTGTGTTTCTAACTCTTGTTGTTTTTTTAGTTGAACTTGTTGTTGCTTCATATCGGCAAGATGTTTTTCCTGTTCAAGCTTCAGCAAAGCCATTTCTTTTTGATGCTTTTGTTCTTCAATAAGTTGTTTTTTATGGGCAACAGCCAATTTTTCTGCTTCGTTTTTAAGTGCTACAATACGCTTTTGTTCTTCCACACGTTGTTTACGTGCCGATTCTGCTTGTTGATTTAACGCACGCTGTCTATTCACCTCAGCTTGCTGTTGGCGTGCACGATCATCTTTTAATCGATTCATTTCTTCCATCAATTGATGACTATCCACACTCACGGCTTTGATGGCCTGTGCTTGTTGCTCCTTGATATCCATGGGTGCTGATGACGCTTCATTTACGGCGTCATTGGTTAAAACAGGACGGTCGGTGCTACGTTCCACCAGTAGCATCATAACGATTGATATGTGCAATGCAATAGCAACAATAAAAGCATTCCGATAACTTCGAGACATCATCATCCTCGACTCTCCTGAGCACTGCTTGTTGAATCAGTCAGTAATCCAACTTGCTCAGCACCAGCTTGTTTTAACAAGCTCATGGCGGTTACGACTTTACCATAAGGAACGCCTTGATCCCCTTTTACGAGGACACTCAAAGCTTGTCCGGCTTGTCGTGCTAATTCTAACTCAGCCGCCACGCGCACCAATAAGGTTTGTGGTTCAATGGGGCTCGCTGGATTAGCATCCACGTTTAGAAAATAATCGCCAGCAAGGTTCACCGACACAATAATAGGTTCACGATCAGCTGCTTTTAATGATTCACTTGCAGCTTTCGGTAAATCAACGGTAACACCTTGCGTTAAGATAGGCGCCGTTATCATAAAAATCACCAATAATACTAACATCACATCAATATAGGGAACCACATTTATTTCAGACATTGGCCCTTTCCGCAATGCTCTTTTTCTAATCATAAAATCATCCTCGTGTCGATACCGAAGTTTGCTCTGAAATCAAGGCAACCAATTCTTCTTGAAACAAATCATAACGATTTAGTAAGCCGCTCGCACGCGTGCTATAACGGTTATAAGCAATAACAGCTGGAATGGCTGTGAACAATCCCATTGCGGTCGCGACCAACGCCTCGGAAATCCCGGGAGCCACCATAGCAATGGTCGCTTGTTGGGCTTGGCCTAATGCTTGAAATGACGTCATGATACCCCAAACCGTACCGAACAATCCCACATAGGGTGCTAACGAACCTACCGACGCAAACAGCGGTAAATGTTGTTCCAATAATTCCGCTTCCTTGGCATAACTAATCTGCATCACACGTTGAATCGGCTCAAGAATAACGCCACCTTGATTACGTACTCGCACAAACTCTTTAAAGCCAGAATGAAAAATAGCGGCTAAACCGTGTCGATCTTGTACGTTTGCATCGATCTCAGTAAACAACTTGCTCAGATCAGTACTACCCCAAAAGCGCTGATTAAACGAATCGTAATGATTCTTTTTTTGCTTAAAAAACCAAGCTCTCTGAACAATGAGCGTCCATGAAGCCAGCGATGCGGCCACTAATAACAACATCACTAATTTAACAATAAATCCTGCCTGAACGAAATAACCTAACACACTAGCATGATTACCCATTTTAAATTCCTCCCATCATTTCTTTCGATAACCGTTTCGGTTTTAACTGCTTATCCACAGTCACCAGTTGAATAGTCGCTTCCGCTAACAATGTACCTACTTGATTACTCATAATTTGTTTTAATACTAACGTACATCCCGTCATACTATCGACAGACGTAGTGATCGATAACATATCATCCAACCGTCCCGGATAATGATAACGAACGTGCACATCACGAATAGCGAAATATGTATCATATATCGCCATCATAGTCAAAGAAATTCCATTTTCACGCAGCATATCTGTTCGAGCGCGCTCAAAAAAGTACAAATATTTTCCATGATAAATAATGCCCATGAGATCCGTGTCTTCAACATAGACTCGATAAGCACTGGTGTATTTTTTGTTTGTCATGACTCCACACGATCCATAACCAAACCAAAATGTTGATATGCCAACGGAGTTGCAATACGCCCTCTCGCAGTGCGCATTAAAAATCCTTGTTGAATCAGAAACGGTTCAATAACATCTTCAATTGTTCCTTTTTCCTCACCAATGGCCGCAGCAACATTATCTAAACCTACGGGGCCACCGGCAAAACGCTCAATCACCGCCAACAATAACTTTCTATCCATGATATCAAATCCATGATGATCCACACTAAGCATATCCAATGCAAGTGCTGCGATATCCATAGTAATAATACCATTCGCTTTTACTTCAGCATAATCTCGAACTCGTCGCAATAAGCGATTCGCAATACGCGGTGTTCCGCGAGCACGTCTAGCAATAGCAGCAGCACCTTCTGACTCGGTATCAACGTGCAGTAATCGAGCTGATCGCGTTACAATTTGAGTCAGAGCTTCGTTCGAATAGAACTCCAACCGTTGCACAATTCCAAAGCGATCACGTAATGGGGATGTCAGCGAGCCCGCTCGAGTAGTGGCGCCAATTAATGTAAACGGTGGTAGCTCCAATTTGATGGATCGTGCCGAAGGCCCTTCCCCTATCATGATATCTAATTTGTAATCTTCCATTGCTGGATAAAGAATCTCTTCAATAACAGGGCTTAAACGATGTATCTCGTCAATAAACAGCACATCATTAGCCTGAAGATTCGTCAAAATAGCCGCAATATCGCCTGCTCGTTCCAACACTGGACCGGACGTTTGGCGCAGATTAACGCCCATTTCATGGGCAATAATATTGGCCAACGTCGTTTTGCCCAAACCAGGTGGGCCAAAAATCAACACATGGTCCAGTGCTTCTTGACGTTTCAGAGCGGCATCAATAAAAATGCGCATCTGCAAACACACTTCCTCTTGACCAATATATTCTTGAAGACTGAGAGGCCGAATGGCTCTATCTAATGCTTCTTCAGACGGGGCAGGCTGCATACTAACTAAACGATCACTTTCTAACATGGCAGATGGGCTTGACTTAGAAGAATTTCAATATAATAACATAGGTTAGTCATCCTAACTCATTTTTTCGATAATATGCAAAAGTCTGCATTCATCTTGTGTTATTTGATCATGGAATACAACCATCTGTCGTCTGCGATTTATTCCGTCTAAAACAATCAACATAAAAAAGCCCGTATCCAATCGGATCTGCATTTTTTCATATTTCATCTCTTGTCCACCCTCAGCGTGTAGCAGCCAAAATTGACTATGGTAAGACAGTGTATGATGCTCTGGGTGCGGCATTTTGTTACGAGCAATGGTTATCAACGGCCACGATAATAAGCAGCATGAAATGATGAAATAAACAGCAGGAAAATGTAGGTAATAGAGGGATATTATAGCAAATAAGTGAATGCCCAATGCAAGGCGAAAATAATCCTTCGATTGATTAAATCGTATCGTACGATTGGATAAGGGTAACACAATCCATACTCCCTTGATCAGTGGGTTTGCCATAACCCATTAACCAAGTATATAGATCGGGATCAGGGTATGTTAAAAACGTTTCAAGCGACTCGTATTCAGCTTCCGTCATAACATCCAGATGACATTCCAAAAATCGTCCTAGAATAAGATCTAATTCAAGCATACCACGTCGACAATGCCATATTAATTTGGACTTTTGTTGTTCTAACAGCATGATGCATCAATAAAGTTTATATCGGGTCGCTACCATATCATATATACTTCTACGAAACAAAATATTGCTATGAGAACAAACATGTACAGTATCAATGATCGTAAATTATCACATCGTCTACCTATACAGGATGAACTTCATTTTGACGCCAATACAAACTATAGTTTTGATCTATCCTACTTGAGTAGTCTCGATGTTCTTGGTGAGAAAGCGTATGAATTTTTACAAGGACAATTAAGTTGCGACGTTCGTGAAGTGAATCAACACCACATGCGACCCGGTGCATTATGTAACTTACAAGGTCGAATTCTGGCATTACTGGACGTGGTTAACTGGGATGGATGTCATCTGATACTTCCCAACGACTTGCTGGATGCAACTCAAACATCGCTGACAAAAGCCGCATTTTTTTCTCGAGTTGAATTAAAGCCGAATCCATCATTGCGAGTTTTTGGTTTTTACTTACAAAACCCTCAAGACTGTATTCCCTTTAATGCGACCTTACCCTCCAAAACACATGACATGACAGCTACCGATTTTTATTGCTGTTATCAACTCACGGATAATTTGTATGTGTTTCTAGTGAATTCAAATCATACAAATGCTTTTCAAGAATCCATGAATGAACAACACCGCGGGTCGCTAGCATGGCATGCTCTAACGCTTCAAGCAGGACTAATTGAGATCTACCCTAATTCACGGGGACTTTTTCTTCCTCATCGTTTGGGATTGCAAAACACTGATTATTTAAGTTTTAATAAAGGGTGTTATAAGGGACAAGAGATTATCGCTCGCACTCATTATCGAGCCAAACTTAAACATGATATGAAGTTATTCACGGTTGAAATGGATTCAGTGCCCCATTCGGGTCAAACTTTACTTGATCCAGAGACACATGCAGAGCTCGGTGAGTTGATTGATTACGCTCCGATTGCTGATAACACGTATCTATTAGCAATCAGCTCTCTATTTGAACATTCATCAACGGTATTATTTGGTGAGTTTTTGCGCACTCTTCTCTGAACTATGTTGTGATCTTTGATTATGCTCCTCTTTGTTTCTTTGAACTATTTTTTTAAAAAAAGCAAAACAATTCTCATGCTTTGGTTCCTTGTTATTTTCTTGATTTAAACTGTCATTTTGCCTTGGTTCGTTGTTATTCTCTTGATTTAAACTGTCATTTTGCCAAGGTTCTATTTGTCTAATTTCCGTATGGTCCACGTGACTCAGTACTGTTGCACGTTCCTCGATCGGAATATAAGTCAGCGCCCTTTCAATCTTTTTGATTGTTTCTTCTCCTGCAACACCGAGGTCCTTTAGGCGGTTGACCTCGATGCGTATTGTCCTTGCTTCTGCCGAATTAGCTAAAACAATTGAATCGTTAATTTTACCCATCAGACCGTCAATATTGGATGCCGATGCATCCATGACTTCTCCCTCAAGTCTATTGATATGGTTTATTAAAATATAATCATTTTCTGAAATGCAATACGTTCGCAATTCGGTTATTTTATTCAACAGTATTTGTCTCTTTGACTCAACTGTATTGTCCATAAACTCTGGTCGTTGAAATAGCTCTTCGATCGCTTGCCAATCAGCAGCGGAGTTGGCATGTTCGATTTTTGATACCAGGTGTATTGCAGCTTCATCGACAACAGGATCGTTGAGGCTCTTTTCATGTCTTTTTGTCCAAAGTCCAATAGCTATTACTTCGTTTTTAAACTATCGTAGAATAATACAATCCGGTCATATCCCTAGGATATAAAAATAATGAAACGCTATTTGCCTCAACTTAATTCCCGCATACAACAAACCTCCAACATCATCATGATAACATTCTGGAGCCAGTTTTCATCATACGCATTAAATACCATCCTCATACTTTTTTTAACAAGACCTCTATTTTCTCATGGTCTTGGATACAATCAGGCCAAAGCCTATGCCTTCATCGGTATCAGCCAAGCTACGGGGTATCTGATGCCCATTTTGGGGGGCTATATGGCGGACAGTGTTTTAGGCGTCCGGCGAAGTATCTTACTGGGTGGTATCTTTTTAGCAATAGGTTATTTGCTAGTCATGCTTAGCGGATATACGATAACTACCCATGGTGATGCCTTATTTATTGCAGCGTATGCCTTAATCCCGGCATCCAATTCTTTGCTTATTGGAACGGCATCAACCATGGTTTCACATATTTATTCAGATGATGCTGTCAAAGCGAAATCAGCCATGACGTACTACTATATGGCCATCAACATCGGTGCCTTGTTAGCCGCTATTGTCGCACCAGAATTATTTGAAAGTCGTTATGGTCCACTCTCCGTGCTCACTTTAACATTTGTTGGTAAAGCAATTGCTGCACTTAATTTTGCATATCGCTATAAAATATACAATAACGTTGCCTGGGGAAAGGATACCAAATTTTTACCAACGTCCGCTAAATATTACTTGTTTCTATATTTCATCTCGATATATATGTTCACACTGTTCGCGTATTCTCACATTTTTTTAGCTAATATTTTGGTCAGTATCGGCTGTGCTGTGGGGATTATTTGGTTTTTAATGAAAACGCTCAAATTAGTCGGTGAGGCACGTTTTAAACAATTTGTCGCTTTTGTGCTCATTCTTGAGTCCATCGTATTTTTTGTAATCTATAACCAAATGAACAGTACTCTCGTCTTATTCGCTCAAAATAATTCAGACTCCAATTTATTAGGATTTGTGATTTCACCGGCACAATATCAAATGCTCAATCCCATATTAATCATTGCTCTCGGTCTGCAATTACCTCGTTTTTATCGTTCGTTTCCCCGCTTTTCTATTCCTTATCAATTTGCTTGTGGCACTTTATTTGCGGGATCCGCACTCCTTATCATGAATTACGCAGCCCTGCATGCCAATCATGGCATCGTTAATGGAAACTACATTGCCTTGACTTATATATTAATTACCTTAGGAGAATTGTGGGTCAGTGCGATCGGCTTAAGTATGATTGGTCTTTATTGCAACCAAGAGGGATTAGCCTTTGCTATGGGTGTCTGGTTACTGGGTAGTTCATTATCCAGTACTATTTCAGGACGGATAGCAGGTTGGGTTGCGATTCCTGACAGCATCACGTCACCAGTACAAAGCCTACCTATTTATCAACATTATTATTTTACCGTTGGCTTGACTACCTGCGTTTTGGGCGTACTTATGGTATTAGTTGCCTATTTCTTACAATCGACTCTGTTTAAACGCGGCATCGTTCTCAATTAAATGACAACTTTATATGTTATTGGACTTTGGACAAAACCGCATGCAAAAAGACGCATGCAGTTCTGTCCAAATAATTTTAGATCTGTGATATTTATAAGCTTACAATGCTTGACACAACCGGCTTTATTTGTAAGAAAATATACATTCAGGATAATTAATTAGTCTAATTTA